>JBEIFW010000069.1:0-16583 GCA_040382215.1 Acidimicrobiales bacterium
GATTCATACCCTCCCATAACTTTCTCAAAGTTCACAGCAGTAGCCAAAATCATGACCCGTTGGCCGCTGGCGGGGTTCGTCCACAAAGGCAGGTTGTTAACCCGTTGCCGATCACCTCGAGCCGGACCTCGTTGGCCAGGTAGAAACGTCTCTCTGTCTCGACGGCGTACCGGAACATCGCCGAGACGTCCTGGTACTCGTGCGCAAGTTGGAGTTCCCGATCGGCCTCGAAATCGTCGAGGTCCTCGGCGCCCACGTCGGCGTCGACCGTCAGTTGTCGCGCTTCTCGCGCACCCGGGCGGCGCGGCCCGTCCGCTCGCGGAGGTAGTAGAGCTTGGCCCGGCGGACGTCGCCGCGCGACACGACCTCGAGCTTGTCGATGATCGGCGAGTGCAGCGGGAAGGTGCGCTCGACGCCGACCTGGAAACTCAGCTTGCGGACGGTGAACGTCTCCTGCAGGCCGCTGCCCTGGCGGCCGATCACGTTGCCCTGGAACACCTGGACACGCTCTCGGTTGCCTTCGACGATCTTCACGTGAACCTTGACCATGTCACCGGGGCCGAAGGCCGGGACGTCGGCTCGCAGGCGGGGGGCGTCGACGAGATCGGTGGGCTTCATGGGGCGCACAGCTCCTGGCGGTTCACGGGAACGTCGAAGGATACTCCACGGCCGGGGTCGACTCCAAGGCATAGGCCTCATCGCTGCGCAGCCCACCGCGGGCCTCGAGCAGGTCCGGCCGGTCCCGTGCGGTGCGGTGCAATGCCTGCGCGTGCCGCCACCTCTCGATGCGGCCGTGGTCGCCGGAGCGAAGCACCTCGGGCACGTCCCAGCCCCGGAACGTGGCAGGGCGGGTGTAGTGCGGACCTTCGAGAAGCCCCTCCGTCCCGAAGGACTCCCCGATGCCGGACGCGTCGGTCCCCATCACCCCGGGCAGGAGGCGCACGACCGCCTCGATGACCACGATCGCCGCCGACTCGCCGCCGGCGAGCACGACATCACCGATGGACAGCTCGCCGTCGACGAGGTGCTCGCGCACCCGGTGGTCGACGGCCTCGTATCGCCCGCACAGCAGGCTGAACCCGTCGAGGTCGGCAAGGCGTTCGGCGAGGCGCTGGTCGAACCGCCGCCCGCCCGGTCCGAGGAGGAGCAGCGGGCGGGGCGGATCGACCGCTTCGACGGACCGGAACACCGGCTCGCAGCGCAGGACCATCCCCGGTCCCCCACCGAAGGGGGTGTCGTCGACGGAGCGGTGCTTGTCCGTCGTCGCGTCACGCAGGTCATGGCAGCGTAGGTCGAGGAGGCCCGCGTTGCGGGCCTTGCCGAGCAGCGACTCGGCGCAGAACGCGTCGACGAGCCCGGGAAAGATCGAGAACACGTCGATGCGCATCGGGTGCCCCGCTCAGGTGCCGAGGTCGAACAGCCCGGCGGGTGGGTCGATCACGGTGCGCCCCGCAGCGCACGAGCGGACAAAGACCACCGGCACGAGCGCTCCCGAGTCGAGCTCGAGCAGGTCGTGCGCCGGATTCTCGAGCACGGCGACCACCCGGCCGCGCACCGTGCCGTCGATCTCGGCCACCTCCGAACCGACGAGCTCGTGCACCCACAGCTCGGCCGGGTCCTCGATCGGGGCGGCCCAGAGCGTCTCGCCGGCGACGGCCTCGGCGTCGGCACGATCGTCGACCCCGACGAAGCGCATGATCCACCGCGTGTGGCCCGGTCGGCTCAGGTGCCTGGTCGCTCGCTCGACCACCAGCGTTCGCCCACCGGACGTCCGCAACGCCGCACCCGGGCGGGAACGCTCCGGGCGATCGGTCACGAGGTCCACCATCACCTCGCCGCGCACACCGTGAGGGCGGGCGATCCGACCGACCTCGAGCAGGGCGGCGCCCCCCGTCGGCTCAATCGACGAAATCGACGTCGACCTCTACGCCGTCGCGGGTGGCGGCCGCCCGCACGACCGACCGGATCGCTTGGGCGGTCTTTCCCGCCTTGCCGATCACGCGGCCCATGTCGCCCGGCCCGGTGCGCACCTCGATCAGCACCCCCCGGCCCCGACGGCGGCGGTCGCTCTGGCTGACCACCACGGCCTCCGGGTCGTCCACGAGCGAACGGACCAGATAGTCCACGACCGCAACGGCCGTGGGCGCAGACGGCGTGCGGCCCTCGGTCACTTGGCCTTGCCCGCCTGGAATTCGGCCCACGCCCCCGAGGTCTCGAGCAGCTTTTGCACCCGCTCGGTCGGCTGGGCGCCGTTGCGGAGCCAGTGCAGCGCCTTGGCGTTGTCGATCGCGACGACGGACGGCTCCGAGCGCGGGTTGTACTGACCGACGATCTCGATGAACCGGCCGTCGCGTGGCGACCGGCTGTCCGAGGCGACGACCCGGTAGGTGGGCTGCTTGGTCTTCCCGACCCGCATCAAGCGGAGCTTCACGGCCACTGCTGTTTCTCCTCGCAATTGAGAACCCGGGAATGCTAGCCGCGTTCCCGGCCCGGACGCCGGACTAGCGCAGCCCGGAGATCCCGGCCCCGGGGAACCCGGCGGGGATTGCAGGCATCCCCTTGGACTTCTTCGCCTTCTTCGACGCCTTCGACCCGCCGAAGCCGCCCATGCGCTTCATCATCTTCTGCATCTCGCGGAACTGCGTGACGAGACGGTTGACCTCACCGACCGAGGTGCCCGACCCGTTGGCGATCCGGGTGCGCCGGCTGCCGTTGATCACCTCGGGGCGGCGACGCTCTTCTGCGGTCATCGACCGGATGATCGCCTCCACCCGCTTCAGTTCGCCGTCGTCGATCTTGGCCTGCTTGAGCTCCTTGGGCACGCCGGGGAGCATCCCGATCAGGCTCTGCAGCGAGCCCATCTTCTTGAGCTGCTGCATCTGGTCGAGGAAGTCGTCGAGGGTGAACTCGCCCTCCATGAGCTTCGAAGCGGCCTGCTCGGCCTCCTCGCGCTCGTAGACCTGCTCGGCTTTCTCGATGAGCGTCAACACGTCGCCCATGCCGAGGATCCGGTCGGCCATCCGGTCGGGATGGAACTGCTCGAACGCGTCGAGCTTCTCGCCCGTCGAGGCGAAGGCGATCGGCCGGCCGATCACCTCCTTGACGCTGAGCGCCGCACCGCCGCGGGCGTCACCGTCGAGCTTGGACAGGATCACCCCGTCGATCGCAAGCGTCTCGTGGAACGCCTCTGCGACGGTGACCGCGTCCTGGCCGAGCATCGCGTCGATCACGAGGAACGTGTACTGGGGGCCCGTCACCTCGGAGATCCGCCGGACCTGGTCCATCATCTCGGCGTCGATGGCCAGGCGCCCGGCAGTGTCGACGATCACGACGTCCTTGCCGAGCCGGCGTGCCTCTTCCAGACCCCGACGTGCGGTGTTGACGGGATCGCCCGGTTCGGAGAACACCGGGACGTTGAGCTGACGCCCGAGGGTGCGCAGCTGCTCGACCGCTGCGGGCCGCTGGAGGTCGGCGCCGACGAGCAGCGGGTTGCGCCCTTGCGCTTTGAACCAACGGGCCAGCTTGCCGGCGTTGGTCGTCTTGCCCGACCCCTGCAGGCCGGCGAGCAGTACGACCGTCGGCGGCTTGGTGGCGTAGGTGATCTTGAGGACCTCGCCGCCGAGCATGGTGCGCAGCTCGTCGCGGACAGCCTTGACCACCTGCTGGCCGGGCGACAGCGCCTTGGAGAGCTGGAGCCCGACGAGGGTCTCGCGCAGCCGGTTGACGAAGGTGCGGGCGACGCGGACGTTGACGTCGGCCTCGAGGAGGGCGACGCGGATCTCCGCCAGCGCCTCGTCGACATCGGCTTCCCTGAGCGTCCCCTTGCCCCGCAGGCGCTTGAGGATCCCGTCGAACCGGTCGGACAGTGCGTCGAACATGCGGCTCGGAACCCTACCGGAGGGCCCGGGCAACCTGAGGGCACCGGGCGGTCATGCGAGCTTCTCGACGAACCCCTCGAGCTGGCGCAGGTTGCGACACTCGTAGACGCCGTCGCAATGGGCTCCGTAGTCGCCGACGATGGAATCGCCGGTGTTCCAGTACGAGCGCGGCTCCGGGTTCAACCAGAACACGTGGCGGGCCCGCTTGCGGATCTCCTTGACCACCCAGGCCTGGGAGGCGTGGTAGTTGTTCCGGGCGTCGCCGAGCAGAAGCACGGTGGTCTTCGGCCCGACCTCCTTGCCCCACTTCTCCCAGAACACCTCGAACGCATGCCCGTAGTCGGAGTGGCCGTCCACCCAGACGACGTCGGCTTCGGTGTTGACCCGATGGATCGCCTCGGTGATGTCCTCGCAGCCCTTGAAGTACTCGGTGACCTCGTCGATGCCGTCGATGAACACGAACGACCGCACCTTCGAGAACTGGTTCTGGATGGCGTACACCAGCATCAAGGTGAACCGGGCGAACGCAGCGACCGAACCGGAGATGTCGGCGACGACCATCAGCTCGGGTTTGGACGGACGGGGGAACTTGAACTTCGGCTCGGCCGGCACCCCGCCGTAGGACAACGAGTGGCGTACGGTGTTGCGGAAATCGAGCGGGCCCTTGCGGCCGTGGCGACGCTTGCGCGCCAGACGGGCGGCGAGCTTGCGGGTGAGCGGCTGCAGCGCCTTGCGCAACGAGGCCATCTCGTCGCGCGAGGCGTGCATGAAGTCGACGTCCTCGGGCAGCGGCTTGCGCAATGTCTTGGCCATCGCCTCAACCCCGCGGTCTGCCACCAGCCGACGGCGGATCTCTGCTTCGACCTCGCGCTTGAACTGCTCGATGCGGTTGTCGTACTCGTCGCGTTCGAGGCGCTCCTCCAGCGGCGTCATCTGCCCGTCCGGCATCATCTGACGGGTGTTCTCCATCAGTTTCTCGAGCATGCCCTCGAGGTCGAGGTTCCGCAGCGTGCGGTAGAGGTAGTACGTGCCGCCGACGGGACGGCCCGGCTCCATCCCGGCGAAGCGGGTGACCGACTGCTGGGCGAGGGCGCGCATCAGCGCCTCGTCACCCTCCATGAGGGCGCGCATCAGCAGCTGCATCAGCTCCTCGGGCGTCAGTTGGTCCATCGCCCCGCCGGCGCCCTTGCCTTCGCCCTGGCGCTCCATCGCCTCCTGGAGCGCCTGCATCAGTTCGTCGGGATCCGCGTCGGGCTTCAGCTTGTACTGCGGCCCGCGCAGGCTGAAGTACACCTCGAAGACCGTCTCGAACACCCGCCAATGCGAGTTGTTCTTCACCAACGTGGCGCCGAGCGCGTATTTCAGGGCCTCGCGGTCCTCGAGGGGGATGTGCTGCACCGCTTCCATCGCATCCAGGTTCTCGGTGAGGCTCACCGGAAGCCCGGCGGTCCTCAGCTCCTGGATGAAGCCACTCATCAAGTCGAGCACGACCCGCTCCTCACTTGGCGTCGACCGCCAGCTCCTTGGCCGCCTTGGCGATGTCGGTCTGGTACTTCAGCAGGATGTGCAGGGTCTCCTTGGCCTGCGCAGCGTCGATGTGCTGGATGCCGAGCAGCACGAGCGTGCGGGCCCAGTCCAGTGTCTCGGACACCGACGGGGCCTTCTTCAGCTCGAGCTGGCGGATCGAGCGCACGATCCGGGCGATCTGGTCGGCGAGGCTCTCGGTGATCCCGGGCACCTTCGCCAGCACGATCTCCTTCTCCCGGTCCATCGTCGGGTAGTCGATGTGCAGGAACAGGCAGCGCCGCTTGAGCGCCTCGGACAGCTCCCGGGTGTTGTTCGACGTGAGGAACACGAGCGGCACCTGGTTCGCCGTGACCGTGCCGAGCTCGGGGATGGACACCTGGTACTCGGACAGCACCTCGAGCAGCAGCGCCTCGGTCTCGATCTCGACGCGGTCGACCTCGTCGATGAGCAGCACGACCGGATCCGACGCCCGGATCGCCTCGAGCAGCGGGCGGGTGAGGAGGAACTCCTCGCTGAAGATGTCATCGTGCAGCTCGGTCCAGCCCTCGGAGTTCCGGTCGGCCTGGATGCGCAGGAGCTGCTTCTTGTAGTTCCACTCGTACAGCGCCTTGGACTCGTCGAGACCCTCGTAGCACTGCAGACGGATGAGCCGGGCGCCGATCATGTCGGCGACGGACTTGGCGAGCTGCGTCTTGCCCGTACCCGCCGGACCCTCCACCAGGATCGGCTTGGACAACCGGTCGGCGAGATACACCACGCCGGAGATGCCGTCGTCGGCGAGGTAGTTGACGTCGCGGAGTCCCTGGCGGACCGCCGGGACATTCTCGAAGCGGTACGGCTGTCCGGTCACTGAACTCATGGCCGGACCCTACCGGTCGGGTTCGACCGCAGTTCAAACGCCTAGTCTCACCGTCGGTGTCCGGCCCGCTCGAACCCGACGTCGCCGCCTTCGTCGACGGCCTGCGCTCCGAGCTGGCCGGCCTCGGGGGTCGCTCGATCGCGGAGGCCGACCTCAGCCTGGAGGCCGCGGACCTCGTCGCCTGCGTCCTTGCGTCCGACGGTCGGCTCACCGACGACGAGCTCCTCGCCTACCTCGGCGCCTTCGCCGGCCGGCTCGGCGGATCGCTCGAACGGGCCACGCCGGCCGATCTGCGGGCCGGATCGCTGTTCGAGGGGCGCAGCGAGTGGGCTGCGGCACCCTCGTCGCTGCTGGCAGTGCTGGCCGAGGCCGACCGCACGCGCCGGACCAGCGCAGCTGCGACCTACCGGCGGTTGGGGCTTGCGCTCGCCTACCGCACGGCGGCGCTCGACCGGGTGCCGTCGCCGGCTGAGCTCGACTCGATCAACCGGATGCGTCACACCTGGGAACGCATCGTGCCCCCGCCCCGCCCCGAGGCGCCCCGAGAAACCAACGGCGCGACCGGCGCACGCGCTGCGGAGCCGGTGGCCTCCTCGCCCGCCGAGCCGGTGCGGCCCCTCGAGGAGGTCCTCGCCGAGCTCGACGCGCTCGTCGGCCTTGCGCCGGTGAAACGCGAGGTCCGGCTGCTCGTCGACCTGCTGCGTGTCGGGCACCTGCGCGCCGAGCGCGGCCTGCCGGTCGTCGAGACCAGCCATCACCTCGTGTTCACCGGCAACCCGGGGACGGGGAAGACCACCGTGGCCCGGCTGCTCGGCCAGATGTACCGGTCGCTGGAGGTCGTCTCGCGCGGCCAGCTCGTCGAGGTGGACCGGTCGCGCCTTGTGGCGGGATACATCGGACAAACGGCGATCCGCACCCGCGAGGTGATCGAGTCGGCCGTGGGCGGGGTGCTGCTGATCGACGAGGCGTATGCCCTGGCCCGTGGCGGTGACAACGACTTCGGACGGGAGGCGATCGACACGCTGGTCAAGCTCATGGAGGACCATCGCGCCGATCTCGCGGTGATCGCGGCCGGATATCCGGAGGAGATGACCACCTTCGTCGAGGCCAACCCCGGCCTGCGCAGTCGCTTCGACCGCACCGTCCACTTCCCGGACTACACCGACGACGAATTGGTATCCATCTTCGATCGTCTCGGGGCCAAGCAGCGCTACGTCCCGACGCCCGACGCCCTCGAGGAGGTTCGCACGACGATCGCCGCGGTCGAGCGCGGCCGAGGCTTCGGTAACGCCCGGTTCGTACGCAACCTGTTCGAGCGAACCATCGCAGCCCACGCGTCTCGACTCGTCACGATCGAGGCCCCGACCGACGAGCAGCTGACGACGCTCGAGGCCGACGACGTGCGCGCCGCGGCGGAGCGTTGAGCACCGGCGCGTAACCTGCCGTCGTGGTCGCCAAGCGCATCGCCGCCGTGTTGGCCGCCGTGGCAATGATTGCCGGCGCCGTGTGGTGGCGGGGCCGGGACGGCGCCGACGCCTCGTCGGGGGGCACGGTGCCTGCGTCGAGCCCGGTCGTGTGCGCCCTCGAGGTCATGGCCGCGTGCGATGCGCTGCGTAACGACGGCGCGACCGTTCTCGTGGAGCCGGCCGGCGCCACCGCCGAGCGGCTCGTCGCCGACGACGGGACCACCCCGATCGTCTGGGTGACGCTCGAGCCGTGGCCGGCCGTCGTCGAGGCTCGTCGACGCGCCGCCGATCGCCTGCCGCGGCTGTCGACGTCGACCGTCGTCGCCGGCGTGGACGTCGCGCTGTTCGGCGACGTGCAGACATGCGGTGCGACCCCGACCTGGAACTGCGTGGCCGGACTTCCCGGCCTCGGCCTCGACGACCCCGCCACTACCGGTGCCGGGCCGGCGGTCCTGATCGCCATCGCCACCGGACTCGCCGGCGCCGACATCGCAACGGTCGGCGCCACGGATCCGGTGGTGCGCGACGGCATCGCCGGGATCAAGTTGCGCAAACCCTCGCCGCCGAACCAGGACGCCGCAGCGGTGGACATCCTCACGTTGTTCCCGGGCACGTATCGCACCGTCGCCGGCCTCGCCGGGCCGACCTCACCCGCTCCGGTCGCCGTCCCGACACCGGCGGTGCGCGCCGGTGTCGTGGTCGCCTCCAGCGGGCAGGCGCCAGGCCGGGTGCTGAGCGCTGCGGCCGTGGCCGGGCGCCCGCCGAACGCCTCTGCCGGCATGCCGTCGGGCGACATCGCTTACGGACTCCAACTGGCCTGGACCAAGGGATGACCCCATGACCGCATCACGTCGCCACCGATGGACCGTTCTGGCTGTCCTGGCCACCCTCGCGGCCGCCGCCTGCAGCGGCACCTCGGAGACGGCGACGGTGCAGGGCTCGGGCGACCTGTCGAAGGTCGACGCCGGCAAGTGCACGGCGCTCGACGTCGTCGTGAGCCCCGAGAAGTTCACGCTCATGACCGAGCTCGCCCGGGCGTTCAACGCGAGCAAGGACGCGAAGCCGTCGTCGGGCTGCATCGTCGCCCGGCCGCAACGCAAGTCCTCCGGCGCAGCGGCCCAACTGCTGGTCGACGGCTGGCCCGACCCGGCCACCAACGGCAACCAACCGGTCGTGTGGTCGCCGGCGGCGTCGGGCTGGGGAGCGATCGTGAACCAGCGCACGGGCCGCACCGTTGCGCCACCGGCCCGCCCGTTCATGATCACGCCGCTCGTGATCGCGATGCCCAAGCCGATGGCCGATGCGCTCGGCTATCCCGCGAAGCCGGTGGGTTTCGCCGACATCGTCGAACTTGCGAAGGACCCGCAGGGCTGGGCCCGGTTCGGCCATCCCGAGTGGGGCCCGTTCCGCCTCGGAAAGACGAACCCGAACTTCTCCACGAGCGGGCTCAACTTCACCGTTGCGCAGTACTACGCCGCCACCGGCAAGACCCGTGACCTCACGGCGGAGGACCTCGACCGGCCCGAGGTCGACGCGTTCGCACGCGGGGTCGAGTCGGCGGTGGTCCACTACGGCGACACCACCCTCACGTTCCTCAACAACTGGTATCGCGCCGACGCACGGGGAACGGCATTGACCTATGCATCAGCCGTCGCCGTCGAGGAGAAATTGATCCTGGACTACAACTCGGGCAATCCCGACGGCATCCTCGATCCCGGTGAGGTGGCTCGGCCGCCCAAGGTGCCCCTCGTAGCGGTCTACCCGAAAGAGGGGACGCTCTACAGCGACAACCCGTTCTTCATCCTCGACGCGCCGTGGGTGACGGCTGCGGCCAAGCAGGCCGCAAGCGTGTTCCAGGAGTTCGTGCTGCGACCGGAGAACCAAACCAAGGTGCTCGCCGGCGGGTTCCGGCCGGGCAACCCGGCGGTCGCGCTCGGCGCACCGATCGTGGCCGCCAACGGCGTCGACCCTGGCCGGCCAGGGTCGGTGCTCGAAGTGCCCCAGCCCGCCGTCCTGGCCAAGGTCCTCGACCGGTGGGCGCTGCAGCGCAAGGCGGCCCGCGTCCTGCTGGTGCTCGACGTGTCGGGCTCCATGGGAGAGCCCGCCGTACCCGGTGGGTCGGATTCGAAGCTCGACCTCGCCAAACGCGCGGCGATCACCTCGCTCCAGCAGTTCAAGGACGAAGACGAGGTCGGCCTGCGGATCTTCTCCACCGGCCTGACCCGCAACGCGCAGGAGCAATGGTTGGACCTGGTACCCGTCACCCCGGTCGGCGCCAACCGTGAGACCTTGCGCGCCCGGATCCGCGCCCTGGTGCCGGTGCAGGGCACCCCGCTGTACGACGTGACGGCGTCGGCCTACACCAAGATGGTCGACGCCTACGACGCTGCGAAGATCAACGCAGTGGTGCTGCTCACCGACGGCCGGAACGAGGACGGCAACCGCAACGACGACACCGCCCAGATCAACGGGCTCGTGCAGGAGTTGCAGGTCGGCGCCGAGGGAGCCCGCACCACCCCGGTGCGCGTGTTCACCATCGGGTACGGCAAGGACGCAGATCTCACGATCCTGCGTCGGATCGCCGAAGCGTCGAACGCCGCTGCCTACGACGCGTCGAATCCGGCGACCATCGAGCAGGTGTTCACCGCCGTCGTCTCCAACTTCTGACACGATCGGCATTCGTGGCCACCCGCATCGGACTGAAGGACCGGCTGCTGAGCCGCGCCGGCGCCGAGGCGATGATGGCGCCCTCGGGCATCCTCGCCGCGGGTGCCGCCGCTGCGACCACGATTGCGCTCGGGGTCCCGGTCCTCGTCGCCGTGGTTGCTGGCCTCGGCGCCTGGTCGCTGCGGGTGCTCGCCGGGTTGCCCCGGGGGCCGCGCCGGCCCCGCCTGCCCGGTCCGGGGGCGTTGTCGGAGCCCTGGCGGGGATTCGTGGTGGAGGCGGCCGCAGCTGCGGCCCGCTACCGAGCGACGGTCGACGCAGTGGTGCCCGGCCCGTTGCAGGACCGCCTGCGCTCCCTCGGTGACGGCATCGACGCAAGCGTCGAGGAGTGTCGCCGGATTGCGACCCACGGTCACAGCATCGACGTCGCTCTCGGCCGGCTCGACCCGACGCGGGTCCGTCGCGAGTCGGCCGCCGCCCGGGCGTTGCCGCCCGGTGAATCCACGACCCGGACGCTCGAAGCCCTCGAATCGCAACTGGCCACCGCTGCCCGGCTCGCTGCAGCCTCCGAGGACGGTCGTTCCCGTTTGCGGCTGCTCGACGCCCGACTCGACGAGCTCGTCGCACGCGCCGTCGAACTGTCGCTCGGGCAAGGCGGGGATCCGAGTCTCTCCGGGCTGGGCACCGACGTGGACCATCTCGTCGGTGAACTCGAATCGCTCCGGCAGGCTCTCGAGGAAGCGAGCGGCCGACCGGCGACGGGAGGGGTGTGACGGCCCGAGGCGGCCTGGCGCGCGCCAACCTCGTCGTCGCCACCGGCACCCTGCTCAGCCGGCTGAGCGGCCTGGTCCGCTTCGGGTTCCTGGTCCAGATCGTCGCCAACGACCTCGCCGACGCGTTCACTACGGCGAACAACCTGCCCAACGTGCTGTACGAACTCGTCCTCGGCGGCGTGCTCGCAGCCACGCTCGTGCCGCTGTTCACCCGCCACGCCACCGACGGCGACACCGAGGCGACGAGCGCCGTGTTCTCGGTGGCGGCCGTCGCGTCCGCCGTGTTGACCGTCGCCGCCGTGATCGCCTCGCCGCTGCTCGTTCGGCTGTACACCGTGACCAGCCCGGACACCGTCGACCGGGACCGCCTCGTGGGCACCATGACGTTCCTCGCTGCGGTGTTCCTGCCGCAGGTCTTCTTCTACGCGCTGACGTTCCTGGCCTCGGCGTTGCTGAACGCGCACGGCCGCTTCTTCGCCGCAGCATGGGCCCCGGTGGTGAACAACGTCGTCGGCATCGCCGGCCTGGCGGCGCTGGCGGCCGTCGTGGGCGACACGCCTCGCGACCTTGCCCTCGCCGCCCAGGATCCGACGCTGCGCTGGTTGCTTGCGGCCCCAACGACGGCCGGCATCGTCGTGATGGCTGGGGTGCTGCTGGTGTCGTTGCGTCGCAACGGCATCGTGGTCCGCTTCCGCCCCGATCGGCACCACCCGGCCGTGCGGGAGGTGCTGCGCCTGTCGGGTTGGACGATCGGGTACGTCGCCGCGAACCAGCTCGCGCTCTACGCAATGACCGTGCTGGCACGGCCCGGCAGCTTCGGGGTCACGGCGTACCAGGTGGCGTTCCTGCTCGCCCAGGTGCCGATCGGTCTGCTCGCCATGTCGGTGATCACCACCTTTACGCCCGAGCTGGCGCGCGCCCGCGCCGCTCGCGACAAGGCCCGGTTCCTCGCCCGGTTCGAGCAGGGTTTGCGCCTGCTCCTCGCCGTCATGCTGCCCGCCGGCTTCGGACTGGCCGTGCTCGCTCGACCGCTGGTGTCGATCCTGCTCCAGGCCGGCGCGTTCGACGCCGCCGATGCCGAGATCACCGGTGCCACGCTGACGGCGTTCGCGTGGGGCGTCGGGGCTGTTGCGGCCTATCTGTTCGTGCTGCGTGGCTTCACCACCCACGCCGACACCCGGACACCGTTCGTGGTCAACGCATTCGAAAACGCGCTCAACATCCTGCTCGGCGTTGCTCTGGTCGGCACGTTCGGGGTGCCCGGACTCGCCTGGTCCTTCACGATCGCCTACGGGATCAGTTCTGTGGGTGCGCTTGCGATCCTCGCCCGCAAGCTTCCCGGCGTGCCGGTGCGTCGCCTGCTCGGCAGCGCCGGCCGCCTCGGCCTTGCAGCACTCGTCATGGCCGAGGTCGTCTGGCTCGCAACGTCGAGCTTCGGCGGTACGACCGGGGGTGGTGCCCTGGCCCGGCTCGTCGTCGGGATCCCCCTCGGGGTGGCGGTCTACCTGGCCGGTCTCGTGGTCCTGCGGGCGCCCGAGCTCCGGGAAGCTGCGATCCGGTTGCGCTTGCACGCTCGGTAGGCTCGCCGCCCATGTTCAAGGTGATCGCGAAGTGGTGGAAGTACATGACCGCCAAGCTGAGCGGGAAGTTCGAGGAGTCGGCCGATCCCAAGGTGCAGCTCGAGCAGGCGATCACCGAGGCCCAGGAACAGCACCGACGCCTCAAGGAGCAGGCCGCCAACGTGATCGCCAATCAGAAACAGGCGGAGTTGGCGCTCAACCGCTCGATGGAAGAGCTGACCAAGGTCAACGGTAACGCCCGCCAGGCGCTGATCATGGCCGCCGACGCCGAGAAGTCCGGAGACCCGAAGAAGTCCCAGGAACTCACCGTCGCCGCCGAGGCCCTGGCGAATCGGATGATCGAGCTCGAGCGCACCGTCGAATCGCAAAAGCAGATGGTCCTCCAGTCCACCCAGGCCGCCGACCAGGCCAAGGCAGCGGTGCAGAACAACTCGGCGCAGCTGCAGCGCAAGCTCGCCGAGCGTCAAAAGCTCCTGTCACAACTCGATCAGGCCAAGATGCAGGAGCAGATGAACACCGCGATGGCCTCGCTCACCGAGACCGTGGGCCAGGACGTGCCGACGATGGAGGAAGTTCGCCAGAAGATCGAGGCGCGCTACGCCAAGGCCACCGCAACCGCAGAACTGCAGGAGACGACCGTCGAGAATCGCATGCTCGAGATCGAGCAGGCGACGCTCAACGTCGAGGCGCAGAGCCGCCTGTCGCAGTTGAAGGCCGAGCTCGGCCTCACCCCGGCGCCAGCTGTCGAGCCGGGACCGGCCGCCGCACCGCCCGCGGCGTCCTGATCGCAGGGGCGGCGCCTCCCGATCGCCGCCGTCAGCCGCTGCTGCTCACTCCCTGCTGCCGGCTCGGTCGGCCGCGTCACGCTGCGACTCGATCCGCGCCTGCAGCTGTTCCATCGTGAACTGCTCCACCGGCTCGAGGTCGAAGTCGTCCGGGCTGGTTGCCGTGTCGGGCAACTGGAGGTAGTAGGCGTTCCCCTTGGCGGCCCAGTCGGCGACCATCTGGAAGAACGCCGGACCTGCCGGGTCGATCCCCCGGATCGGCATCGAGCCCCGCCGGATCGTGAAGTCGTGCGGCGCCAACTCACCGGCCCGTCCGAACCACCGCTCGGCCGCTTCGGCCCGATCGTGCTGGTGGAGCCACCACGCCACGGCGAACGCAGCTCGGGCTTCCTGATCGGTCTCGGTCGGCACCTTGGTGTCCCCCGCTACCGATCCCTCATAGGCCGGCGCCTCGCCGCGCACCCAGGCCCGCAGGGCGGCGATCGGCTTGCGGGGATGGAAGCGAGTGACGCTTGCGTACTCCGTCGACACGTAGTGGACGTCCTGCGGGCGCACGATGCGACCCTCCTCGTCGACCCACAGGACCGTCGGCACGTTGACGCAGTGGTACAGGTCGGCGAAACGGTGCTCGGTGTCGACGAGACTCGGATGCGTCGCCCCCGCCAGGCGCACCCAGGGACGGGCGGCGTCGAGGGAGTCGTCGATCGCAACGGTGATGACCGTCAGACCTTCGGCGGCCAGTTCGGTGTGCAGTGCCTGCCACACGGGCAGGTCGGCTCGGCAGCCTCACCAACTGGCGTAGGCGTACAGCACCACCTTGCGCCCGCGGTAGTCGCTGAGTCGGTGAACGACCCCGTCGACGTCGGGAAGCGCGAAGTCTGGCGCCATCCCGGACCGCAGGGCGTCGGCCCGTTCGGCAGCCGACGCGCCGAAGGCGGCCACCCGCTCGGCGACATCGACCACGAGCGGCCGGCCGAGCAACCGGGCCAGCTGCGCTGCATCCATCGGGCCGGTGGCGACACCGGCGGGCACCGGAATGCAGACCTCGTCACGGCACAGGCCCTCGGGCTTGCGCTCCCAGCCGAGCAGCGCCGGATCGACGGTGAGGGTCTCCCCCGCCTCGACCGTGTGCACCGCTTGTTCGTCGATCACCGTCCAGGTCGTCATGCTCGAGGACCGTACCGGCACGAACCCGCGGCGCCCGCTACCGGAGCCTCAGCCGGGGAGCACGACGAGATCGTCGCGGTGCACCGCCTCCGGGGGCGTGCCCGCCGGCAGCTCGCCCGAGCGCCGCCCGGCGGCGGCGCGCAGGGAATCCGCGTCGACGGCCACCATGCCGCGGGCGAAGACGCGGCCGTCAAGACTCGCGATGTCGACCACGTCCCCCTCATCGAAGTACCCCTCGACGCCACGGATCCCCGCCGGCAGCAGGGAGCGACCGCCGTCGAGCACAGCATGCCGGGCGCCGTCGTCGACCCGCAGGAGCCCGGCGCTGGCCGAGGCGAAGCCGAGCCACAGCTTGCGGGCGGGGAGCCGTCGGTCGTGTGCCCGGAAGATCGTGCCCACCCCGGGCCGGCCAGCGACGGCCTCACCGAGCACGTCGGGCCGCGATGCCCGGGCGATGACGGTCTGGACCCCCGACCACGAGGCGATCCGCGCCGCCGCCAGCTTGGAGGCCATGCCACCCGACCCTCGCGCGGTGCCCGATCCGCCGGCGTCCACGTCGAGCACCGGATCGTCGGCCCGAACCTCCTCGACGAGCACGGCGGCGGGGTCGAGACGTGGATCGGCGGTGAAGAGCCCAGGGGTGTCGGTGAGCAGCACGAGGGTGTCGGCCGCCACCAGGTGCGCCACGAGCGCGGCGATGCGGTCGTTGTCCCCGAAGCGCAGCTCATCGACGGCGACCGCATCGTTCTCGTTGACGATCGGGATGCAGCCGAGCTCGAGCAGTCGCAGCAGCGTCTGGCGAGCGTGGAGGTACTGCCGGCGGACGAAGAAGTCCTGCGGCACCACGAGCACCTGGGCGCCGACCGCACCGTGGCGGCCGAGCGTGTCGGTGTACACCTGCATGAGCCGGCTCTGACCGACCGCCGACAGCGCCTGCAGGGTGGGCATGTCGGCCGGTCGCCGATCGAGGCCGAGCGCCGCGACGCCGGCGGCGACCGCCCCCGAGGTGACCACCAGCACCCGGTGCCCGGCGCGGCGCAGGCCGACCACCTCGTCGCACAGCTTGACCACGGCGCCGACGTCGATCGCGCCCCCGTCGAGGGTGAGCGAGGACGAGCCAATCTTGACGACCACCGTGGACATCGGCACGCTCACTCGTCGGGTTCGTAGTCGAAGCTGAACGCCCCGATCCACACGACGTCGCCCGGCGCCGCCCCGGCGCGCGCCAGGGACTTGCCGACCCCCAAGCGCCGTAGTCGATCGTCCACGAACGCAAGCGCCGCCGGATTCGTGAGGTCGTTCAGGGCGACGGCCCGCTCGGCGTCCCGACCGGTGATGCGCCACTGGTGCTCGGCCTCCCGCACGACCCGCACGCCTTCGGGGACGGGGCGCAGGATCACGAAGGCATCCGGCTCGGGCTCGCTCGCGCGAGCGGCAGCAACCAGGTCGAACAGGCGCCCGACGACGGTGGGCACCCCTGCCCCGGTCACCGCCGACAGACGGAGTCCATCGAAGTCGTGGAGCGCGACGTCGGCCTTCGAGCCGACGATGAGCCGCTCCCGCTGGAGTAGTTCGGGCCGGTAGGAGCCCAGCTCGTGCAGCAGGATCCGTTCCTGGGTTGCAGGGTCGTGTTCGCTCGACGCGAGGTCGATGAGCACGCACAGCACCCGGGCCCGCTCGACGTGCCGTAGGAAGGTGTGGCCCAGACCTCGCCCCTCGGCGGCGCCCTCGATCAGCCCCGGGATGTCGGCGACGACGAAGCTCTGCTCGGTGTCCACGCGCACGACCCCCAGGTTCGGGTGCAGCGTCGTGAACGGATAGTCGGCGACCTTCGGCCGCGCGTTGGAGATGGCCGCGATCAGCGTCGACTTGCCCGCATTGGGC
>JBEIFW010000070.1:0-16468 GCA_040382215.1 Acidimicrobiales bacterium
ATCGGTACGCCGTGCGCCTGGGCGACCGGGGTCCGTTGAAGCAGTCCCTGCTCCGACTCGGCTGGCCCGTTGCCGACGAGGCCGGCTACAGCGAGGGTTCGGCCCTCAACGGCGCCGCGCTGCGGTGCGAGCTGCGCGGGTATCAGGCCGACGCAGCCTCGGCGTGGTGGGCGGACGGCTCCGAGGTGGGCGGCAACGGGGTACTCGTGTTGCCGTGCGGGTCGGGCAAGACGGTGATCGGTCTTGCTGCACTCGCAGCAGCGGGCACGCACACGCTCGTGATTGCGACGTCGATCACGTCGGCCCGGCAGTGGATCCGCGAGATCCTCGACAAGACCAACCTCAGCCCGGACCTCGTCGGGGAGTACTCCGGTGATCGAAAGGACATCCGGCCCGTAACCGTCGCCACCTATCAGGTGCTCACCTGGAGCCCTGCGGGTGTCGCCGACTCCGCACCGCTCGAGCAACGCCATCCCCACCTCGCGCTGTTCGATCGGCAGGAGTGGGGACTGATCGTCTACGACGAGGTGCACCTGCTACCTGCGCCGGTGTTCCGGGCCACGGCGCGCATCCAATCCGTACGCCGGCTGGGACTCACCGCCACGCTCGTGCGGGAGGACGGTCGGGAGGCCGACGTGTTCTCCCTGATCGGCCCCAAGCGCTTCGACGTGCCGTGGAAGGAACTCGAAGCCCAGGGCTGGGTGGCTCCGGCCGTCTGCACGGAGGTGCGGGTCTCGCTGGGCGAGGACCAGCGCATGGCCTATGCGATGGCCGAGCAGTCCCAGCGGTACCGCATCGCAGCGACGGCGGCCGCGAAGCTGCCGGTCGTTGCCGAACTCGTGCGCAACCATGCCGAGGACCGGATCCTCGTGATCGGGCAGTACGTCGAGCAGCTGCGGGTGCTCGCTCGGTTGCTCGACGCGCCGCTCGTCACCGGTCAGACCGCCCAGGCCACTCGCGAGCAGCGGTTCGATGCGTTCCGTCGCGGGGAGCTGCGCGTGCTGGTCGTGTCGAAGGTGGCGAACTTCTCGATCGACCTGCCGGAGGCGAACGTGGCGATCCAGGTCTCGGGCACGTTCGGGAGTCGGCAGGAAGAGGCGCAGCGCCTCGGGCGGATCATGCGACCGAAGGCCGACGGAGGGCAGGCCCGGTTCTACACCGTCGTCGCACGCGACACCGTCGACCAGACCTTCGCGCTGCACCGGCAGCGGTTCCTGGCCGAGCAGGGCTACGCCTACGACGTGGTCGACGCCTGACCGGCGTCGCCGGTCTCAGTACGGAACGCCGCCTTCGAGGAATCGGCGGGGGGTCTCGATCAGCATCGTGTCGATCTGCGCGTCGGTGACGCCGGCCTCCCGCAGCATCGGCAGCACGTCGTGGCTGATGTGCAGGTAGTGCCAGTGGGGCATGGTCGAGGGTGGGATCTCGCCGGGGATCCAGTCGAGGTAGCAGGAGGCGTCATGGCTGAGGACCATGCGGTCGGCGTACCCGCGTCGGCACAACTCCGCAATCACCTCGACCCGTTTGGCGGTCGGCAGGTAGCCGTCGATGCCGAAGCGGTCCATGCCGAGGATCGAGCCGTTGGCGATGAGCTCCTCGAGGTAGCCGAGGTCGTCGGTGTCACCGCTGTGGCCGATCACGACACGTGACAGGTCGACGCCCTCGGACCGGAAGATCTCCTGCTGCTCCAGTCCCCGCCGGCTCGCGGCGTGGGTGTGGGTGGTGATGGGCGTTCCGGTGGCGCGGTGGGTCTTGGCACAGGCCCGCAGCACCCGCTCGACGCCAGGGGTGACACCGGCGCGATCGGTCGCGCACTTGATGACGCCCGCCTTGATCCCCGTGTTGGCGATGCCCTCGGTGATGTCCCGCACGAACAGGTTCACCATCGGATCGCTGCCGCCCGGGCCGCTCCCGGGCGTGCGCCGGCCCCAGTAGTGGGGGAGCTCGTCGAAGGTGTAGAGGCCCGTGGCGCACACGATGTTCAGCTCGATGCGATCGGCCAAGGTCTTGATGCGGGGGATGTACCGCCCGAGGCCGAGCGCTGTCGGATCGAGGATCGTGTCGATGCCCGACGCCTTCAGCTCGCTGAGGCGCCGCGCGGCATCGGCGAGCCGCCCCTCCTCGTCACCCCAGTCCTCGGGAACGTTGTTCTGCATCTCGGGCGAGATGATGAACACGTGCTCGTGCATGAGCACCCGACCGAGCGCACCGGCGTCGATCGGGCCGCGAACGGTCTGGACGGTCCCCATGGACCGTGACCGTAGCGGGCCGCCTGCTCAGCTTGGGCCGGACGAATGCACCCGAACCGTGTTCCTACCGGCGTTCTTCGCGTCGTACAGCGCGAAATCGGCGCGGGCGAAGACGTCGTCGGTGCCGGCGTCGCCCCCGGCGAGATCGCTGATGCCGATGCTGATGGTGACCGGAATCCGTCCTCCCGGGGCCGCGAACGGCCGGGCGGCGATGGTCGCTCGGATCCGCTCGGCCAGGTGCAACGCCTCGGTGAGGTCGGTGTCGGGCAAGAGCAGTGCGAACTCCTCGCCACCCGTGCGGCCCAACAGGTCGGTCGGGCGCACCGCAGCAGCGACGACACGGACGAGGTGCTTGAGGACCTCGTCGCCGCCGGCGTGACCGTACGTGTCGTTGACGGCCTTGAAGTGGTCGATGTCGATCACGGCGAGTGCGGCGTTGCCTTCGGGGTGACGGCGGAGCCGCTCGATTTCGGTGCCGGTGCGCTGCATGAAGCTCCGGCGGTTGGCCGTGCCGGTGAGGAAGTCCGTCGTGGCTTGGCGGGCCAGTTCCCGGGCGAGGCGCACTCGTTCGGTGATGTCCTCGAACGAGGTGTAGACCTGTTCGAGTTCGCCGTTGCGGAACAACGGAACGGAGTTGACGAGGATCCACACGTAGTCGCCCGCAGGCGTGTGGACCCCCATCACCGTGTCGCGCACCGGTTCTCCGGTCCGCAGCGTGACCATTGCCGGGTGCTCCTCGCCGGGGAGATCCGTGCCGTCCTCGCGCAGGGCTCGCCACGCCGGGTGCATGGAGGTCCTTCCCTGCATCTGGTCGAGGGTGAGACCGAGGATCCGCTCCGCCGACGTGTTGGCCGAGATGATCGCGCCGGTACGGTCCTGGTAGACGATTCCATGGGGGACGGTATCGAACAGGGTGCGGAACCGCTCCTCGCTCGCTCGCAACGACGCCTCCACCTTCTTGCGTTGGGAGATGTCGGCCATGATGCCGGTCCAGGTGAAATCCCCGTCGGCCTCCTGGCGGCCGACGGCCCGTACGTGGAGCCAGCGCTGCTCTCCGGAGCGGCTCTCGATCCGGTACTCGTGCTCGAGCGGCTCGAGCGTCCGCACCGAGTGCATGACGGCCGCCCGGTATGCCGCACGGTCCTCGGGCACGATGCACCCGGCGAGTGCCTCGCGATCCCGGAGGGCCTCAACCACGGTGATCCCGACCAGCGACTCGATCCCCGGGCTCAGATACGTGTAACGCCAACCGGGCCCGGCTCCGTACCGCGTCTGGTAGGCGGCGCCCGGAATGGACGCGACGAGATCGGCGAGGAAGGAGGCGCTGGGGTCAGCGTCGCCCATGGCGCCGGTTGCCTTCGAGCTGCGACAGCACGGCAGGTTTCGAAACACAGAAGTAACATGGACGAAGCATTTCGAGCGGTCTCCATCCCTGCACCCGTCTCCGCACGGCGCAAGGATAGATGGCGGCCCGGAAAGAGAGGGTGACATGGACACCACCATGGAGAGCGGGAACCTGGAGTGGATCCAGGTGTAGGCTGCGCTGGTGCTGTTCATGACACCAGGTCTTGCCTTCTTCTACGGAGGCATGGACCGGTCACGCAACGTCCTCAACATGCTGATGATGAACTTCTACTGTGTGCTCGTCGTGCCGCTCGTTTGGTGGGCCATCGGCTATTCGCTCGCGCAGTCGCCGTTCGAGAACGACTTCATCGGAGGCTTCGACAGCGCCTTCCTGAAGGACCTCACCACCGCCGGTGACGGGAGCAAGCTCGCAACGGTGGCGTTCCTCGGGATGTTCGCAGCGATCACGCCGGCGCTGATCTCGGGCGCCGTGGCCGACCGCATGCGATTCCGGGCCTGGGCCCTGTTCGTGCCGCTGTGGTCGGTGCTCGTGTACGTCCCGGTCTTCAAGTGGGTATACGGGGGATGGTTGGGTCAGCGCGGCTCGATCGACTTTGCAGGAGGCACGGCGATCCACGTGAATGCCGGTATCGCAGCGCTCGCCGCCGTACTCGTGTTGGGCAAGCGGCGGGGTGACATCCATCCACCCCACTCGATGCCGCTCGTCATGATCGGTACGGGGATCCTGTGGTTCGGTTGGTTCGGCTTCAACGCAGGATCGGCGCTCGCTGCGAACGGCACCGCAGCACAGGCGTTCATGAACACGTTCCTGGCTGCGGCTGCGGCGGGTCTCGCCTGGATCGTCGTCGAGTGGTTCCGCGACGGGCATCCGACCAACCTCGGGGCGGCATCGGGCATCGTCGCCGGCCTGGTGGCGATCACTCCGGCGGCGGGATACGTGTCGGGTCCGGCGCCGCTGGCCATCGGCGCGATCGCTGGGGTCGTGTGCTGCTACGCAGTGCGACTCAAGGGCCGCTTCGGCTACGACGACGCGCTTGACGTCGTCGGTGTCCACTTCGTCGGTGGACTGGTCGGCTCGGTGCTGATCGGGTTCTTCTCCGACCCGGACTTCTTCGAGGGGGCCTTCGACGCCGGGCTGTTCTACGGCGGAGGGGTTGGCTTGCTCGTGGAGCAGGTGCTGGCGAACCTTGCGGCCATCGTGTGGTCGTTCGTGCTGACCCTCGGCATCATGCTGCTGCTCAAGGTCACGGTCGGCGTTCGGGTGAGCGAGGAGACCGAGTCCGTGGGCCTCGATCAGGCCGAACATCGCGAGTCCGCCTACCACCAGTTGGGGTGAGCACAGCGGTCTTGCCGCCGGGCCGGGCCGGGCGGCAAGAATGCGAGCGGCGTGCGCTGCTGCTCCGGGGGACGGGGTCGAGCGCGGCCGTCGGGGAGGAACGATGGACACGTCGGTCAGCGAGGAGCAGCGCGCGTTGCTCGACGCCTCCAAGCAGTTCATGGAGCGCTCGTGCCCCGTGGCCACGGTGCGCACGGCCGACCAGCGCGACGCGGCCTTCACCGCGGCGTATCGAACCCAGGCCGCCGAACTCGGCTGGTTCTCGATGTTGGTGCCCGAGTCGCTCGGTGGCGGCAGCGTTTCGGACAACGGGGTTATGGACGCGGCCTTGATTGCGTTCGAGCGAGGGGCGCGCCTGCAGCCCGGAGCCTTCGTGGGCACGAACGTGGCTGCGTACGCCATCGCCACCGCCGGGTCCGACGAGATGCGTCGCACCGTCCTCGGGGACCTCGTCGCTGGGGTGGCGTCGGCATCGTGGGCGGTCGCGAGCGTGGGGGACCGTGCGCTCGATGGTGGGGTCGAGGCCAACTCTGACGGGTCGGGTGGCCTGGTGCTGTCGGGAGCGAAGACGGCGGTGCAAGACGTCGAGGCGTCGTCGTGGCTGCTGGTGACGTGCCGGACCGCAGCAGGCGCAGCGCAGGTGGTGGTGCGGGCCGATGCCCCTGGGGTCAACGTCAGCGCGCTGGAGTCGCTCGACCTGAGCCGGCGCTTCTCCGAGGTGCGCTTCGACGGCGTCACCGTCCCGACTTCGGCGATCGTGGGCACGCCCGGCGAGATCGGCGATCTGCTGGCTCACCAGCTGGCCCTTGCAGTGACGCTGACGGTTGCCGAGTCGGTCGGCGCCATGGATCACGAGTTCGAGATGACCGTGCAGTACGCGAAGGATCGGATCGCCTTCGGTCGCCCGATCGGTTCGTTCCAGGCGGTCAAGCACCTACTCGCCGACACGAGCCTCGCGCTGGAGATGAGCAAGGCGGTGGTGCTCGCAGCGTCGCGCTCGCTCGGCGCCGGGGACGGGTACGGGGTGGAGGCCGCCTCCATCGCCAAGGCGTTGGTGAGCGATGCCGCGATCGATCTGGCGCAGAACTGCTTCCAGGTATTCGGCGGCATCGGGTACACCTGGGAGCACGACCAGCACCTGTTCCTGCGCCGTCTGACGACGGACGCAGGTCTGTACGGCGACGCAGCCTGGCATCGTGAGCGTCTGTGTCAGTTGGCAGGAATCTGAGAGCCGGGGAGCACCGATGAGCCGAGACACCACTATCGACGTCGAGACGTTCCGCCTCGAGGCGCGCGCCTGGATCGAAGCCAACCTGGAGCGTCGCCCGCGCAGCGCCGAGGGCGGGCGTATGGACCGCGAGGACGCCACCCCGGACACCGTGGCCAAGGCCAGGGTCTTGCAGCGCAAGCTCTTCGATGCGGGCTACGCCGGGATCTCATACCCGGTGGAGTACGGCGGCCGCGGATTGAGCGCGCTGCACGAGCGGGCGTTCCGGGAGGAAGCGATCGGCTACGTCCTGCCTGACTTCGGTGCTGCGGGCGGCGTGACGATGGGTCCGATCGGCAAGTCGCTGCTCGCGCACGGCGCGCCGGAGTTCCTCCGCCGGCACATCCCCCGGATCCTCTCGGGCGAGGAGCTCTGGTGCCAGTTCTACTCCGAGCCCGAGGCTGGTTCGGACCTCGCCGGCATCCGGACGCGAGCGGTGCGCGACGGCGACCGCTGGATCATCAGCGGTTCGAAGATCTGGTCGAGTGGTGCGCACCTCGCCGATTGGGCGATGTGCCTCGCCCGCACCGACTGGAATGCGCCCAAGCACCGCGGCCTCACGTGGTTCGCCGTGCCCACCGACGCCAAGGGCGTGACGATCCGCCCGATCGTGCAGATCAACGGCAGCACCGGGTTCTGCGAGGAGTTCCTCGACGAGGTGGAGGTGACCGGCGAGGACGTCATCGGCGAGGTGAACCTCGGGTGGACGGTCACCCAGACGATGCTCGTGTACGAGCGCGGCGCCGGGGAGACCGCCGGCATCCCGCGCGAGCCGCGCCGTTTGGCCCCCGATCTGGTGGCGCTCGCCAAGCGGGTCGGTCGCACGGACGATCCCGCCGCACGCCAGGCCATCGCGCGGGCGCACATCAACGACTTCGCGCAGTACCACCTCGGCCGTCGGATTGCCGAGCGACTGCGCACGGCCACGACGCCGGACCCGGCGACGGCGGCGTACAGCAAGCTGGCGGCCGGCATCTACACCCCGATGCGCGCCCGTCTCGCGCTCGAGGTGGGCGGCCCGGCGGCGTTGACCTGGTCCAGCGGGGACGAGGGCGGCCGGCAGCCTTCGCTCGACTACCTGAACGGGCGGATCGTCGCCATCGCCGCCGGCACCAACGAGATGCAGCGCAACGGGATCGGCGAGCGGGTGCTCGGACTGCCGCGCGAGCCCAGCTTCGACACGAACAAGCCGTTCAACGAGGTGATCAAGGCCGCTCGGAACTGGGACAGCAAGGTCGGCTGAGCGCGCCCGTGGCTGTCGAGGACAATGGCGCAGTGAGAGTCCACCTCGTCGACGGCACCTACGAGCTGTTCCGACAGCACTTCGGGCAGGCGGCCCGCCACGCGGACGCCGGTCCCTACGACGGCGCGGCCGGGGTGGTCCGGTTCGTCCTTTCGCTGATCGAGCAGGGGGCGACGTATGTGGGCGTCGCCTCGGACCACGTCATCGAGTCGTTCCGCAACGACCTGTGGCCCGGGTACAAGACCTCGGCGGGAATGCTGCCCGAGCTGCTCGACCAGATCCCGATCCTCGAGGAGTCCCTCGCCGCGGTCGGGATCACTGTCTGGCCGATGGTCGAGTTCGAGGCCGACGACGCGCTCGCATCCGCAGCAGCGGTGGCCGAGAACGATCCACGTGTCGATGAGGTGCGAATCCTGACCCCGGACAAGGACCTCGGTCAGTGTGTACGGGGTACGCGGGTCGTGCAGTTCGACGTCCGCAAGCAGGCAGTGATCGACCACGATGCCGTCGTCGCAAAGTTCGGGGTCCCGCCGTCGTCGATCCCCGATTGGCTCGCGCTCGTCGGGGACTCCGCCGACGGGTTCCCTGGCATCGCCGGCTGGGGAGCCAAGTCCGCCTCGGCTGTGCTCGCCCGCTACGGGCACCTCGAAGGGATCCCGCCGGCTGTCGGTAAGTGGGACGTGCCGGGGTTGCGCGGGGCGGCCAAGCTCTCGTCGGCGCTCGAAGCCGCCCGCGACCTGGCGGTCCTGTTCCGTCGTGTGGCCACGTGCGTCACGACGGTGGCGGTGGGCACGGTCGACGACTGGCGGTTCACGGGTCCGACCGATGCCGCCGTCGATGCCGCCCGTCGTCTCGGCCAGCCTGCGCTCGCCGCGCGGGCCCGTCGGCTCGGCGCCGTGGCGACTGACACAGCGACCTGAGCGCTCGGACGGGAACAGTCGGGATCCGCTCAACGTTGTGCATCTGGAGCCGACAAGAACGATGGACGAGTTGGGGGAGGCCCACCATGCAGGCAGGTGACGTGATCGAGTTGACCGTCGGGGACGAGGACGTGACCGCAGTGGTGCTGCTGGTCAACGACACCCACGTGATCCTCGACGTTTGCGACGGCAGCGTGCCGGCTGTGTTCGAGCTCGGCGAGTTGGGATCGTTCCGGGTGTTCCGGCCCGAGGCACTCGCCGCCGCCGCCTGAGTCCGAGTCGCCCGTTCGAACGAGGCGCATCCGGTTGGCAGGGGCCGCCGGAGGCGCCTCGTTGCGCGTCCGGCGGACCGAGTCCGCACGGCTCGGCGCACCTCAGTCCAGGTAGCCGACCGCATTCGAGACCCGCCCGATCGTCGGGAGCCAATCCGTCACCGACCGAACTCGCCCGCTGCCGCCGAGCGACAAGTCGTCGGCCCGGCGCAGGACCACGGCGTCGCGCCACCACCGGTTCGCACGGAAGCGGTCGACCTCGTCGGGATCCATGCCGGTGCCGAGGATGGTTCGCCGGCGGGAGGCGACGGCCGTGCGGGCAGCGTCGGCCGTTGCGAGGTAGCGGCCGGCGTTGTCGTGCTCGGCCACGATCTCGGACACCCGGGCCCCGAGGATGATGCCGACGAAGTAGGCGCCGTTGCGGGCGTGGTCCTCGGTGTCGTCGGGTCGCAGCACGAGGCCGAGGTCATGGACCAAGCCGGCGAGCTGCAGGGCCTCGTCCTCCGGGAACGCATGCGCAAGGGTCTCGGCGCAGGCGAGCAGGTGGTGCAGCAGCGTCGGACCCTCGGTGGTGCGCACCCGGTCAGCGGCGCGCAGCGCCCGGAGCAGATCGTCGACACTCGCTGCCACCCCGGGCAGGTCGACCCCGAAACGCAAACCCATGCGGTCCGATCGGCCGCAACGCGGCGAACTTGATGGGTCGTACGGATCATCGGGTTTCGAGCACGCTCCGCAGTCCGAGCGGGGTCGCCACGTCGAGCTGGTCGTACCGGCAGCTCTGCGCCGTCCGGTCCGGGCGCCAGCGCAGGAACTGCGCCGCATGGCGGAATCGGCGGCCCTGGAGTTGACTGAAACCTACCTCGGCGACCCGCTCGGGCCGGACCGGGACCCAGGAGAGGTCCTTCCCGGCGTTCCAGCGGCTGGTCCCGCCGGGGAGTCGGGCCGTGTCGTGCGCCGCAGCCTCGGCCCAGTCTCGCCAGGGGTGGTCGGCGAGCGCGCCGGCCTCGAGCGGCAGCAATTCGACTCGCAACTCGGTCCGCCGTGCGGCGGTGAACCCGCTCGCCACCCCGACGTGATGGAGGCGGCCGGTGTCGTCGGCGAGCCCGAGCAGCAGCGACCCGACGCCTCGACCGTCGGCGTGCACCCGGTAGCCGGCGACCACGCAATCGGCCGTGCGCCGGTGCTTGACCTTCACGAGCGTGCGCTTGTCCGGGGTGTACGGGCTGTCGAGCGGCTTTGCGATGACACCGTCGAGGCCTGCGCCCTCGAACCGGGTGAACCACTCCACCGCCAGGCGGTGGTCCGAGGTGACCGGCGAGCGGTGGATCGGCTCGACGGTGGCTCCGAGTATGGCGTCGAGCCGGCGGCGCCGCTCGGCGAGCGGGGTGGCCAACAGCGCCTCGTCGCCGAGGGCGATGAGGTCGAAGGCCACGAACACCGCCGGCGTCTCCCGGGCCAGGCGATCCACCCGGCTGGCTGCCGGATGGATCCGCTGCTGCAGCGCGTCGAAGTCGAGCCCTCCCCCCGACACCGGCACCACGAGCTCGCCGTCGACGACGACCCGCTCGGGGAGCTGCGTGCGGATCGGTTCGAGCAACTCGGGGAAGTATCGGGTGAGCGGGCGTTCGTTGCGGCTGCCGAGTACGACGTCGTCGCCGTCACGGAACACGATGCAGCGGAATCCGTCCCACTTGGGTTCGAAGGCCCAGCCAGGCCCGTCGGGCAGCGCCTCGGCGCTACGGCACAGCATCGGTGCGAGCGGCGGCCGGACCGGAAGGGGCACGCCTGCCAGCCTGCCAGGCATGCCGACGTTCAGCGGGCTCGGCGAATGCGCACGAGCATCACGCCGATCGGTGTCCCCACCATGGCGAGCAGTACGACGACGGGCAGCGCAGTGCCGAGTGCCCGGGTGGACGCGCCCGAATCCGTCACCCGTTCGGGCGCGACGGGCTCCGCCCCCGGGACCGCCCTGCGCAGCTGTTCGGCCTGGTCACGCGCCACGGTGGCCAGCGTGGACTCGTCGAACAAGCCGGCCGGGGTGAACGAGAGCGACACTGCGACGCAACCGCGCTGCACGACGACGGCATCGAAGCGGCGCTCGCCGGCGCCGGCCCACGACACCCGGGACACCCCGGGGAGGCCCGGCACGGCGAGCAGCGTTCCGCCGCTTGCCTTGGTTGCGTCGATGAAGGCACGCGCGTATTCCCTGGCCGTCGCCTCGTCACGCAGCCGTGTCGCAACGGCGAGCACCGTCTGTCCGACGGGCCCGGCGGTGCGGTCCCACGTGCGTACGTGCCCCGCCACGACGCTCGGAGCGGCGGCGCCGTAGACGCCGGGCAGATCGATGACAGCCCGGTCCTGCGGCCGCTCGAATCCCGGGAGCGAGTCGAGCAAGGTGGCCGGGAGGGCAGAGCTCGCACTACCCGGCTCCGCCGCCGCAGTCGTTGGCGGCATGCCGAGCAACGCGAGTACGCCGGCCACGAGCGCAAGAGCCCACCTGGTCACGCCCGGGCTTTATGCGCGCCAGGTCTCCCGGCGCGCTCAACCCTGCGCGGGCGGTTCAGACCGCGCGCCGAACGAGCAGCGACGGGAGGGAGCGGAACCCGCCCATCCAGAGCAGGGGCGGCTCCTCACCGGCGAAGCTCGGTCGCCCGACGGCTTCGAGGAGCCGACGCGTCCCGAGCACGGCCTCGGCCCGGGCGAGTTCGTAGCCGAGGCAGAAGTGCTTGGCGACGCCGAACCCGAGGTGGGAGTTGCGCCCCTCGACGACGCCGCCCACCCGGACCTCCTTGCCGAGGTGCAACTCGGACCGGTCCATCCGGAAGGCCCGGGGATCCGGGCCGAAGACGGTCTCATCGTTGTTGGCCGACGCCACTCCGAGCCGCACCCAGGATCCTTCGGGAATGTCGACGCCATGCCAGGTGAACGACTCGGTCGCGATGCGGTCCTCCCACTGGACCGGTCCGTCCTTGCGCATCGACTCGCTGAAGGCGGCATCGAGCAGGTCGGGGTCGGCGAGGACGGCATCGAGGGCGTCGGGTGTGCGCAGCACGTTCCACCAGAGGTTGGCGATCGCCTTGTCGGTCGTCTCGCCGCCTGCGACCAGCATGAGCGACACGAAGCTCTTCACCTCGTCCTCGCTCAGCCGGTTGCCGTCGGCCTCGGCGAAGGCGATCCGGGTGAGCAGATCGGTGCCGGGGCAGCCCCGCCGCTCGGTGAGCAGCGGCTCGACGAACGCGCACACCTCGGCGTGGGCAGCCTGACCTGCGGCGCGAAGGTGGTTGGTCCGGCCGAGGCCGGACATCATCGTCGAGTACCAGCGGTGGAACTGCTCGTGGTCACGCTTGTCGAACGCAAGCATGTCCAGGATCACGTTGATCGGCAGCCGAGTGGTGAATGCGTCGACGAGATCGAACTCTGCCCGCCCGGCGATGCCATCGATCAGCTCGGCGATGTTCCGCTCGAGCACGGGCAGGAAGGCCGCGAGCCGCTTCCCCACGAATTCCGGTGCGACCACCGAGCGGCGCGCCACGTGATCGGCTCCGTCGAGGTCGAGCATCGTCGAGCCGAACACCCGCCCGGTCGTGAACAGGTAACTGCGGTTCGACAGACGCTCGTGGTCGCGGAAGCCGGCATCGACGTCGGCGTGCCGGGACACGACGAACGCGCCGCTCACCGTGTCGTGGAAGACGGGATGCTCGTGGCGCAGTTCCCGCCAGATGGGGTGGGGGTCTGCGCGGAAGGCGTCCGAATAGAGGTCGTCGGGAACCACCGTCATGCCTCGACGCTAACGGCCGGCGCCCCTAGCCTCTGCGTCGGCCACGGGGAGGTCGAGTTGACCGAGGTTCGCAATGCCTGGGCGGAGCGGGAGCTGCGCCACGCGTTCTGCCGTTTTTGCCACGCGTTCTGTTCCGTGAAGGTGGAGGTCGTCGACGGGCGGCCCGTCCGGGTGATCGGCGACGTCGACAGCCCGATGTACGAGGGGTTCACGTGCGCAAAGGGTCGGGCGCTGCCGGACCAGCACCGCGGGTCGGGGCGGCTGGTGCACAGCCTGCGTCGTGACCCCGACGGCGAGCAGCGGGCGATCCCGTCCGGGCAGGCGATGGACGAGATCGCCGCGCGGTTGCGCGATCTGATCGCCGAGCACGGGCCCCGCTCGGTCGCGGCCTACACCGGTACGTTCTCGTTCCACTACCCGGCCGGCAACGAGATGTGCAAGGCGTTCATGCAGGCCATCGGTTCGCCGATGCGATTCTCCTCGGGTTCGATCGACCAGCCGGGCAAGGGGGTGGCCCGCGCCCTGCACGGGTCCTGGTCGGCCGGTCCTCAGCCGTTCGATTCGGCGGACACCTGGATGTTGGTCGGGGCGAACCCGACCGTGTCGATGTGGGGAGGTATCCCGCAGTACAACCCGGCCAAGCGCCTGCGTGAGGCCAAGGCCCGGGGGATGCAACTGGTCGTGATCGATCCCCGCCGGACGGAGGCCGCTGCGAACGCCGACGTGTTCCTGCAGCCCGTTCCCGGCCATGACCCCGAGGTGCTCGCCGGGATCCTTCGGGTGATCCTCGCCGAGGGTCTCCACGACGCCGATTTCGTCGCCGCTGAGACGGTGGGTCTGGAGGAGTTGCGCGCTGCGGTCGAGCCCTTCACGCCGGACGAGGTGGCCCGCCGGGCCGGGGTGCCGGCGTCGGACATCGTGCGGGCGGCCCGGGTGTTCGGGTCGGGGCGGCGCGGTTCGGTGACCGCAGGGACCGGGCCGAACATGGCGCCCCACGGCACGCTGACGGAGTACCTGGTCGCCTGCATCCAGACGGTCTGCGGCCGATGGCTGCGAGCCGGCGAGGAGGTTGCGAACCCGTTCGTCCTCGCGCCGGCCCGCCCGGCGAAGGCCCAAGCCGACGCTCCGGTCGCAGCCTGGGGCTACGGCGAGCAACTCCGGGTGCGGAGCCTCGGTGACAACGCCGGTGGGCTGCCGACGGCAGCGCTCCCCGACGAGATCCTGCTCGATGGTCCGGGCCGGGTCCGAGCCCTGATCTCGTTGGGCGGCAACCCGGTCGCCGCATGGCCGGACCAGCTCAAGGCGATCGCCGCCATGGACGCGCTCGACCTGAACGTAACGCTCGACATGAAGCGGTCGGCCACGGCCAAGCTCGCCGACTACGTCGTGGCGCCCAAGCTCGGCCTCGAATGCGACGGCATCACCCTGCCCAACGAGACGATCTGGGGGTACGGGGCGGCCACGACGGGGTACCCCGCCCCCTACGCCCAGTGGCACCCGGCGGTCTGTGAACCCCCCGAGGGGTCCGATGTCATCGAAGAGTGGGAGTTCTTCTGGGGTCTCGCCCTGCGCATGGGGTTGCAGCTGCGCTTCGCCGGGGTCGAGCTCGACATGGACTGCGCCCCGACCACCGACGATCTCCACCAGCTGTTGTGCCGCAAGGGCCGTATCCCGCTCGAGGAGGTGAAGCGCCATCCGAGTGGGGCGATGTTCCGGGACCCCTCGATCCGGGTGCAGCCCAAGGACGACGGCTGGACGCACCGGCTTCGACTCGGGGACGCCACGATGCTCGCCGAGTTGGCCGAGGTCGCCGCGGCGCCGGTGCTCGAGCATGCCGGGTTCCGTGCCGACGAGCGCTTCACCCACCGGCTGGTCAGCCGTCGGCTTCGCGACGTGTACAACTCCAACGGGCTGGAGATCCCCTCGCTCCGACAGCGCCATCCCACCAACCCGGCGTACCTGAACCCCGACGACTGCGCCGATCTCGGTTTCCGGGACGGCGACGTGATCGAGATCGACTCGGGCCACGCCCAGATCTACGCGGTGGTCGAGATGGCCGCCGATGTTCGTCGGGGCGTCGTGTCGATGGCCCATGCGTGGGGCGACGTGCCGAAGTGGGACACCGAGGTGCACACGATGGGTGCCAACACCGGCCGGTTGAGCCCCAACGACCGTGACCACGATCCGATCACTGGGATCCCGGTGATGTCGGCGATCCCGGTCAACCTGCGGCTCAGCGATCTCACGGTTCGAGCGTGACCGCGGCGCCGTCTGCCACGACCCAGCCGTAGCACCCGCCGAGGAATCCGAGCGGCAACGGCGTCGACACGGCGCTACCGGAGCACCAGACGGCCGTCGTGCAGGCCGAGGACCCGGTGGCACAGGTGCTCGGCCTCGGCTGGGTCATGGGTCACATGGATCGCAGCGATGCCGAGCCGGCCGAGGAGGTCGCCGACCTCACCGACGAGGCGGTCGTGGAGATCTCGGTCGAGCGCGCTGAAGGGCTCGTCGAGCAGCAGCAACCGAGGCTCGGGGGCGAGCGCACGGGCGAGCGCAACACGTTGCGCCTCGCCGCCCGAGAGCGTGGCGATGGCGCGTCGCTGCGTCCCGGGGAGGCCGACGAGTTCGAGCAGGTCGTCCACCCGTCGGGTGATCTCGGCTGCCGGTCGGCGCTGCATGCGCAACCCGAACCCGACGTTGGTTCCCACGTCGCGGTGCGGGAACAGCTGGAGGTCCTGGAACAGCAGTCCCACGCCGCGTCGGTGGGGCGGGAGCGCTGCGAGGTCCGTCGAGTCCCAATGGATCGTGCCGGCGTCGAGCGGCTGCAGACCGGCGATCGTCCGAAGCAGCGTCGACTTCCCCGACCCCGACGGCCCGAGCACCCCGACGCGCTCGCCTGGAGCGACGTCGAGATCGGCGCCGGCGAGAATGACCCGGTCGCCGAAGCTGACCTTGAGGCCCCGGGCGCGCAGGCCCCTCACCAGGTGCCGTCGCTCGACCGGAACCGATCCACGGCGACCATGATCGCGGCGACGGCGAGCGCCAGCACGAGCGCAAGGACGTAGGCCGCGGTCGCATTGGCGGCGCCGGGCCGACCGAGCAACTGCCCGATGGCCACGGGCACCGTGGTCGAGTCCCGTCGACTGAGGAACGACGTGGCACCGAACTCGCCCAGGGAGATCGCTGCGGCGAACCCTCCGCCGGCGGCCAGCGCGCGCACCGTGACCGGCGCGTCGACGGCACGCCACACCTGCCACGGCGGCGCACCGAGCATGGCTGCAGCCTCCCGCTGACGGGGGTCGACGGCGCGCAGCACCGGGAGCACGATGCGCACGACGAAGGGCACCGCCACCAGGGCGTGCGCGAGCGGCACGAGGACCGGAGAGCTGCGTAGGTCGAGCGGTGGGGTGTCGAGGGCCAGGAGCAGCCCCAGTCCGACGGTGACCGCCGATGTGCCGAGGGGGAGCAGGAACGCAACGTCGAGTACCCGTCCAGCCCTGCCGCCGTAGGCGATCGCTGCGGCGGCCAGTGCGCCGACGACGACAGCGATCAGCGTCGCCGCGCCGGCGTAGACGAGCGACGTCCGCACGGCGGCCGGGACGTCGACGAAGCGGGCGGCCGCCGTGTCGCCGCGCAGCACCTCGAACCACGTCGCCGGCGTCCCGCTCGAACCCATCGAGCGGCGCACCAGTGCCACGGTCGGGATGAGCACCAGGCCCAGGGGGACGGCGAGAGCGAGAACTGCGCCGAGCCGGCGCCGCCCGGTGCGCAGCGGGCGCGGCGGCACGACGGCACCCATCGTCCGGGTACGGGTGCTTCGTCGCTCCTCGCCATTCGTCCACCACAACAGGAGCAGACCGAGCACGGCGAGTTGCACGGTGGCGATCGTGGCCGCGCCGCCGAGGTCGAGCACCTGTGTGGTTCGCCGGTACACCTCGACTTCGAGCGTCGGGTACCGCGGACCGCCAAGCAGGAGCGCGACCCCGAAGCTGGTGACACAGAACAGGAAGACGATCCCCGTGGCGGCGACGATCGCCG
>JBEIFW010000071.1:0-16389 GCA_040382215.1 Acidimicrobiales bacterium
CAGCTTCTCCACGAGCCACGGTCCGGTCCTACGACTTGCGGCCGTGGTTGGTGCCGGCGCCGTCGTCGTTTCACTAGTGCAACGACGCCTTCTCGGTCCGGGCTGGTCGAGCCGGCTCCTACAGGCCGTGTTGCACGCGTTGCTCGTCGACCCCGTCGCGCAGGCACAGGTCGAGCGGGCAGGCACCGTGTATCGCCTACGACGGCGGGCGCTCACCGATGCCCTCGCCCATCACGGCATCGCGCTGGCACCGGGTGACGGCATCAACCTGTGGCTCCCGGTCGCCGAGGAACGTCGAGCCCAGGTGGCGATGGCCGCCGCCGGCGTCGGGGTCGCCCCTGGGCATCCCTTCGTCGTCGGGGGCACGGCCGGCGACCACCTACGGGTGACGGTCGGACTCGTGCGCGACGGTCACGGGACGCTCGCCGCCCAACTCGCCGCCGCCGCAGGAGGTCGCCGGCGAGTGCCGCTGCGTCCCGTCGTGTAGCGGCGTTGCGCCGGGCCGGGTGCAAAGCTTGCGGCCATGGCCGAGGAGACGTTCGAGACCTTGTCCGTGGCGATCGAGGGCTCGGTCGCTCGACTCACGCTGGAGCGGCCCCAACGGCTCAACTCGCTGTCCCGCCGAACGCTCGCCGACCTCGCTGCGGCCGCACGGTTCCTCGACCGTCACCGCGACGTCCGAGCCACGGTGGTCACCGGTCGCGGCCGGGCGTTCTGCGCTGGGTTCGACCTCGGTGATTTCTCCAACCCCGACCCCGAGATCACGATGCGCGACGGCGCGGAACTCGGCCGGCTCATGGCCGAGGCCGTGACGGCGATGCGTTCGCTCACGATCGCAGCCGTCCACGGTCATTGCGTCGGCGGTGGCCTCGTGCTGGCGGCAGCCTGCGACCTACGGATCGCCGCCGACGACACCCGATTCGCCATCCCCGAGGTCGACCTGGGCATCCCGCTCGCGTGGGGCGGGATCCCCCGACTCGTGCGCGAGATCGGCCCGGCGCTCACCAAGGAACTGGTGCTCACTTGCCGTCCCTTCGACGCCGATGAGGCCAAGGCCGCCGGGTTCGTGAACCGTGTGGTGCCGCGAGCTGCGCTTGAGGGCGCCGCCGAGGATCTCGCTGTGTCGATCGCCTCGAAGCCGGCATACGCGCTGTTCCAGACGAAGGCCGCCGTGAACGCGGCTGCGGAAGAGTTGGCCTCGACGGCGCAGTCCTTTCGCGACGCCGATGTCCTCGTCTTCGCGCTCGCCGACGCCGAATCCCGAGAGGCAGGGCGCCGTTACCTGCGAGACCGGCGCCGATGAAGGCACTGCTGTCGAAGGAGAGCCTGCTCGCGCTGGTCGTCGCCGCAGTGATCCTCGGTTTCGTCACGACGCGCAGCGAGGACGCTCAGGCGCGTCTGTTGAGCGTTGCCATCGCCGATTCCCATCAGGTGATCGTCGTGCGGACTGCGTCGAAGACTGCGACAAGCGGCACCGTGGAGGCCTACCAACACGACGGATCGGGTTGGACCCGGGTCCACGGACCGTTCCGGGCCTGGATCGGACGCAGCGGCTGGAACCCCGACCGGGTCGAAGGTGACGGGTCGAGTCCGACCGGGGTCTTCACCGTGACCGAGGCGTTCGGTCTGCAGCCCGATCCAGGGAGCGGTGTCCCGTACCGGCGCGTGGCACCGGGCGACTGGTGGATCTCGGATCCGGCCTCGTCCCTTTACAACACCTACCAACCCGGCCCACCCGACGGCCGGTGGGATCCGGCCCGGGGTGAGCTGCTGACCGATCAGACGTACCAGCAGGCCTACCGGTACGCGGCGGTGATCGACTTCAACCGCACGCCCATCGAGCCAGGACGCGGCAGCGCCATGTTCCTTCATGTGGGCGCGTCGCCGACCTCCGGTTGCGTTGCGCTCGCCGAGGCCGACGTGCTCGCCTTGCTGCGGTGGCTCGATCCGGCGAAGCGCCCCCGGATCGTGATGGGGTGGGACGAGCTCGTGTCGCGCACGCTCGACCAGCCCGAGATCCCGGTTGCGGCCGGCACCGGCGGGATGGTGTCGATGTCGCCACGCCGGGTACTCGACACACGCATCGGCCTGGGTGCTTCAGGCGCGCTCGACACCGGCGGGGAGGTGCAGCTGGCGATCGGACCCGAGGCTGGGGTCCCCGCCGATGCCAGCGCAGCCGTGCTCAACCTCACGATCGACCAGCCCACGGCGCCCACGCACCTCACCGCCTATCCGAACGGCACCACGCGCCCTGGCACCTCGAACCTGAACGCCCAGCCGGGCGAGGCCCGCGCTGCGTTGTCGGTCGTTCGCCTCGGCACCGATCGCCGGATCCGGCTGTTCAACAGTGGTGGCCGTTCGCACGTGATCGCCGACCTGGTCGGTTACGTCACCCCGTCCTCGACGAGCGGCCTCGTCACGACCGGCCCTCGCCGGATCCTCGACACCCGGCAGGCCCCCGGTCCGATGGGCCCGGGCGGATCGCTCGTGGTCGCCACCGGCGCGCCGCCGGGCGCCACCGCCGCCATCGTCAACCTGACCGCGACGGAGGGCACTGCGGCGTCCTGGGTCGCGGCGTGGGCGGCCGACCAGCCCTACCCCGGTACGAGCAACCTGAACGTCGTGCCTCGACGCGACATCGCCAACGCAGCCGTCGTCCCACTGTCGGCAGACGGACAGCTTCGGCTGTTGAACCAAGCGGGTTCGGTCCACGTCGTGGTCGATCTCACCGGCTTCCTGGTGCCCACCGGGGGCGCCCGCTACACCTCCGCCGTTGCGCCCGTGCGGGCGGTGGACTCGCGCAACGGACGTGGCGCGATCGGACCACTTCGCCGTGCCCGGCCGGTCGAGGTGGTGCTCGAGGGCGTGCCGGGCGACGCCATGGCCGCAGTCGTCACCCTCACCGCCACCGAGGCTCGCAACACCACCTGGTTGCGGGCCACGGCCGCCGATTCGTCGTCGTTCGTCAGCAACGTGAATCTCACCGCTGCGGATGCGGCGCGTGCGAATCTCGCCGTGGTCGCGCTGTCAGGCGGAAGGATCGCCCTGACGACCGGCGTCGCCGAGGTCCACGTGGTGGTTGACGTCGCCGGCTGGTTCCGCTGAGGCCAACGCGACAACGGCCACCCTGCGATACGCACCTGCGCCCGTGTCCGAGGCGAGCAACTCCACGGCGTCAACTCGCCAACGCATCGGCGGGAACGGGCCGAGTACGCCACACGCGGCGCGCCGGCGAAGTCGGGCAAGGGTCAAGTGGCCGACGAACGCACGGTCCTCGCGGACTCCGATCCCCTCGAACCGGGCACGTACCTGCGCGGCGAGCGGCCCGAGGCCGTGGACCGGCACGACCACTGCGTCGACACCGAGCCGTCCCGGCCGACCGCCGATCACTGCCTCGGCTGACGGGGCGACGAGCGCACATAGCGCTGCAGCGCAACGAGCCTCGTCCGCGCTGCCGAGGAAGTGGACCGTCACGTGCCAGTTCTCCTGCGATACCCACCGGACCCCTGGCAGGTCCGGACGCTCGACGCTGCCAAGCGCCTCGACCACGGCTGCGCTCGGACGGACGGCCACGAACAGTCGGGTCACGAGCCGGAGAGCAGCCAGCGTCGCACGAGGTCGAGCGAGGAGATGACGCTGAGTTGCCGCATCTGGTCGCGCAACCCGGGCAGTCGCAACGCGTAGGCCTGCGTCTCCCGGCCGGGCGTCGCCAGACCGACGACCAGGGTGCCGGCAGGCATGCCGTCCTGCTCTGCGGGGCCCGCCACGCCGGTCAGGGACAGTCCGACGTCCGAACCGAGGACGCGGCGCGCGCCCTCCGCCATGGCGATCGCCGACGCCTCCGACACGACCGGACCCACCGGCACGCCGAGCACGTCGAACTTCACCTCGCTCGCATACGACACGACGGCCCCCCGGACCACGTCGCTCGCCCCGGGAATCCCGGTCAGGCGGCCGCACACGAGCCCCCCCGTCACGGATTCGGCCAGTCCGAGGGTGAGCCCCCGCCTGCGCAAGCCGTCGAGCACGACCGACTCCATCGTGTCTCCGTCCGTACCGAACACGATGGGACCGATGACCGTTCGGACCTCGGCCTCCCAGCGATCGAGCACGGCCGCGACCGATTCGGCATCCGGTCCCTTGGCCGTGAGACGAACCTTGATTCCCTCCCATCCCGACGCCAGGAAGGCGAGCGTGGGATTCCCCTCTGCCTCGAGCTGCTCGATGATCCCGTCGAGTCGCTGGTTGAGCCCGCTCTCGCTCTCACCCCAGGTCCGAAGCACCCGGCTGGCGATGACGGAAGGGTCACCGGACCGTTGGCGGAGGTCGGGCAGGACTGCGCGCTGCACCATGTCCTGCATCTCGTGGGGCACCCCCGGCACGCAATAGACGACACGGTCGCCGACCGGACAAACGAGCCCGGGTGCCGTGCCCCGGGTCTGCGGGATAACCGTGGCGCCGATCGGCACCAGCGCCTGGCGGAGGTTGTTGTCCGGCATCGCCCGACCCCGGGCGGCGAAGAGCTGGCGGATCACGTCGGCCACCGATTCGTCGAGACGGAGCTCCACGCCCATCACCCGGGCCACGGCCTCTCGCGTGATGTCGTCATGGGTCGGTCCGAGACCACCGCAAACGATCACGGCCTCGGCGCGGCTGAGGGCCAACTGCAGGGCGTCCACGATCCGGCCGAGGTTGTCCCCCACCTTCGTCTGGTGGAGCGAGTCGATCCCGGCCTGTGCCAGCTGGTCGCCGATCCAGGAGGAGTTCGTATCGACGATCTGGCCGAGCAGCAGTTCGGTGCCGACGGCGAGTACTTCGCAGCGCATGGGTCGTCGGTCTACCGCAGCGGGCGTGCCGATGCCGGCCGGCGTGCCGCAGCGAAGTACTGCCATCCCGTCACCAAGGTGAGTCCGACCGCAGCCCAGAGCACCAGGGTCCAGGACCACGAGGCGTCCCGGGCGGTGATCGGCAGCAGCGCCAGGGCCACGGCGAGCTGCTGGGTCACGGTCTTCGCCTTGGCCAACCGTTTGGCCGGGACGCTGACCCCGCGAGCGCCCACGACCGTGCGGTACACGCTGACGGCGACCTCGCGACCGGCGATCAGCAAGACCGGCACGAGCGGGAAGACCTCGTAGGAGACCAGCATGAACATGGCCCCGAGAACCAGGATCTTGTCCGCCAGCGGGTCGAGGAAGGCACCGGAGCGGGTGGCGCCCATCCGTCTCGCAAGCCAGCCGTCCACCCCGTCGCTCGCGCACAGCACGAACCAGAGCGCGAGCGCCACCCAGGACCCATCACCGCCGTCGATGAGCAAGAACAACAGCGGGGATACCAGCACCCGCGCCACCGTGACCGCGTTGGCCCATGTGGCGATCGCTGTCGGGCTGTAGGTGTTCGTCATCGGTCCCCCGGCCCTCCCGGGGCGGACCCTAATGGCCGGCCCACGAGGTCCGGTCCGTGGGCGTCGATCACCTCGACCGCAACGAGTTCCCCGACCCCCAGATCGGGCGGAAGGAGGACGACCCCGTCGATCTCGGGCGCCTCCCGGTGCGAACGACCGATGCCTGGTTCGTCGACGAGGACCGTCGCAACCGTTCCGATGAGCGCGTCGCGTCGGGCCGCCGTGATCCGATCCTGGAGCTCCCGAACCTCGGCGAGGCGTTCCGCCGCAAGGGCCCGGGGTACCTTCGGCTGCAGTTCGGCGGCATGGGTCCCCGACTCCTCGGAGTACGCAAAGAACCCACACCAGTCGAGCTGAGCGGCCTCGACGAAGGCCAGGAGTTCGTCGTGGTCCTCCTCGGTCTCACCCGGGTAGCCCACGATGAAGTTCGAGCGGAACGCAGCGTCCGGGGCGAGCGACCGGATGGATTCGATCCGGCGCAAGAAGCGGGCCCCGTCACCCCATCGGCGCATGCGGCGCAGGTGCGCCTTGGAGACGTGCTGGAGCGAAAGGTCGAAGTACGGCACGCCCGTAGCCAGGATCGCGTCGACAAGTGCATCGGTCAGATCGGACGGGTAGAGGTAGAGAAGGCGCACGCGCGGGACGCACGCGGCCACGGCGGCGAGGAGCGGGACGATGGCGCCAGCCCCGAGTTCGGGGGCGTCCTTCCCGTACGAGGCAAGGTCCTGCGCAACCAGCACGACCTCCTGCACCCCGAGCGACTCGACCTCGGCCAGGACCGACGCCGGCGTCCGGCTGCGCTGCGGACCGCGGAACGAGGGGATGGCGCAGAACCCACAGTTCCGGTCGCATCCCTCGGCGACCTTGACGTAGGCCCATGGCGCCGCCGATCGGGGCCGGGGCAGGTTGAGCAGGTCGAGCGAGGGCACGGGCGCCTGCTTGCTGGAGAGCTGCACCGGCACGCCGAACCCGCGCACGGCATCAACCTTCGGGAGCGCAGTCGCCAACTCCTCGCCGTAGCGCTCCGCCATGCATCCGGTCACCACGAGACGACTTCCCGCACGCCGGACCCCATCGAGGGCGAGCACCCTGTCGACGGACTCGCGGCGCGCCTCCTCGATGAAGGCACACGTGTTGACGACGACGAGATCGGCCTCTGCGACCGAACGAGCCGGCTCGTAACCGTCGGCCACGAGGTTGCCCACCAACTTGTCGGAGTCGACCTCGTTCTTTGGGCAACCCAGCGTCTCGATCCAGAAACGCCGCTCCACGGGTCGCAGGCTACCCGCGACCCGGCCGACAGGGCCGGGGGAGCGACGGGCGCGGGCGGGAGAGCGGCCTCAGAAGGCGAGCGCGAGTCCGGGCCAGCGCCACGTGGTCGAAAGCAGACGGCCGCTGGCTGCGCAGGTGACCCACGCCGTGCGAAGGTCGGGTCCGCCGAAACAGATGTTCGTCGTGAGCACGTCGCCCGTCGCCAGGTGATCGAGCACGTCGCCGTCGGGCGAAACCACCGTGATCCCGCCGTTGACCAGTGTGGCGACACAGACGTTTCCGGCGCCGTCGACGGCAAGGGAATCGAGCAATTGCATCCCCGGCAGGCCGACGAGCAGCGGCCAGGGGTCGAGCGGGGCCGGGTCCTCGAGCTGCCCTGGTGCGACGACCCGGCGCCGGAACACCCGACCTGCATGCGTCTCGGCCCAGTACAGCACCGAGCCATCAGGGGACAGGCCGATCCCGTTGGGACCGTCGACGGGGAACACGACCTCGCGGATTGCGGAGCCGTCGGGCTGCGCGTAGTAGATGCCGGTCCGGTCGCTCAGACGACCGTGACGGATGCCGTGATCGGTGAACCACATGCCACCCGCCCGGTCGAACACGAGGTCGTTCGGCGCCCGCAGGGGGTGGCCATCACACTCGGTGTACACGTCGGTGACGGCGCCGGTCGCCAGGTCGACCCGCTGGATTCGTCCGCCCAGGTAACGGTCGGGATCGAAGGGCCCCGGAAGGAGCATGCCGGCGAGTTCGACCGGGGTGAAGCAGCCGCCGTTGTTGCACAGGTAGAGCGCCCCGTCCGGGCCGATCGCGGCCCCGTTCGGGCCGCCCGGGATTTCGGCGATCACCTCGGTCGATCCGTCCGGACGGATCTGGGTGATGCGGGGTCCGAACATCTCGACCAGCACCACCGATCCGTCGGGCATGGCAATCGGACCCTCCGGGAATCGCAACCCCTCGGCCACCGTGGTCCAGTTCGTCATCGCCACACCTCCGGGCGCAAGCGGGCCCTCACGGCCCTGCGCCCGGGAAGCTAGCCCGTGCCCGAACCTTCTCAGTCCGCCCAGTTGAGCTGGAGACCCCCGGCCTCGACCGTGGCCATGATCCGTTCGTGTTCGGCCTCGGAGACCGTCTCTGCCTCGTCGATCAGCATCACCGGGATACCGGCCTCGATCCGGTACCTGCGCCGCAGCCTCGGGTTGTAGAGCACGGACTCGTCGACCAGTTCGTACAGGGGTCCCTTGTCCTGCGGGCAGGCCAGGATCTCCAACAGCGCGGGGTCGAGTGCCATACCCGAGACGCTACCGGCGGCCGGGCCGGGCCGCCGCTATCCGGCGACGAGGTGCAGCACTTGCGCCACCCGCTCATCGCACTCGGCTCGCGTCGGCGCCTCGAGGTTCAGGCGCAACAGCGGCTCGGTATTGGACGGACGAAGGTTGAACCACCACTCGCCGCAGTCCACCGTGAGTCCGTCGAGGTGATCCTGTTCGTATTCGCCGTAGGCAGCTGCCACCCGCGCCATGACCCCAGCGGCGTCGGCGACCTCGGTGTTGATCTCGCCGGACGCCTCGTATCGCTCGAAGGGTCGGCGCAGCTCGGACAACGGGATCCCGGCGACGCTCAACTGCTCGAGCACGATCAGCGAGGCGATGATCCCGGAATCGGCTCGGAAGTTGTCCCGAAAGTAGTAATGCGCCGAGTGCTCCCCGCCGAAGGCTGCACCGGTCTCGGCCATCACCTGCTTGATGTACGAGTGCCCGACCCGCGTACGGACCGGGACACCGCCTCGTTCGCGGATCACCTCGGGAACAGCCCGAGAGCAGATGCAATTGTGAAGGATCGTCGCGCCCGGCTCCCGGGCGAGCACCCCGGCGGCGAGGATCGCCGTGGTCGTCGACCCCGACAGACCCCTCCCCTGCTCGTCAACCAGGAACACCCGATCGGCATCGCCGTCGAACGCAAGACCGACGTCGAAGCCTCCAGCGACCACGCGCCGCTGCAGATCGCGCTGGTTGGCGGGCTGGAGCGGGTCGGCAGGATGGTTCGGGAAGGTGCCGTCCAGCTCGGGATAGAGCACCTCGAGCTCGAAGGGCAGCCCGGCGAATACCGCCGGCACGACCAACCCGCCCATGCCGTTGGCTGTGTCAGCGACGACGCGCAACGGGCGCAATGCCGAGCGGTCCACGAACGACCGGACGTGGTCGGCGAACGCGCCGAGCAGATCCTCGTGCCGCTCGACCCCTCGCCGGAGGGCCGACGGAACCGAACCAACCGCCAGTTCCGCCGCTGCGGCGTCACGAACCTGGTCGAGGCCGGAATCAAGTCCGAGAGGGCGGGCGCCACGAAGGCAGAACTTCATGCCGTTGTACTGCGCCGGGTTATGGGACGCCGTGAGCATGATCCCCGGAGCGTCGAGACGGCCAGAGGCGTAGTAGAGCAGGTCGGTCGAGGCGAGCCCGAGATGCAGGACATCCACGCCCTGGCTCGTCACACCGTCGGCGATCGCCGCTGCGAGCGCCGTACCGCTCGGGCGCATGTCCCGTGCGAGCAGCACCGTATCGGCGCCGCCGAACCGGGCGAACGCCGAACCAATCGCCCGGGCGGCAGCCTCGTCGAGTTGGTCGGGCACGACGCCGCGGACGTCGTATGCCTTGAAGATTGCGTCGAGGGCAGGCATGGCGCTCGTCATGGTACGGCTGCGTCCGTCGATCGGGACGACCGAACAGACCGTCCCGTCAACTCGGCGGGGGGAACGGAGGCGGTATCGGTCGGTCCGCCTGGGTCGGCGGTCCCGGTTCGACGGCCGGGGCGACGGGCTCAGAAACCGGTGGCGGCAAGACAGCGACGGCCACGGGTGTCGTCGCCCCGTCCTCGGGCGGCGCCGCGTCCTGCCCGGGATCGTCGGGCCAGGCCAACGGTGTCGTCTCCCCGACGAGGACGTCGGGGAGATCCATCGGGAGTGCTGCGTCGACGCCCCGCGCCTGACCGTCGGGCTGGGTGACGTCCGGCTCGACGAAGGGACTGCGGATCATGCCGGCCTGGGCGACCTCGTCGTTCGCGGCGACGGCCACCCCGGCGGCGACGTTCCGCAGCGGGCCCCGGCGCCACAGGACGACGAGCAGGGCGATCCCGACGACCGTGAGGCCGTATCCGGCGACGTCGAGTGCCGTATAGCCGTAGTGGAGCCGCACGGTGTTCGAGGTCGGCACGACGACCATGAAGTTCGGGGCGACCCGGTATGGCCCTGAGGCACCCTCCACCCGCCAATTGGGGAAATAGCTCACGCGGACGAGCACGGGGACACCGACCTTGTCGACGGTGAACCGCACCTCCTCGTCGTCGAGCCGAACGTCACTGACCGTGACCGCCGGAAGCGGCACCTTGTCGACCGGCTGCTCCGCCGCAACGGTGCCCAGATAGCGGGCGTCGGGGTCGGGGGTGCGCACCAGGTCGACGCGCTGCCAGTCGGCCGGTCCGCTCGCCGCCGGCACCGCCGGCCAATCGACGGGCGACTGGAACCACGAGGTTCCCAGCTCCAACCAGGGATCACCGCCGTCGAGCACCCCCCGAGCGACGACGGGCCGGTAGGGCAACGGGGAGACCAAGCCCCAGTCGCGTACCTCGTACACGTGCCACGGTCCGCTGACGGCGACTCTGGTGAGCTCGGGCTCCTGATCGGCCTTGGCGACCATCGCCGGCCGGTAGGTGGCGTAATAGCGCACGCCCAGGTTGCGCAACTCGGTCACACCGCGGTCGAGGTCGCCGTCGTAGTAGCGAAGTCGGCGCACCGGGTTCGATGCCCGCTCGCTCACCGATGCCGAAGCAAGGAAGTGATACGGGGTCGTCGCCGACGCCTCGAAGAACAGCCCTTCCATCGAACCGATGCAGCCATCGGTCCAGAACGGCAGCAGCATGAGGGCCATCGGCGTGCCGTACTTGTCCTGGTCGTTGTTGTTCTCCCACAGCGCTCGGCCGCAGCCTCGGTCGCGACCCAGGTCGCGCATCGTCGTCAGCAGCCCGTGGTACTCGCCGTAGGCAGCCTTCTCCTCGTATCCCTTGAAGTTCCACAGTGCCCAGCCGCTCACGAAGCCCGCAGGGTCGTCCTTGCCCGCAGTGAACGGCCCCCAGGTGTAGCGACCCTCACCGTCGTAGGTGCCCCCGGGAAGGTTCCGGAGGTGGAAGCCCATCGCCCCGACGGACGCAACACCCACCGCGATCGCACCCGCAGCGCCGGCCCACCGCGCGACCGGACGACTGCCCGGCCGGATCAGGCGGGCAACAGCCTCGAAGGCCACCACCACGCCGATCCCGGCGAGGAGGTAGCGCGACAGGTACAAGAACGGCAACAGCCGGGCGTTCCACAGTCGGTGCTGCGGCCAGATGCACGCCCACACGGCGAAGCCGAGCCCGGTGATCCCGAGGAAGATCCCGCCCTTCCAACGCCGCCATATCGAGACCGCGAGGCCCACTGCGGCCAGGACGAACAGCGCCCGGTCGATCGTCGTCGACTGCGGGAAGAGCATCTCCCAGTAGGAGTCGGCCCGCTTGCCGTCGGGCGTGCGACCGTAGGGGAGCGACGGCCGACGCTCGTAGTACATGTCGGTCGTGTAGTCCGCCGTCAGGTTCAGGAAGTTCGACAGGAAGCCCGGGAGCATCCAGAACATCGTGAGCAGCGAACCGGGTACGCCGACGGTGACGCCGTACCACAAGCGCGTCCGCCACCGCCGGTCACGGCGCTCGAGGTGGACGAGCACGAGGAGCACAGCACCAGCGGCAGCGAAGATCGCCACGATGCCGTGGCACAGCGCGGCCACGGCGAACAGCACGGCGTTGAGCACTCGCCACCGACCGGTCTCGAGTCCACGGGAGAACGTGCCGAAGAAGAGCATCGTCAGCGAGAGACTCACCGAGAAGGAGAACTCCCCCGCCATCGTCGAGGCGATGTTTCCCCCGAAGATGAGGAACGTGTCGTCGAAGAGGAAGAACGTTGCGCCGACGGCGAACAGGGCGGGTACCGGGAACGGGAGCCGGGAGAGCCGACCGAACGCCCAGCTCGTCGCCGGGAGCGTCACGAGCCCGAGTATCGAGATCAGCTTGAGCGATACGCCGTAGGGCAGGACCACGTCGAGGAGCACGACGACGAGCGCCGGTACCACCATGTAGAAGTGGTACATCGGGAATCCGGCGTACCAGTCGTGCGACCACCCTGACAGCCGGAAGTCGGGCAAGAGATGGTCGCGCAGGAACGCCGGCCCCCAGACGTGTGCACCGAGGTCCCCGCCCGCCGGCGTGGTGTCGGTGAACACCCAGTCCGGGTGGAGTTGGAACAGGGTGTAGAGCGCGCAGCCAACGACGACGACGGCGGTCACGACCTTTTCGATCGTCGCCCACCGGGGCGTGTCGATTCCGGCCTCCGTGGCTGCTGTCGCAGATGGCGTCCCGCCCTCGTCGTCGGCGAAGACGGCGTCGGTGGTCTGACCGAGCGCAGGGTCGTCGGTTGACTGGCTCATGACGTCGCGATGCTGCCACAGGCTCGCAGCGAGGGCCCCGGCGGTCGCCGCCCGTCGTCAGGTGAGCGCGTGGGCCAGCAGCGTCGTTCCGTTGAACCCGGCGTGGATCGCGATCGGCATCCCGAGTCGACCGGTGTACTGCGCGGCGTAGCCGACGACGAGGCCGAACATCACGAGCGCCGGGAAGGTGGTCCAGTTGAAATGGATCGCGGCGAACATCACCGTCGACCCGACCAGCGCAATCGGATCCCGGTACCGGTTTCGGAGGGATCGCAGGACGAGACCGCGGAAGAACAGCTCTTCCACAACCGGAGCACCGACCACGACGAGCACCACCAGGAGCACGATTCCCAGACCGTGAGCCTGATCCGTCAACTCGCGAGCGCTCGACTCCACCTCGCCCACGTCGATTCGCAGTACCCCGTCGAGACCGGACACTTCGAGCCCTTTGTAGAGCAGCGGCACGAAGACCAGTTGGAGGATGCCCCCCACGACGACCCCGATGCCGTCGACCGGCCGCACGTGGACGCCATAGTCGTCACGCCATCGACCGGTGCCCCACACCCTGCTGATCGCGACGACGACGGCGAACTGCGCCGACCACAGCGGGACCTGGGCGACGAAGGTGACCCACAGCGGGACCTGGGCACGCGGTGTTCCCGCGTAGCCGAAGGCAGCCACGACCAACGCGGCGCCAAGCACCCCGAGCACGAAGGCCGCAAGCCAGCCGAGAACGGCGTGGCCCACGTGGAATCGGTGGTCGTCACGAGTCGGACGCACGGCGGCGCAGCCTACGGTCCGTCGACCGATCGGACCCCGGTCAGGCGGCTACGGGCGACCGGCGGTCCACCAACGTCCACCCGTGGGGCACCCGGACACGCGCTGCGTGGCCCGAGCAGAGGTCGTACCGGTGCGGCTCCCGTTCCCCGGAGAGACCGTCGAGCCAGGCCGTTCCTGAGGCGTAGTGGTACGTCAGCGTGGCCTCGGCCGGTTCGGCGCATGCGGGGCGGGAGCACTGACGCACCCTGCCGACGGTAGCGACGGGCACGACACCGTTGGTGGATGCCGGCGTGCCGTGTGAACAACGGCCTCCACGACCGCTCTCGGACGGCGCGCAGCCGTAGCATTGCAGCATGCCCACTCTTCCTCCGCCCCCTCCACCGCCATCGCGCGGCCCGGGCGGGCCCGTTCCCCCGCCGCCTGGTGGCCCGGGGAATGGTGGACCCGGCGCCGGGCCGGGTCCAGACCGCCGCGCGAAGCGCCCGAGTTCCGGCAAGCCGAGTTCCGGACTGCCCCGGTGGTCGGTCTGGGTCCTCATCGGCATCGTGCTCGCGCTCCTCCTGGGTACCCAACTGCTCGCTGAGGACCAGGGCAGCCGGATCGGCTACTCGGACCTCCTGGAGCGGGCCAAGTCGGGCCAGGTCAGCGAGGTCCAGTACAACAATTCGTCGGCGACGATCACCGGCACCCTGAAGACGGGGGAGAAGTTCACGACGACCGGACTCATCCCGTTCCCGGATGCCGACCTCGCCCTCCTACGTGAGTCCGGCGTGCGCATCGAGCCGCGCACGCCATCGTCCAACTGGCTGTCGAGCCTGATCCCGCTCCTACTGCCGGTGATCCTGATCATCGGATTCCTCGTCTGGATGCAGCGGCGGGCCGCTGGGCAGATGGGCAACGTGATGTCGATCGGGCGGAGCCGGGCTAAGGCGTACACCACCGACAAGCCCTCGACGACCTTCGCCGACATCGCCGGCTACGACGGTGTGAAGCAGGAGATCCGAGAAGTCGTCGACTTCCTGCGGATGCCGGAACGGTTCAAGGAGATCGGTGCCCGGGTGCCGAAGGGCATCCTGCTCGTCGGTCCTCCCGGTACCGGCAAGACGCTGTTCGCCCGTGCCGTGGCGGGCGAAGCCGGGGTCGGCTTCCTCTCGGTCACCGGCTCGGACTTCATGGAGATGTTCGTCGGGGTCGGCGCCAGCCGGGTACGCGACCTGTTCCAACAGGCCCGAAAGTTGGGCAAGGCGATCATCTTCATCGATGAGATCGATTCGATCGGCCGCAAACGCGGTGCCGGTCTCGGCGGCGGACACGACGAGCGCGAGCAGACGTTGAACCAGATGCTCGCCGAGATGGACGGCTTCGAGACCTCCGAGGGCATCGTCATCATGGCGGCGACGAACCGGCCCGACATCCTCGATCCGGCGCTGCTGCGACCCGGCCGGTTCGACCGCCAGATCGTGGTGCCGCTTCCGGAGTTCGAGGAGCGCCTGGCGATCCTGAACGTGCACAGCCGCGACAAGCGCCTCGGGACCGACGTCGACTTGGAGACGATGGCACGGGCCACACCCGGGATGTCGGGTGCCGACCTGGCGAACCTGGTCAACGAGGCGGCGCTGTTCGCCGTCCGGCGCGGCTCACGGGAGATCGAGCGGTTCGACTTCGAGAACGCCCGTGACCGAGTGGTGATGGGGGCTCGCCGTGAGAGCCTCGTGCTGTCGGCCGAGGAGAAGCGTGCCACCGCCTACCACGAGGCAGGGCATGCCGTGCTCGCCACGGTGCTTCCGCACTCGGATCCCCTCCACAAGGTGACGATCCTTCCCCGGGGTATGGCCCTCGGCGTCACCTGGACGCTCCCGCAGGAACGACACACGTACTCCAAGGAGTTCTTCGAGGACGTGATCTGCAAGGCCATGGGTGGTCGCGTCGCCGAGGTGGTCGTGTTCGGCCAACTCAATTCCGGCGCCGCGAACGACCTCGAGCAGGCGACCGGTATCGCCCGGCGCATGGTTCGCGAGTGGGGCATGAGCGACCAGGTCGGCCCGATGGCGTGGCACAGCCAGCAGCAGGTGTTCCTCGGCGAGGACCTCATGACGAGCGGGCGTGAATACTCCGACGAGACAGCTCGGCTCATCGACACCGAGATCTCCTCGATCCTGCGCAACCAGGAGCAGCGGGCACGTGAGCTCCTGCTGAAGCACCGCCGCGGGCTCGACCTGATCGCGCAGGCCCTGCTCGAGAAGGAGACGATCGACGGCGCCGAGGTCGGCCAGCTCATTCAGCAGGGGCTCACGCCGGCACCGACGCAGGTGTAACCCGTACGCACCCCGGAGCGGGGTGCGCGAGGATGGCAGGCGTGCCCATCACGCCCACGCCCTACATCTGGATGAACGGCAGCCTCGTCGAGTGGGACAAGGCGCAGGTCCACCTGCTCACGCACACACTCCACTACGGCAGCGGGGTGTTCGAGGGGATCCGCGCCTACGAGACCGACCGCGGTCCGGCAATCTTCCGGCTCACGGACCACATCGCCCGTCTCCACAACTCGGCGAAGATCCTCATGATGCCGATGCCGTACTCGGTCGACGAACTCGTCCAGGCCTGCAAGGACACGGTTCGCTCCACCGGGCTGCCCAGCTGTTACGTGCGTCCCATCGCGTACTACGGCTACGGCGAGATGGGCCTCAACACGCTGCCGTGCCGCGTGGACGTGGCCATCGCCTGCTGGCCGTGGGGCGCCTATCTCGGAGAGGACGCCGTCAGCAAGGGCGTCCGCATGAAGATCAGCTCCTGGACCCGGCATGACCACAACACCATGCCCCCGGCCGCCAAGACGACCGGGAACTACGTCAACTCCTCTCTGGCCAAGGTGGAGGCCCTCAAGGCGGGCTACGACGAGGGCATCATGCTCAACCCCTCCGGGCTCGTTGCCGAGTGCACGGGGGAGAACATCTTCGTGGTGCGCAACGGCCGGATCATCACCCCGCCGCTCACCGCCGGTGCGCTCGAGGGGATCACCCAGGGTTCGGTCATGGCCATCGCTCGCGACCTCGGCTTCGACGTCGTGGTCGACGATCTCGCCCGCAGCGACCTCTACATCGCCGAGGAGATGTTCGTGTGCGGCACTGCGGCCGAGGTGTCTGCGGTGAACTCCGTCGACGACCGGGCCATCCCGTGCCCCGGCCCGGTCACGAAGGCCATCGCCGATGAATACGCGAAGGCCGTTCGCGGGCAGATCGACCGCTACAAGGACTGGGTCGAGTACGTCGACTGAATCTCGGTCGGACGGTCTTGGCCCACGGCGATCCGGGCCGGGGCGCGTTGCGGCCGGACCACCCCCCGTGGCAGCATGCACGATCGTGACGCCCCGCCACGGCATCATCATCATTCGGTAGCGCACGGCCACCCGCCGTGCGCTCAGAGCCG
>JBEIFW010000072.1:0-16210 GCA_040382215.1 Acidimicrobiales bacterium
ACCCGCGACGCGGCGCTGGCCGCGGAGGTGGACCGTCTGCGTGCGCAGTGCGCCGAGGCCGAGGCGGCCGAAGAACCGCTGGTCGAGGCGACCGAGCGGGCCGAAGCGAGCCTTGCGGCGGCCGACGATCGCCGCGAGGCTGCAGATCTCGCTGTGCAGGCGGCACGCCGGGAACACGAACGCTGGTCGGCACGGGCCGAGGCGCTCGCCCTCGCCCTCGACGCAGCCCGGGCGCGGGCCGGAGCGGAACGTCTGGCTGGGGTGCCCGGCGTGGTGGGGACACTCCTCGACCTCGTCGAGGTCGACCCGGGATGGGAGGCGGCGTTCGAGGCTGCTGCTGGTGAGGCTCTCGCAGCGGTGGTGGTCGACGGCGCCGATGCGGCTCGACGGGCGCTCCAGGCGCTCGGCGAGGCCGGGGCGTCGGGGGCCGTGCTGGCCCTCGGCGCTGCTGCGCCGTCGATCGGAGTCGACCCGGGCCGCACGGCGTCGTTCGGAACCCCGGTGCGGGCCCACGTGCGCGCTGCGGATCCCGCCGTGGGCGCCCTGCTCGACCGACTCGTCGGTACGGCCGTGGTGGTCGACGGGGGTTGGGAAGCGGCGCTCGACGTGTCGTTGCGAGAGGCCGAGATCGTCGCGGTCACCCGGGCCGGTGACTGCTTCGGCCGCAGCGGCTGGCGGGTCGGTGCGACGATCACCGGCGCGACCGGCGCCGCGCTCGACGACGCCCGCAGCCACCTGGCGCAGGCGGCCACGGCGCTCGACGCCGCAGAGGCCGAACTCGCGGCTGCAGCGGCGGCCGCCCAGACCGCCCGCCGGGAGCTCGACGAACTCGGCCGTCGCCTCGACGACAACGACGCCCGGTTCACCGCAGCGTCCGAAGGCCTGAGCCGGGCCCAGGCCACGCGCCGGGAGCTCGGCACCGAGCTGGCCGCGATCGAGCCGACGCTCGCCGAGCTCTACGAGCGTCTTGCCCGGGACCGGGCCCGGCTGGCCACGCTCGAGGCGCGCCTGCCCGACCTCGAGCAGCAGGCCGTCGCCGAGCGGGCCGTGCGGGAACGACTGCGCGGCGCCCGCCAGGAGCTCGACCGGGCGCTGCAGGAACACCTCGGGCGGCGGCGGGATCTGGAACGGCGGGCCACGACGTACGCCGAGCGTCAGGCCTTCCTCGAGCGGCGGATCCGCGATGCCGAGGTGCGCCTGGCGGCCGATGCCGTGGCGCGCGCCGAGGCCGCCGAGCGCCGGATCGCGCTCGATCGGTCGATGGCACAGCTCGAACGGCTGCAATCGGTTCTCGCACGCTGCCGCCCTGTGCTCGAGCAGGAGTGGAGCGTCCTGCAGGAGGCCCGCCAGCGGAACACCGAGGAGTCGCAGGCGGTCACGACGGCGCTCGAATCGGCGCGGCGGCGGCGGGTGGACGTCGAGCGCGGTCTCGACGAGGTGCGTGAGGCAGCGCGGCGTGCCGACGTCGACCAGGTCGAGGCCCGCACCCGACGCGAGACACTCGAGGCGGCGCTGCAACGCGAGCACGGGGTGGACGCCGACCTCGCGCAGGCGACCGCCGAGCCCGATCTGCCGCCGGGGATGACCGCTGCGCAACGCGCGGCCGAGCTCGAACGGGAGCTGCGCATCCTCGGCGCGGTGAACCCGCTCGCGTTGGAGGAGCACGCTGCGCTCGTCGAGCGGCAACGCTTCCTCGACGAGCAACTCGAGGACGTGCGCTCCTCGCGTCGTGAGCTCAACCGGGTGATCCACGCCGTCGACAACGAGATCCGCTCGACCTTCGCCGCCGCCTTCGCCGACGTGACGACGAGCTTCGAGGCGCTCTTCGCCTCGCTGTTCCCGGGTGGTGTGGGCAAGCTGGTGCTCACCGAGCCCGACGACCTGCTCGTGACCGGGATCGAGATCGAGGCCAAGCCCTCGGGCAAGAACGTGAAGAAGCTCAGCCTGCTGTCGGGCGGCGAGCGGTCGCTGACGGCGCTCGCGTTCCTGTTCGCCGTGTTCCGCAGCCGGCCCTCGCCGTTCTACGTGATGGACGAGGTGGAGGCTGCGCTCGACGACGTGAACCTGCATCGGTTCCTGAACCTGCTGGGGGAGTTCCGCCGGGACGCCCAGCTGATCGTGGTCAGCCACCAGAAGCGCACGATGGAAGCCGCCGACACGCTGTACGGGATCTCGATGCAGCCGGGCGGCTCGTCGAAGGCTCTGTCGGAGAAGGTCGCCACGGCCGCAGCCGGTCCCGCCACGGACTGAGCGCAGCTCGCACGGCCGATGCAGGCGTCCCCGGCCCTCGGGCCGGGCGATGCGACGCGCACCAGCGAGGAAAGTTCTTGACATGAGTTATAGAGCATGTTTACCTACGCAGGTAAACGAGCGCCGGACGCTCCCCTCTGATGGATGAGGAAGGTTCAACGATGACCACCACCACGCCAGTAGCGGTGACCGTTGCCCGAGGCGACGGGATCGGCCCCGAGATCATGGATGCCACCCTGCGGATCATCGAGGCCGCCGGCGCCCAGCTGGCGATCGAGGAGATCGAGATCGGTGAGGCCGTGTACCGCCGGGGGAACTCGGCCGGTATCGAACCCGAGTCGCTCGCCTCGCTGCAGCGCACGGGCGTGTTCCTGAAGGCCCCGATCACCACCCCGCAGGGAGGCGGGTTCAAGAGCCTCAACGTCACGGTGCGCAAGACGCTCGGCCTGTACGCCAACGTCCGCCCCTGCCCGTCCTACGCCCCCTTCGTGGCCACCAAGCACCCGGGCATGGACGTGGTGATCGTTCGTGAGAACGAAGAAGACCTCTACGCCGGGATCGAGCATCGCCAGAGCGACGAGGTGTACCAGTGCCTCAAGCTGATCACCCGCCCGGGGTGCGAGCGGATCTCCCGGTACGCCTTCGAGTACGCCCGGGCTTACGGCCGCAAGAAGGTCACGGCCTTCACGAAAGACAACATCATGAAGATGACCGACGGCCTGTTCCACCAGGTCGCCGAGGAGGTCGCCGCCGAGTACCCCGACATCGAGTTCGAGCACTGGATCGTCGACATCGGGGCGGCCAAGCTCGCCGACACCCCGGGCGCGTTCGACGTGGTGCTGCTCCCGAACCTCTACGGCGACATCCTCTCCGATGTCGCCGCCCAGATCGCGGGCTCGGTGGGCCTCGCCGGCAGCGCCAACATCGGGCCGACGTCGGCGATGTTCGAGGCGATCCACGGCTCGGCTCCGCGGCGGGCCGGGCAGGACCTCGCCAACCCGTCGGGTCTGTTCCTCGGGGCGGTGCAGATGCTCGTCCACATCGGCCAGGGTGAGGTTGCGGCGCGCGCCCACAACGCCTGGTTGCGCACGATCGAAGACGGCGTGCACACCTACGACATCTACGACCCGGCCGTGAGCACGGCCAAGGTCGGCACGACGGCCTTCGCCGACGCGGTGATCGCGCGCATCGGTGAGGCGTCCAAGACGTTCACGCCGGTCGCCTATGCCGATCGGGCGTCGATCTCGGTGAAGGTGCCGGCCCGGCTTCGTCAGACCAAGGTCCAGGTGGGCATCGACGTGTTCGTCGACGTGCCGCACCTGACGCCGGCGGAACTCGGCGACAAGCTTGCTGCGCTCGCCGGGCCCGAGTTCGGGCTCGAGATGCTTTCCAACCGCGGTCAGAAGGTCTGGCCGAACGGCGCACCCGAGACGCTGTGCGTGGACGCGTTCCGCTGCCGGTTCGTCGGCAACGGCGCTTCGGTGGCAACGGCCGACACCATCACGTTGCTCGACCGGCTCAACACAGCCGGTTTCCCGTTCATCAAGTCCGAGGGGCTGTTCACCTTCGATGGTGAGCCCGGCTACAGCAAGGGGCAGGGACAATGACCAACCAGGCGCCATCGTTCGATCCGACCACCGGTCCGGCCGATCCCGTGACGATCTCGCTCCTGTGCGCCGACGAGAGCCTCGCGGCGTTCTGCCGGCGTCTCGCGGCGGCGGTGAACCCCGGGCCGATGTATCTCGCGCGGGCCTTCGCCGTGGCGACCCAGGTCTACCCGGTGCGGCTCGACGCAGTGTGGGGCGAGGTGACGGTGCTCAACTGCGAGTTCCGGATGCGCCGGGCCGGTGCGCCCGTCGATGTCGGCGCGGTCGCCGATCTGCGGCGGCGCCTGTTGGCGTTCGACGTGCTCGAGCACCACTTCGTGCCCCCGATGGCGCAGGTGGAAGCAGCGAGCCTGTCGCTCGCAGCGAGCTGATCACGTGCGGTCCCGGCCCGGTGCCGTACGCCGGCCGGGACCGCCGCTGCCCACACGGTTAGGGTGCGAGCGTCATGGAAGTGCTGTTCCTCCTCCTGATCGTCGTCGGCGTCGTGTTCGGCGTCGGGGTGCTCCTGGTGGGTCGGCGCCGGAGCCGAGGGGTCGAGCTCGAACCCCCGCCGGCCGCTCGGACCACCATCGCCGAGGCCCGGGCTGCCCAGGCCCCGCCCGCCCCGGCACCATCGGCCCGGCCGCCGCAGCGGGCCCCCGACGAGATCGTGCTGGCCGAAGTCCACCTCGATGAGCAACCGAGCGGCCTCGATGCGCAAGGTGCACTGCGCGAGGTGTCCGACGAGGAGCTCGCCGCCCTGATCGACGCCGAGGCGACCGCCGAGGCCGACGCCGCCGACATCGCCGAGGCGTCCGAAGCCCTCGACGCCGACACCGCACCCACCGAGGTGCTCGATCGGCCCCGGTTCCGGGATCGGCTGAGCCGAGCCCGCGCTGCGCTTGCCGCTGCGGTGGTCGGCGTGCGGGGTCGGCCGAAGGTGGACGACGAGACCTGGGACGACCTCGAAGAGGCGCTGCTGCGCTCCGACGTCGGCGTGCGGGTGACCACGGCGTTGCTCGAGCCGCTCCGGGCCCGGGTGGCGGCGAAGGAGCTGACGAGCCCCGACGACGTGCTCGACGCGCTGAAGGCCGAGATGAAGGCCCGGCTTGCGGTTGCCGATCGCACGGTGCGGTTCGAGGACGGCCCACCCGGGTCGCCGAACGTGTGGCTGTTCGTCGGGGTGAACGGGGTCGGGAAGACCACCACGATCGGCAAGCTCGGCTACCAGCAGCGCCTCGTCGGGCGCGCCGTCGTGATGGCCGCCGGCGACACGTTCCGCGCCGCTGCAGCCGAACAGCTCGGCACGTGGGCGGAGCGGTCCGGCGCACGGTTGGTGCGTGGCACCGAGGGTGGGGATCCCTCGGCGGTGATCTTCGACGCCGTGCAGTCCGCCGGAGCCCGGGGGGACGACCTCGTCCTCGCCGACACGGCCGGCCGGTTGCACACCAAGACGAACCTCATGGACGAACTGCGCAAGGTTCGCCGGGTTGCCGGCCGGGAGCCGGGCCGGGTCACCGAGGTGCTGCTCGTGATCGACGCAACGACGGGTCAGAACGGGTTGAACCAGGCCAAGGAGTTCACCCAGGCCACCGAGGTGACCGGGGTGGTCCTCACCAAGCTCGACGGTTCGGCCAAAGGCGGCGTCGTGTTCGCCATTGAGACCGAACTGGGCATCCCGGTGAAGCTGGTCGGTCTCGGCGAGACGATCGGCGACCTGGTCGCGTTCGACCCCGACGAGTTCGTCGAGGCGATGTTCTCGGCCTAGACGAGCCTCACACCGAGAAGCGGCACGGCATCCGCTTGATGCCGTTGATGAACGCAGACTGCAAACGGTCCGGCTCGCCGGTGATCTCGAGATCGGGGAGCCCGGTGAACAGTTCCTCGAACATCACCTGGATCTCCCGTCGGGCGAGGTTCGCCCCGAGACAGAAGTGGGGGCCGCCTGCGCCGTAGCCCTCCTGCTCCCGGCTGTTGGCCCGGCGGATGTCGAAGGAGTGCCCGTCGGGGAACACCGATTCGTCACGGTTGCCGGACCAGTACCACATCGCGACCTTGTCACCCTTGGCGATCTCCGGGCCACCGATGACGGTGTCGGCGGTGGCGATGCGGCGCATGTGGATCACCGGCGAGGACCAGCGCACGATCTCCTCGATCGCGGACGGGGTGAGGGAGGGGTCGGCCATCCAGGCGGCGCGCTGGTCCGGGTGATCGGTGAGCATCTTCGCTCCCCAGGAGATCGCGTTGCGGGTGGTCTCGTTGCCGGCGACCGCGAGCAGGATGAAGAAGCTCCCGAACTCCGCTGCGGTGAGCCGCTGGCCGTCGACCTCGGCGTGCATGAGCGCCGAGGTGATGTCCTCCCGGGGGTTGGCGAGGCGGTCCTGGCCGAGCGCCTGGGCGTAGCTGAACATGCCCAGCGCGGCGGCGCCGAGGTCCTCGATCGAACCGCCGAAGTCGGGGTCGCCGACGCCGAGGATCACGTTGGTCCAGTCGAAGATCTGCTTTTCGTCGGCTGCGGGAACGCCCAGCATGTCGCAGATCACCTGCAGCGGCAGGGGAGCGGCGAACGCCTCGACGAAATCGCATTCGCCGCCGCGCTCGCGGGCGTCGACCACGAGCTGGCGGGCCCGGACCCGCACCGACTCGTTCACCTGGGCGACGGTCTTGGGCGTGAAGCCCTTCTGTACGAGGAGCCGGAACTTGGCGTGCCGGGGATCGTCCATCACGATCATCGAGCCGAAGAACTCGAGGAACTCCGGTTGGGTCTCGCCGATCGTGATGCCGTCGGCCGAGGAGAACAGCCAGGGCTTGCGGCTCGCCTCACGGATGTCCTCGTAGCGGGTGAGCGACCAGAACCCCGGGCCCTGGACCGCGCCCGCAACAGCCATCTCGATCTCCTTGTGGAACGCCACGGGACGTACGGCGCGCAGCCGGGCGAAGGCGGCGTGGCGTTCGTCGAGCGGCTTGCGCCAGAACGACGGGGTGCCGAGCTCGATGCCGTCGACGGTGAGGGACCGGGCCAAGGGCATGACGGTTCTCTCCTACTTCCAGGCGCAGGGCAGGCGCTTGATGCCGTTGATGAAGTTGGACTGCAGCAGGTCGGGCTCGCCGGTGATCCGCAGATCGGGGACGCGGCGGGCGAGCTCGCGGAACATGACGGTGATCTCCCGGCGGGCGAGGTTGGCGCCGAGGCAGAAGTGCGGGCCCCCTGCGCCGTACCCGACGTGCGGGTTCGGGTCGCGGGTGAGGTCGAATCGGTAGGGGTCGCTGAATCGGCGGTGGTCGCGGTTGGCCGAGTTGTACCAGTAGACGATCTTGTCGCCGGCCTTGATCGGCACCCCGGCGATCTCGGTGTCGGCGGTGGCGGTGCGCCGGAAGTGGATCACGGGGGAGGCCCACCGCACGATCTCCTCGACGGCGGTTTTCGCGTGACGATCGAAGTCGTTCCACCACAAATACTTCTGGTCCGGGTGAGCGGTGAGCATCCGCATGCCGTGGCTGATGGCATTGCGGGTCGTCTCGTTGCCGGCCACCACGAGCAGGATGAAGAAGCTGCCGAACTCCTGGGTGGTGAGCCGTTCGCCATCGACCTCGGCGTGCATGAGCGCCGAGGTGAGGTCGTCGCCAGGGCGGTCGAGGCGGTCCTGCCCGAGCGCTTGCGCATAGGCGTACATCGACATCGAGACCTGGAGCAGGTGGTCGAACGAACCGCCGTAGTCCGGGTCGCCGGCGCCGAGGATCACGTTGGTCCAGTTGAAGATCTGCTTGTGGTCTGCGGCGGGGATGCCCATCATCTCGCAGATGATCTGCAGCGGGAGCAGGGCCGCGACCTCCTCGACGAAGTCGCACTCGCCGCCCGGGAACCGCTCGAGCAGATCGTCGACGATGGTTCGGGCCTTGTCCTGCACGTAGCCCTCGACGCGGTTGATCATCTTCGGCGTGAACCCGGCCGAGACCAGCGAGCGAAGGCGGTGGTGCCGGGGGTCGTCCATGGTGATCATCGAACCGAAGAACTCGGCGATCTCGATGGGGAGGTCCGGGATGTTCGAGCCCTTCCCCGAGCAGAACAGCTGCGGGTTGCGGCTGGCCTGCCAGACGTCCTCGTACCGGGTGAGGGACCAGTAGCCCGCGCCCTTCGGGAACGGCGGCACCTCCGCCTCGTCGCACCAGAACACGGGGTGGCGCTCGCGCAAGGTGGCGAACACGTCCTCGCGGTGCTCCCGGGGGGCGAGCCAGAAGTTCACGTCCGACAGCGTCGTGGTGTCGACGGCGACATCGGTGCGGGGCGCATAGGGCTCGGCCGGCATGACGGATGACACTACGGCGCCGGTGAGCAGGGCGCATGGCCGGGCCCGGGGCGCCGGACGGTTCACGCGAGGGTGCACCGTGTCGGTTCGGTCCGCATGGACGTCGAACCTGAATTGGAGATGACCAGTCGGTGGCGGCGGGTGGGGGCGGTGACGGCCTGTTCGAACCGACGGCGGTCCCGCTGAGCGCCGCACGCCCGGGCTCGGTCGACGGGCAGGCGGCGGGGCAGGATCGGGGCCGTGGCCGAGTACACCTTCTTCGTGGACGCCGACGGGTTCTTCCTCGGTGGTGGCGAACTGCACGCCACCGAGGAGGAACTCCACGAGCTCGGGGTGCGATCGGTCGACATCCCGGCCGGGTACGGGGCCGACCTCGGGGAGCGGATCCCGGTGCGCGTCGTGGGTACGCCGCGCGGTCTGCGGTTCTACGCGCACCTGCTCGGGGTGCGCGACCCGGTACAGCTCGAGGAGCTCGAGCGGGTGATTACCGCGGCGCGGGCCCGCGGTGAGGATCTCGACGACCTCACGCCGTGACGAAGGATCGCAACGGACGCACAAGGTTCTGTCGGCACGGTCACGCCGAAGCGTCCCGGCGCCGACTCGCCTTCCACGAGCGAGAGCGAAACCGAGCGCGTACCGGTTCGGCGGCGGCGGCGGCGAGTGAGCGTGGTGGTTGCGCTCGCAACGATACTGAGCGCCGGAGCCGGTGCCGCCCAGGCCTTCACCGGGGTCGCCGTTCCCTGTACCGAACGGTCGACGACACAGGTGTTCGCAGCGTGGGGAGACACCAACGACTACTTCCCGATGACAGGCGGCACGTTCGAGTCGGCGGCGTCGTGGTTCCTTAGCGATCTGAAGCTGGCGAAGCTCCCGCCGAAGGATCCCGGCTGGAAGCTCGGGCTCGGGAACGCGCTGGTGGTGGCGCGCACCCGGGATCTGCCGACCTCGGCGTTCGTGCCGTCGGGCGCACCGCCGGTCGGTGTCCCGGGCTACCGGTCGGGGAACGCCATGCAGGTGCGTACGACGGACCTGACGACCTCGTCGACGGTGTGCATCCGCCCCAACGAGCCGTCGGTGCGGTTCTTCTACCGCGACAGCGGGATCGCCGGCAGCCACCTCGAGGTGACCGTCTACCAGATCGTGCACGCCGATCACCCGGTCCTGAACGGCCCTGGGGTGCTGCAGACCAACACCTTGCGGATCCCGGCGGTGCCCGGTCCCCCGACGTGGCGCCTGTCGCCGGTCGTGCAGACGAGTGCGACCTACTCACGGGCGACGGCCGACCTGCTCGTGACGTTCCGTGGGTTCGGTGGCGACTTCCTGGTCGACAACCTCTACGTCGACCCGTTCCGGTCCCGCTGACGGCGGTAGCGGAGGCCGCACGGGCAGGAACGACCGCGCCGGGGGTGGCCCGCTCCTAATCTTCCGGTCGGGGACGACGAGAAGGGGGCCACCATGGCCAGTCCGCAGGCCGAGGCCATCAAGAGCGCCCAGCGGGCGTTCGCCGAAGCGGTGCTCGGCGCCGGCGGTTCGCCGCCGACGCTCGAGGAGATGCGCGCCGGTGGCGAACAGGCGGGTGCCGTGGGCGCTGCGCCTGAGGGCGTTCGGTACGAGTGGGTCGACCTCGACGGCGGCTTGCGGGCCCTGTGGGCGATCCCCGACGGGGCTCGCACCGATGCCGTCGTGCAGTACGTGCACGGGGGCGGGTACGTGGTGTGCTCGGTTGAGTCCCATCGGGGGCTCGTCGGGCATCTGGCCAAGGCGGCCGGGATGCGGGTGTTGAGCGTCGACTACCGGTTGGCACCGGAGTCGCCCCACCCCGGCCCGGTCAACGATTCGGTGGCCGCCTACCGGTGGTTGCTCGGCCAGGGCTTCGCGCCGTCCCGGCTCGCCATATCGGGTGATTCCGCCGGCGGCGGGCTCACCATGGCAACGCTGGTCGCCCTGCGCGACGCCGGTGACCCGCTGCCGGCGTGCGCTGTCCCGCTGTCGCCCTGGGTCGATCTGGAGGGCACCGGCGAGTCGATGACGACCCGCGCCGGGGTCGATCTGATCGTGGGCAAGGCCGGATTGCTCGGCATGGCGTCGCTGTTCCTGCAGGGGGCCGACCCGCGCGACCCGCTCGCGGCGCCGCTGTACGCCGACCTGAGCGGTCTGCCGCCGCTCTACATCCAGGTGGGCGACGAGGAGACCCTGCTCGACGACGCCACCCGCCTTGCCGACAACGCCCGGCGTGCCGGCGTGGAGGTGCGGCTGGAGGTGTTCCCGGAGATGCAGCACGTGTTCCAAATGGCTGCCGGCGTGATGCCCGAGGCGGACGAGGCCGTCGCGCGGATCGGTGCCTACCTTCGGGACCGGCTCCGCTGATCCGAGCGTGTGTTTGTCATGCGAGGGGGTGGATGCGGCGTTGACCCGGCGGGCGGAGGGGTTGGCCCGGTCGGGTGATGGGGTGGATGGCCGCTGGTTCCAGCGTGAGCACGGCGCCCGCTCCGATCGGGGGGCGCGTGCGGCGGTGGAACGCGCGGAGCTGCTCGGCGCCGTGCCCGAGTTGGCGGCGGATGCGTTGGTCGAGTTGTGCACCACCACCCGTGGGGCGGGTCCGGGGTCGGAGCTGGTCGTGTTGATCGACTACGCCACCATGGCCGCCGGGGTGGAACAGCTCGGCGGGGTGTGCGAAACCTCCACCGGGTCCCGCTACCGGTGGCGACCGCCCGGAAACTGCTGTGCGCAGCCGACATCCTGCCCGTGGTGCTCGGTGGTGACAGTGTCGCGTTGGATGCGGGGCGGACGCGCCGGTTGGCGACCAAACAGCAGCGGCGGGCGTTGCGGGCGATGCACCGCAGCTGTGTCTGGCCGGGGCGCACGACCGGGTTCGAGCGCTGCCCCATCCACCACACCGACCCGTGGGGCCGTCACGGCCCCACGGATCTCGAAGTCCTCGCCCCGGTCTGCTCGCATCATCACCACCAGATCCACGACCTCGGCTGGAACCTCACCCTCGACGAGCATCGCAACGTCACCGTCCACGCCCCCGACGGACGCACCGTCCAGCACCAACGATTCGAACCGATCGTTGCGTGCTCAACCAACCGGGTCGCGCCACATGCCGTGCATCAAGGGGCCATCCTCGACGGGGCGGGCCTCCCAGTGCACGCAAAAGCCGTGCCGTTCGTAGAACGGGACGTTGCGAGGGTTGGAGGATTCGAGGTAAGCGCCCACGCGGTCGGCATCGCAGCGGTCGAGCACCGGGGCCAGCAGGCGGCCGCCGAGGCCGGTGCCCTGGACGGCGGTACCGAGCAAGAACAGGTAGAAGTGGGGGCGGTCGTGAGGATGGTGGGCCCGGACCAGCTCGCCGAGCATCCCGAGCCGGCCGGCGGCCTCAGCACCGAGGTGCTCGACGAGGGCGGCGCCGAAGGCCGGGCCGTCGGCCTCGGTGAACAGCGCCACGTCCGGCGGGACCCACACGGCGGCCCCGCCGGGTGTCACGTAGGTGTGGCCACGCCGCCGGGCCACGTCCAGCGCAGGCCGGAAGAACCCGTTGCGGGCAGCGTCCATCCGGTGCCCGCGTTCGGGCTCGCCGGACACCCAGGTGATCATCGGGTCGTCGGCGAACGCCGTGGCCAGGGTGTCGGCCGCCGCGTCGACGTCGGCGGCCAGCAGGAGTCGGATCGGGTTCATCGCCGGTCCAGCGCCTGGCGCATGCGCTCGACGACGAGCGTCAGGATCGCCGGGGAGGTGGCGAGGTTCAAGCGGGTGTGCCCGGCGCCGGGTGGGCCGAAGTCCGGCCCGATCGAGAGTGCCACTCGGGCGTGGTCGAGGAACCAGGCCGCGGGATCGTCGTCGAGCTCGAGTTCCCGGCAGTCGAGCCAGGCCAGGTACGTGGCCTCGGGCGGGGTGTAGCCGATGCCGGTGCCGTCGAGCAGCGAGGCCAGCAGGTGGCGGTTGTGGTCGAGCACGGTCATGCACGCCTCGAGCCAGGCCCGACCTTCGGGAGTCCAGGCGGCGATGGTGGCGTCGATCCCCAGGCTGCCGGCGGTGTCGTGGCTCCGCCGGCCGCGCGCCACCAGCCGTTCGTGGAGCTCTTCGCTGCCTGCGAGGGCGAACGCGCACCGCAGCCCGGCGATGTTGAACGCCTTCGACGACGACGTGAGCGTGATCGTGCGGGCGGCAGCCTCGGGGCCGAGCGCCGAGAACGGGCGATGACGGCGGGGTGCGAACACCAGGTCGGCGTGGATCTCGTCGCTGGCCACCATGACGTCGTGCTCGCCGCAGATCCGGGCGATGCCCGCCAGCTCGTCGTCGTCGAAGGCTCGTCCGCACGGGTTGTGCGGATGGCACAGCAGCAGCAACGGCGGCCGTTCGGCGGCGCACACGCGGGCCAGGTCGTCGAGGTCCACTCGGCGGTCGGCGGTCAGCCGGTTCTCCACCACCCGTCGGCCGAGGTTGGCCACGGTCTTGAGGAACGGCGGGTACACCGGGGTCTGCACCACCACTGCGTCCCCGGGGTCGCTGCACACCTCGATCACCGCCTCGAGCCCCTTGATCACATCGGGGAGCAGGTGGGCCCATGCGGGTTCCACCACGGCGTCGGGGCACCAGGCCGCATACGCCGAGGCCAGGCGGCCCGCTGCGCCGGCGAGCGGGTAGCCGAGATCGTCGTGGGCGAGCGCGTCGAGGATCGTGCGCCGAATCGGCTCGGCCAGCGGGTAGTCCATGTCGGCCACCCACGCCGGGAGCACGCCGGGGCCGTAGCGGGCCCACTTGGCGCCGCGCCGGCGGCGCAGGGCGTCGAGGTCCAACTCGGTGAACCGGGGGTCGAGCGCCGTGGTCACCAGTGGATTGTCACATAGCGTTCGGGAGTGCTCGACGACGCCGACGTGGAACGGATCCTGGTCATCACCGCTCACCCCGACGACGTGGACTTCGGCGCCGCCGGGACGGTCGCCAACTGGACCGACGCCGGGATCGAGGTGGTCTACTGCATCGTCACCGACGGCGACGCCGGCGGGTTCGACGAGTCGATCCCGCGCACCGAGATCGGACCGATACGGCGTGAGGAGCAGACCGCCGCGGCCAAGGAGGTCGGCGTCGACCGGCTCGTGTTCCTGGGGTACCTCGACGGCCGCCTCGAGCCCACGCTCGAGCTGCGACGGGACCTGGCGCGTGTGATCCGCCAGGTGCGTCCGCAACGAGTGGTGTGCCAGAGCCCGGAGCGGAACTTCCAGCGGATCTTCGCCAGCCACCCCGACCACCTCGCTGCGGGCGAGGCCGCGCTGTGCGCGGTCTACCCGGACGCCCGCAACGATTTCACCTTCACCGAGCTCGCCGACGAAGGCCTGCGCGCCTGGACGGTGCGCGAGGTGTGGATCATGGGCGGTCCCAAGCCGAACCGGGTGGTCGACGTGGGCGCGCAGGTCGAGCGCAAGATCCGGGCGCTGCTCTGCCACGCCAGCCAGCATCCCGACCCGGCCGGCATGGAGCAGCGCGTGCGGGGTTGGCTCGCCGCCAGCGCCGAAGCGCAGGGTCTCGGACCGAACCGGGCCGCCGAGGTGTTCCAGGTCGTCGTCACCGGCTGAGGTCCGGGCCTGCCCCGAGGACGGCGCCGAGCCGTCCCGGCGCGCGTTGGGAGGGCCGCGATCCGCAGCCGTAGGCTCCGCCCGACAGGGCCGACGTCGTTCGACGCGACCTGCGACGACTACGGAACAAGGGGAGCTCCATGGGTGAGGCCTGGATCATCGACGCGGTGCGCTCACCGCGCGGCATCGGCAAGCAGGGCAAGGGCGGCCTGGCCCACCTGCACCCGCAGCGGGTGCTGGCCCAGGTGCTCGACGGCTTGCGCGAGCGGGTCGGGTTCGACCCGGCCGACGTCGAAGACGTCGTGTGCGGCAACGGTTCCCACGCCGGCGACCATGCCCACGACATCGGCCGGATGGCGGTGCTCGATGCGGGGTGGCCGATCAGCGTCCCCGGCGTCACCCTGAACCGGTTCTGCGGCTCGGGCCAGCAGGCGGTCACCTTCGCCGGCATGGGAGTCCAGGCCGGTCATCAGGATCTCGTCATCGGGTGCGGCATCGAGGCGATGAGCCGGGGCGCCCGCAACGGCACCGACGGCTTCCACGCCAACAACGCCCATCTGCTGGCCATGCACCCGCAGGTGCCCCAGGGCCTGTCGGCCGACCTGATCGCCACCATCGACGGCTCCACCCGGGAGGACTGCGACCGGCTCGCGCTCGAGAGCCAGCGGCGGGCCGCCGTGGCCCTGTCCGAAGGGCGCTTCGAGCGCAGCCTGATCCCGATCCGCAACGAGGACGGCTCGATCGCGCTCGACCGCGAGCAGTTCCCCCGACCGCAGACGACCATGGAGATGCTCGGTGGGCTCACCCCGAGCTTCCCGGCCTTCATGGACGCCAAGATGGAGCAGGCGTCGGGCACGATGCGCGAGTTGATCGCCCAGAAGTACCCCGGGGTGACGATCGAGCACGTCCACCACGCCGGCAACTCCTCGGGCGTCGTCGACGGCGCCGGCGCCGTGCTGCTCGCCTCGCCCGACTACGCCAAGGCGCACGGCCTCAAGCCGCGGGCGCGGATCGTGATGTCGGCGGTGGCGGCGTCCGAGCCGTTGATCATGCTGACCGCGCCCGGGCCGGCGGCGCTGAAGTGCCTGAAGAAGGCGGGGATGACGATCGACGACATCGACCTGTTCGAGGTCAACGAGGCCTTCGCCTCGGTCGTGCTGCGGTTCTTCAAGGACACCGGTGCCGATCCGGCCAAGGTGAACGTGAACGGTGGCGCCATGGCGTTGGGCCACCCGATCGGCGCCACCGGCGCCATGCTGATCGGGACGGTCATCGACGAGCTCGAGCGCCAGGACAAGTCGATCGGCCTCGTGGCCATGTGCACGGGTGGCGGCATGGGCACCGCCACCATCGTCGAGCGGATCTAGCCGGCGGTACTCAGACGGCGAGCAGTGGGCGGACCGGGTCGGTGAGGCCGGCCAGGTCCGCCCCGGCGCCGAGCACGTAGCGGTCCGGGCGCACCACGACGACGTCGGCGCCCCACGAGTCGAGCACCTCGACGAGCGATGGTTCGTCGGCGGCGTCGAGGAACACGGCGCCGAGCCGGCGCCAGAACCCGGCGGCCCCGGTGTCGAGCGGGCCGCGGTGCAGCACCGCCCAGCGTGGGCCGACCACGTCGTCGAGCCGTCCGGCGCCGAGGGCGGCCTGGGGCACCGGTCGACCCCCGCCGTCGAACACCAAGGGCCCCGGAGCCAGCGCGGGCCTCGGGGCCGAGGTCTGGGTACGGGCACCGGCGGCGGTGAACGCGGCGTCGCGTTCGGCCGCAACCGTCGGGTCGGTGGTGCAGATGATGCGGCCGAAACGAACCGCCGCATCGACGATGCCCTGCACGTGCGGGGCCCGCTCGGCCTGGTAGGTGTCGAGCAGCGCGTCGGGGGCGCCCCCGTGGTGGACGGCGGCCAGCTTCCAGGCCAGGTTGGCGGCGTCGCGCAGGCCCGAGCACATACCCTGGCCGAGGAACGGCGGCATCTGGTGGCAGGCGTCGCCGGCGAGCAGCACCCGCCCGGACCGCCAGCGCCGGCCAACGAGGCCGTGGAACGTGTAGACCGCAGCTCGCTCCACGGCGTAGGTGCCCGTCGGCAGCCAGCGCGCCAGCAGTTCGGCGACCCGGGCCGGCGCTGCGACGGCGATCGGATCCTCGCCGGGGAGGAGCATCACCTCGACCCGGTGGCGGGCGCCGGGCATCGGCACGAGGGTGGCCGGCCGGGCCGGATCGCAGAGCTGGACGGCGTGGTCGGGCAGCGCCGGGGCGTCGTCGCCGAGCACCAGGTCGACCACGAGCCACGGTTCCTCGAAGCCGGCGTCGGCCTGGTCGTCGAGACCGGGGACGGCGCGGCGCACGAACGAGCGGGCCCCGTCGGCGCCGATCACCCAGCCGGCCCGCACCACGTCCCGGCCCGCGGTCAGCTCGGCGTGGTCGCCCCGGTCGGCGACCACGGTGTCGGAGACGGTCACCGTGAGCGGGATCTCGGTGGGCGGCAGGTTGGCGGGG
>JBEIFW010000073.1:0-16136 GCA_040382215.1 Acidimicrobiales bacterium
GAGCGGGCCGGCTCGCTCACGCGGACCCGGCGGTAGAGGAGGGCACGATGGCCGATGGCGATCCGGGGATCCAGCTCTACTTCAGCGTCGAGATCGACGGCGTCGAGCTCGGCGCGTTCACCCAGTGCGACGGCCTCGGCGCCGAGGTCGTCGTCGAGCAGCGGGAGGAAGGTGGCAACAACACCTTCGTCCATCAGCTCCCCGTGCGCATGAAGTACACGAACATCAAGCTCACCCGCCCGCTCGACCGCTCCAGCGCCAAGGTCGCCAAGTGGTTCTCGTCGATGGGGGGCAAGGTCACCCGCAAGACGGGTCGCATCACCGCCAAGGACGCCGAGGGGCGGGATCTGGCCTCCTGGAGTCTCACCGGGGTGATACCGGTGCGCTGGACGGGCCCGTCGTTCAACGCCGAATCGGCCAAGGTGGCGACCGAAACCCTCGAGCTGGCGCACCACGGGTTCGAGTACGAGGACAAGGGGTTCTGAGGCGATGGACGGCAAGCTGGCGAAGGCCTCCCTCACGTTGCACAAGCCGGCCACCGGCGGCCGCGGTCTCGGCGCCGAGATCGAGAACGGGAAGTTCGAGTTCTCCTTCAACCCGAAGGAGTTCACCGTGCAGCGCTCGGCGGAATGGAAGGTGAAGAACGGCAAGACGCCCTCGCCACCGGAGTACAACGGGGCCAAAGGCGGCACCATCACCATCGAGATGTTCCTCGACCGGTCCGAGGACGGCAAGGACAGCCCGAAGGTCTCGGACGTGGCGGCGAAGCTCATGGCCGCCGTCATGCCGATCAAGGGGGGCGACGCGAACAAGCCCGTCGCGCCCTATGCCACGTTCTCCTGGGGCGGCACCGACTACGTCCACTGCGCCACGGTGAAGACCGTCGCCGTCAAGTACACGCGCTTCGCCTCCTCGGGAGAGGCGATCCGGGCGGTGGTGACCCTCACGCTCGAGGAGGTGCTCGCCGTCCCCCCGCGCCAGAACCCCACCTCCGGTGCCATCGATGCCATGGCGTTGCACCAACTCGACGGTGGTGAGCGGCTCGCCCACGTGGCGACCAGGCTCCTCGGCACGCCGACACGCTGGCGGGAGATCGCCCACGCCAGCGACATCGACGACCCGTTTCGGGTCCGGCCCGGCCGCCGCCTCGTCGTGCCGTCGGGGAGCTGAACCGTGCCGGCGCAGCCGTCCAACAACCTCGCGGTCAGCGTGGGCGGTGCGCGCGTGCAAGGTGTCGACATCGTCGAGGTCCAGGTCGAGGACCACCTCCATCTGCCGGACTCGTTCTCGGTGACGATCAAGGACCCGGCCCGCAATGCGCTCGAGCGCATGGGGGCGCGCATCGGCGCCAAGCTCAAGGTGGTGGTGATCAACGACGCGCACCCCGGGGGCGAGCCGCTGATCGAGGGGGAGATCACCGCACTCGAAGCCGAGATCCACGCAGGTACGAGCTACACGGTCGTGCGGGGCTACGACGAGTCCCATCGGCTGTTCCACGGTCGCGTCACCGAGAGCTACGTGAACGTCACCTATGCCGACATCGCCCGAAAGGTGGCCGACCGGCATCACCTTCGGGCGGGCGACATCGTGGCGACCAGCTCGACCCACCCGCATGTCACGCAGGCAAGTGAGAACGATTGGGAGTTCCTTCGTCGCCTGGCCCGGGAGGTCGGCAACGAAGTGCTGGTGAGCGACGGCCGTCTCCACTTCCGTCCGCCGTCGACGTCGCAAGGGGCACCCGGGCAGGCCGAGCTGTCGAGCCGGGACCCGCTCACCTTGACCGTCGGCGGGAACCTGGTCGAGCTGCGCGCCACGGTGACGGCGGCCGAGCAGGTCGAGCAGGTGGAGGTGCGGGGGTGGGACCCGCTCGACAAGCGGGCCGTCACGGCGACGGCGCCGGCGCGCACGGTGACGGTCACGAACGGCCACACGCCGGCGGAGTTGGCCGGGCTCTTCAAGGGTCCGCCCCTGGTCGCCGTCGACCCACCCATCCGCAACGCCGGCGCGGCCGATGCCGCGGCGAAGGCGCTCGCCGAGCACGTGGCGGCGAGCTTCGCCGAACTCGACGGGATCGCGCACGGCGACCCCAAGCTGCGCGCCGGTGCGGCCATCCGCCTGGCGCTCGCCGGTGCACCGTTCGACGGTACCTACGTGCTGACCTCGACGACCCACCAGTACGACCCCGTCGAGGGGTACCGCACGTTGTTCAGTGTGTCGGGCCGGGAGGCCCGCTCGCTGCTCGGGCTCACCGGTGGGGGCGACGGCGGGTCGACCCGGATCGCCGGGGTCGTGCCGGGCGTCGTGGACGACGTGGACGACCCCGACCGGCTCGGGCGGGTACGCCTGCGGTTCCCGTGGCTCGCCGAGCAGTTCGTGAGCGTGTGGTCGCGGGTCAGCCATGCCGGTGCCGGCGCGGATCGGGGGTGGTTGCTGCTGCCCGAGGTCGGCGACGAGGTCCTGGTCGCGTTCGAGCAGGGAGACATGAACCATCCCTACGTGCTCGGTGGGCTCTACAACGGGCAGGACCAGGCGGTGACCGGCCCGGGCCAGTTGCTCGACTCCGGCACCGGCGCAATCAACAACCGCTTGTTCACCTCCCGCACCGGCCACCAGCTCGTCTTCGTCGACGCGAGCGGGAGCGAAGGCATCGAGCTCCGCACCGGCGACGGCTCGATCTCGGTCCATCTCGACCAGTCCGGCAAGGCCCTCACGTTGCGCTGCGACGGCGACGTGACGTTGTCGGCGCAGGGCAACGTCACCTTCGACGTCACGGGCGCCCTGGAGCTCAAGGGTCGCACGGTGAAGGTCACGGCCACCTCGAGCGTCGACCTCGAGGGCGCCCAGGTCGCCGTCAAGGGGTCCGGGCCGGTGCGGGTGTCCGGTCAACCGATCCAGCTCAACTGAGGCAGGGCAAGGAGCACGGGTATGGCACGCAGTCCGATCGGTGCGGGGATCGCCTTCCCCCTTCGGCTCGATCCGTCGGGTTCGGTCGCGTTGGTCAGCGGCACCCAGGAGATCGAAGAGGCGATCCGGTTGATCCTGGCGACCGCCCCCGGCGAGCGCCCGATGCGGCCCGAGTTCGGATGCGGGATCCACGACTACGTCTTCGCGCCGGCCGACCGAGAGACCGCCGGGCGCCTGCGCAACGCGGTGCTGCGGGCGCTCGAGCGGTGGGAGCCGCGCATCGACGTGCTCGAGGTGACCGTGCAGGCCGACGACGCCGACGGCTCGTGCCTGTACATCGACATCCGGTACGAGGTGCGCGGCTCGAACGATCCGCGCAACCTCGTGTTCCCCTTCTACGTGATCCCGCAGGAGCAGCCGTGAGCCTCCCCGCCCCCAACCTCGACGACCGCACGTTCCAGCAGCTCGTCGACGAGGCCAAGCGCATGGTGCAGCGCCGCTGGCCGGAGTGGACGGGTTGGACCGATCACAACGTGTCGGACCCCGGCGTCACGCTGATCGAGACCTTCGCGTTCATGGTCGAGCAGCTCCTCTACCGGCTCAACCGGGTGCCCGACCGCCTCTACGTGAAGTTCCTCGACCTGCTCGGCGTCGAGCTGCGGCCGCCCCATGCGGCGACGACGGATGTGACGTTCTGGCTGACGGCGCCGCAGTCGCGCGTCGTGACCGTCCCGGCCGGGGTGGAGGTGGCCACGGAACGCACCGACCGGACCGAAGCGGTCGTGTTCCGCACCGTCGAGGAGCTCTCGATCGTCCCGGTGCGGCGCACGGCGATCGCCGTGCAACCGGCCGGTGGTGCCCTCGAGGACCGGACGAACGCGCTGGCCACCGGCCGGGACGTTGCCTTGTTCGGCGAGCCGCCGCAGCCCGGTGACGCGTGCTACGTCGGGTTGTCGGACCCGGCGCCGTCGTGCGTGCTCGACCTACGCATCGCCGGCAGCGTCGAGGGGTTCGGCATCAACCCCCTGCGACCCCCGCGCATCTGGGAGGCGTGGACGGCCGACGGCTGGAAGCCGTGCGAGATCGAGCGGGACACCACCGGCGGGTTCAACCGCCCCGGTGACGTGGTGCTGCACCTCCCCGTCGATCATGCGGCCTCGACCGTGTCGGGTCAGCGGGGCGGTTGGGTGCGTTGCGTCGTTGCGGTAACTCCGCCGGGCGACAACCCGTACCGGGCGTCGCCCCGGATCACCGACCTGATGGCGTTCACCGTCGGGGGGACCACCGTGGCGCGGCACGCGACCGAGGTGCTGGCCGAGGTGATCGGGAACTCCGAGGGCGCGCCCGGCCAGGCCTTCGACCTCGAGCACCGCCCGGTGGTGTTCGGCGGCGAGCCCGAGGTGATCGAGGCCATGCAGGATCTCGAGCAGGCCGACGGCTCGACGGCGGCGGTCGTGCACGAATGGCACCGGGTGGACGACTTCGTCGACGCCGGCCCGACCGACCGGGTGTTCCGGATCGATCCGACGGCCGGCCGGATCCTGTTCGGACCGGCCGTGCGGGAGCCAGAGGGCACCATCCGCCAGCACGGGGCAGTGCCTCCGTCGGGCAGTGTGTTGCGCGTGCGGCGCTACCTGCACGGCGGTGGCCGGGTGGGCAACGTCCTGCCCGGCACCCTGCGGGTGCTCAAGGCGTCGGTGCCCTCGGTGGCCCGGGTGGAGAACCGCCGGGCTGCCACCGGCGGCGTCGACGGCGAGACGGTCGAGGCGGCCAAGGCGCGCGCCCCACTTGCGTTCCGGACCCGCGATCGGGCGGTGACGGCCGAGGACTACGAGTACCTGGCGCTGCAGGCCTCGCGGAACCTGGCCCGGGCCCACTGCCTCACGCCGGCGGCCGAGCCCGGCGTCGTGCGCCTGCTCGTCGTCCCCCACGTGCCCGAGCAGCCGACCCCCGAGCAGCTCCAGCCCGACGCCGACACCCTGGGCCGGGTCGCCGCCGAACTGGATCAGCGCCGGGTCCTCGGCGCCCGCGTCGTCATCGAGCCGCCCGCCTACCAAGGGGTCCGCATCGTGGTGTTCGTGCGACCGTGGGCCACGGCGAACGCGGCGGAACTCGAGGCCCGGATCACGGCGACCGTGCGGCGCCACCTGCACCCGGTCCACGGCGGTCCCGACGGTGCCGGCTGGCCGCTCGGGCGGCCGATCACCACCGGGGAGCTCGTCGGCGCCGTCGGCCGCCTGGCCGGGGTCGATCAGGTCGAGGACGTGCTGCTGTTCGCCATCGACCTCGCCACCGGGCAGTACGCCCCGCAGCCGCAACCCCGCCTCGTGCCGCCGGCGAACGGGTTGCCCTATCTGGAGCGCTGCGAGGTCCGATTGCAGGGCTCGACATGAGGACCGGCTTCGAGGACTGGTCGCTCGCCGGGGTCGAACCCGTTCCCGGGTTCGTTGCGCGCGGCGCCGTCGGGCTCGGCTCGCTGCTGCCGGCGATCTACCAGGAGCTCGACGTCAACGCCATGCTCCTGTGCGAGGCGCTCGACGCCGTGCTCGCCCCGGTGTGGTTGACCCTCGACAACCTCGACGCCTACCTCGACCCGGCGCTGTCGCCGCTCGACGTGCTGTCGTGGGTGGCCGGCTGGGTGGGTCTGGCCGTCGACGACAACTGGCGGCCCGAACAACTGCGGCGCCTGGTCGCCTCGAGCGTGGAGCTGTTCCGGTGGCGCGGCACCGCCAAGGGGGTGCGCGACCTGCTCGAGGCCTACCTCGACGGGCGGGTCGAGGTGCTCGACAGCGGCGGGGTGTCGGTGTCGGCCCGGCCCGGCGGTGCGGCACCGGGCACGAGCGCGCCGGGGATTCTCGTGCGGGTGGCCGTGCCGCTGATCCCCGCCGAGCTCGAGCGGGTGACCCGGCTGGTGCGCGCCTCGACCCCTGCCCACGTGCCGGTCCGCGTCGAGGTCGTGCCGCGGTGAGCGGCGGCGTCGGGCCGGTGGAAGAGCCGTGAAGGAGCGGAGCCCGGCGACGGAACCGGTCGTCGGCCCGCGCACCGCAACCCGAACGTCGGGCGAGCCCAACCCCCTCGTGGACCCGGGAGCGCCCGCCGGGGCGGCCGCCGCGATGGTCGGCCGGGTGCAGCGACTCGCCGGCAACCGGGCCGCCGGGGCGTTCGTGTCCCGGATCACCGACGAGCAGCTCGCCGCCCGGGCGGACCCGCCGTCCACCGAGTCCGACCGCAGCCGCTACGACCGGGCGATCGCCGAGAGCGACGTCGGGCCGCTCAAGGAGATCTCGTCGTGGGGGTCGTTCAGCCAGCCCGAACGGATCCGGGCGTTGTCGATGCTCTCGAACCAGGGCTGGGCGGGGCCGCTCGACGAGGCGGCGATGGAGCGGATCTGGGACAGCTTCGGCGAGGGGATCCGCGGTGTGGCCGAGGCGAACTTCGCCCTCTGGGAAGGCTGCATCGCACGCGGTGCGGAACTGCACTCGATCGGCGCCGTGGCGGCGCTACGGCGCCAGTTCGAGAACGACACCAAGCAGCGGGCCCGGGACTACATGGCCCGCAACCTCACGAGCATCCACCGCGAGATCGACGCGCTCGGGCTGGAGGCGTCGGCGCCGACCGAGGCGGTCCGCAACGATCAGGCCGACCGGCTGGCGTTCGTGCAGGAGATCCTCGGCGAAGTGCGTCGGGCCCGGAGCTATCTGGATGCCCTGCGCCGCATCCCCGTCGGTTACGACACGCTGCCGAACTACAGCGACATGCCGTCGTTCGGCCCCGACGAGGTGGTGGTGAACTTCGACCCGAACGCCCGACCGCAACGCGCCTCGACCGAGGAGGGTTTCGCCAGTTGGGACGAGTCGAAGGCCAACTGGGACAGGGTCCAAGCGGTGCTCACCGGGTACTCGTCGATGTCGCCGGCGGTGCACCTGGCGATCCGCGAGAACCGGGTGGACGCGCTGGCGGACGCCAGCCCGCAACAAGCTCGCACCGAGATGGCCACGCAGCTTCGCCAGACCGAGACCAAGATCAGCGAGACCCAGCCGAAGATCGACTCGGGCGATCTCGACTGGCGCGATCTGCAGCCGATCCACGGCCAGCTCTACGCGGAGCAGGGCCGCTTCTACCGAACGATCGGTCAAGGCGTGATCGGCGACCACGAAGGCATGCAGACCCTGCTCGCCATCGGCGGGGGGTTGCTGTCGGGCGCGCTGTTCGTGGTGGCCGAGATCGCGAGCGGCGGGTTGGCCACCGCAGCGCTCGTCGGCGGGCTGGCCACGAGCGCCGGCATGGCGGCGCGGAGTTGGGAGCAGTGGGAGGACCTGTCGGTCGCAGCGCGGGCCTCGACGTCACCGGAGACCGCGCTGGTCTCGCAGGGGCAGGCCGACGCTGCGCTCGTGGCTGCAGTGCTCGATACGGTCTTTGCGTTCGTGGACGGCTTCCAGTCGTACACCAGAGGCGTTGCGCTGCTCGCCGAGGGCCGCATCGCCCGCGCCGCGCAGCAGCGCAGCGCGACGGCGATCCTGGCGGAGATCGGTCGGGGGGTGGCGCCGGCCAACGCCGGGGAGGTGCTGGCGCGCGGGATCGGCGAGGTCGGGGTGCCCGAGGCGATGCGGTTGTCGGGCAAGAACGCCGAGGAACTCCTCACCGCCGTCGGCCGGGATTCGGCCGCGGGTCGGCAGGTCCTCGTCTACCAGGAGCTGCTCGCACGCGAGGCCGCGGAAGGAGGTGCGCTCGGGGCCGCCAGGGCGCTGTCGCGCTCGGTCGGGGACCGGGTGGCGATGATCGCTCGCGGCCAGTTGGCCGGCGACGCCGCCCAGGCGGCCGCGCGCGACGGCCTCGTCGTCCTCGGACCCAAGGGCCTGCTCGATCAGGCCGGCGGCTGGACGATGCTGTCGTCGGTGCTCGGCAACGAGTCCGAAGCCGGCCGGGCTCTCGTGGCCTGGCGAGAAACGCTCTACGGCGATCTCGTCAACTGGGCCCAGAACGGGCTGCGACGGGAGGGGATCGCCGAAGGCCAGCCGCTGCTCGAAGCGACCGGCTCGCGCGGGTCGTTCAAGAACGACCTCGACATCTCCACCTACGGCACCTTCGCCGCCGAGAACCGCGACCGGGCCCGGGTGTTCCTCGCCGAGCGGGCCGGCACGAGTCCCGGTGGACTGAACCGGCTGCTCAAGAACGATTTCTTCACCGACGCGGCCCGGATGCGGGCCTTCACCGAGGTGGTGCCCGACGCGCTGCGGGAGGACATCGCCCGGCGCACGGCGGCTTCGCAGCAGGTGATGGTGATGAACTCGCAGCTGCAGATGGCCCAGCAGGCCGGCGACGAGGCGGCGGTCGCAGCGCTGCGCGCCCAGATGGACGCCGCCGGCATCCCGGTGCGGCGGGTGAGCGTGATGAACAAGGCGCAGGCCAACGCGCTGTCGCATGAGGTCGACGCGCTCCAGCAGCAGCTCGTGGAGGCGTGCCGAGCGGGGGACACCGCCGCCCAGGCCCGGGTGGCGGAGTCCATCGTCGAGCGGCAGTCGATGATCAACGCCGCCGAGGAGGGTGGCTACTTCACGAGCGGTGGGACACGCCGGTACGTCACCGAGCGGGGGCTGTACGAGCCGGCCGGCGGAATCGGCCCGCTCGGCGCGCCGATGTCGGCGGTCGAGCGCCTGTCGTCGGTGATCGACCAGATCCCCAAGATCCGCCACGCCGTGCACGAACTGCAGCACGCGGCCAACCCGGGACAGCTCGCCGACGCGTTCCGCAGCATCGGCAAGTACGGCCGGCGCATGGCCGAGGTCGGCTTCGAGGGCCCGGCCGAGGGGGTGTTCGGCGACCTGGTGACCCGGTTCGAGAGCATCAAGGCGCGGGCGGATGCCGGTGTCGTCGACGCAGCGATCCGCGCGGATGCCGAAGCGGCGCTCCATGCCGTCACCCAGCAGTCGACCAGCCTGCTCACCATGTTGCGCCAGGAGGCCAACCTCGCCCACAGCGCCTCGGCGATCGAGGCGATGTCGTCGCAGATGGCGAACCACGCGTTCTGGCTCGCCTACCGCAGCACCATTGCCCGGGTGCTTTCGGGCGCCGGTCGGGCCGCCGTCGACGGCTCGGCGGCCGAGGCGCGCTCGTCGTCGGAGCCGGCGGCGCCCGAACCGAACATGTCCGTGTCGCCGTAGCCCGCTACACGAGCGAGAAGTACGGCCCGAACTCGGACTCGAGGCACAGCCGGCCGAGCTTGCGGTACTCGCGCACGGTGGCCTTGATCAGGTCGGCCATGCCGACGTCGCGGTCGGCTGCGGCGGCGAGGAACGCGGCGGACACCGCGATGTTGCGGATGTTGCCGCCCGGGAGGTCGAACGCGCGGGCGAGGAATCCGAGGTCGACGTCGGAGCCGGTGGGCAGGCTGCGTGGCAGGTGGCGCTCCCACAGCAACCGGCGGCTCGGCTCGTCCGGGGTGGGGAAATCGACGAGAGCGTCGAGGCGGCGCAGGAACGCGTCGTCGAGGTTGGCCCGCAGGTTCGTGGTGAGGATGGCGATGCCGTCGAACCGCTCCATCCGCTGCAGGAGGTAGGCCACCTCGACGTTCGCGTACCGGTCCCGGGCGTCGTGCACCTCGGACCGCTTGCCGAAGATGGCGTCGGCCTCGTCGAAGAGCAGCACGCCGTTCACCCGGTCGGCCTCCCGGAAGATCCGGTCGAGGTTCTTCTCGGTCTCGCCGATGTACTTGTCGATCACCGTCGCGAGGTCGATCACGTACAGGTCGAGGCCGAGGGCTCCGGCGACCACCTCCGCCGAGAGCGTCTTGCCGGTGCCCGAGTCGCCGGCGAACAGCGCCGTCACCCCGCGGCCCTTGCCGGCCGAGCGCCGCATCCCCCAGTCGCCCAGCACCCGGGTGCGGTGGCGGACGCGGGCCACGATGTCGGTGAGCTGCTGCGTGACCGGCTCGGGCAGGACGAGGTCGTCGAACCCGGCGACCGGGGAGATCCGCAACGCCAACCGTTCGAGGCCGCTCGCGTTCTGGGCCCGGGCCCCGGCGGCGAGGTGTTCGAGCGTGACCGGCTCGCCGAAGGCCGTCGCCTGCAACTCGGCGGCGGCACGTGCCCGGGCGGCCTGCTCGGGGGTGAGGCGGAACGGCAGGCCGGCGGCGAAGTCGCCGGTGATGTCCGGCGGGTCGAGCTGCAGGGGCGGGCGGCGTGACCACACCGGGTCCCAGGCCCGGTGTCCGATCAGCACGGTGTCGACGTCGGCGTCGGCGAGCTGACGGGCCGCAGCGGCGTCACGCTCGGACAGTGCCTCGATCGGTCCGGCCACCAGCACCGCTCCGTCGAGCCGGGCGGCGCGCACGAGCGACTGGGTCACGGCGGCGACGTCGGCCCCGGGGGCGAGACGCTCGAGGTCGACCACGAGCGCCTCGCGGCCGGCGGCGTGGACGCCGCGGACGGCGAACGACAGTGTCGCTGCACCGAGCCGGTCGCGCACGTAGACGAGCGAGCACCCGAATCGCACGGCCCGGGCCAGGGATTCGCCGTCGATGTCGTTCGCAGCGACGGGCCGCTCTCGCAGGGCCTCGACCACCGGGTCGGCACCCTGGCCGGCCAGCAGGTGGTCGAGCACGCAGTCGGGCACGCGCAGCGACCGCGACAGCAGCGGCCGTTCGGTCTCCTCGATCACGACCAGCCCGAAGCGTACGAGCGTGCCCGTCGGTCCGAACCGGGCCCGGGCGGCGGGGTCGTCCGGGCGGCCACCGGTGAGTTCGATGGCCAGCCCGATGGTGGCCCGCCGCCGGGTGACGTCGTCGTGGAGGTAGCCGTAGGCCCGCTCGAGTCGGGGGTCGAGATCGGGCCCGGCGGCGACGAGGAGCAGTTCGACCTCGATCGGGTCGAGCCCGAAGGCCCGGGCGGTGTCGCGCAGGTGCACGACCGCGCCGTCGTGCTCGCGTTCGTCGGCCCAGCGTTCGAGGTCCTCGTCGAGGGCCGGGATGTCGGCGAGCGGTGGTCGGTCGTCGAGCAGCCGGCCGGCCTGCTCGTCGCTCACGTACAGGCCACGGAAGCGGTCGTCAGGGTCGGGGTCGCCGGCCCGGCGCCGCTCGACGGCCGCCCCCACCCGGGTGCGCAGGCCCCCGAGGCGGCCCTGCAGGTAGCGCTCGGCGGCGTTCATCGGGGCAGCTCGGTGATGCGTATCCGCCGCCCGGGGCGCCCCGGGGGACCGACGACGCGCTCCTCGGACGCGAGCGGTGTCCGGGGCGGCGCGCTGCGCTCGGGCTCCCAGTCGTTGGTCGCCAGGGCGCGTCCGGTGCTCACCACGAGCCGGGTTTCCTCGGTGACCGGCGGCCCGAACTCGTGGTCGCGCGACAGGTCGAACGGCGCGATGACGACGAGATCGAGCGAGGGTTTCAACTCGCCGCCGAGGGCCGACCACACGTCCGACAGCGCCCGGTCCTCCGGCGGCGGGAGCCCGCAGGTGTAGGGCACGGGCAGACCGAGATCGCCCAGCGAGCCCGTCAGCAGGTCGGCCGGCAGCGCCTCGTAGCGCAACAGGCCGCGCAGCATGGCGGCGAGCAGCCGGTGCTCGTCCTCGGGACGTTGGGTCCAGGCCGTCAACAGGTAGGACAGCTTGAACCAGCGTGGCGGTCCGACGCGGGCGGTGACCAGGCCGTCGGTGCGGATGTCGACCCGGCCGACCTCACGGCGGCGCACGTCCTCCCGGATGTCGTAGAGGTAGGCGTCGATCGTTGGCGCGTTGCGCCGGCTCGACCATTCCTTCGTCGGCGCGTCGAACACGATGTCGATGTCCGTGCCCCGGATGGCGTCACGGCGCAACAGGGTTCGGATCGCGTCGTCGACCTCGTGGATCACCGCCGCCGACCGTAGGCCGCCCCGTGCGACGAGGGAACGGCTACGCGTGCGCCCCGTCGGGCAGGGCCTGCTTCCCTTGCGGACGTTGCCCGGATCGGGTCAGATCAGGCCCTGGCGCACGGCATAGGCCACGGCCTGGGCGCGGTTGCGCAGCCGTAGCCGCGTCGTCACCTCGTGGATGACTCCCTTGACGGTTCGTTCGGAGAAGCACAACCGCTCGGCTATCTCGGAGGTTTCGAGGCCCTCGGCGACGAGGCGTAGGACCACCGTCTCCCGCTCCGACAGACCCGACAGCGACAGCCCGCGGGGTTCGAGGATCGAGCTCTGCACGGAACTCATGTGTTCGAGCAGTCGCCCGAGCAGGTCGGGTGGCACGGCGCCGTCCCCTGAAGCGGCACTGCGAACGACCTCGCCGAGGCGCTCGGGAGTGGCCTCCGATCGCCGCACGAACCCGCAGGCGCCTGCGCCGATCCCGGCCAGCAGCGCAGCGTCGCCGAGGTTCGTGATCACGAGCACCAGTCGCATCGAACCGTTGCGCTGCAGCGCCCGGGCGGTGCGGACGGTCGGCTCGTCGACATCGTCGGCCGCAACGATCACCACGCGTGCGGTGTCGAGGTCGGTCGCCTCGACCACGGAGGCCTCGGGACGGCCGCGCAACAGCGCAGTGACCCCGGCCTGCAGGACCGGATCGTCGGCATGGACGTAGACGGGGATCTTCACGACGGAACCCTCGGAACGGCGATCCGCCCAGGCATCCGAACCCCTCCCGAAACGACCGACGGCGCGCATCATGGCACAGGCCGCACGGCCTGCCGACCGGGGGGTCAGTCGCTCAGCCGGTCATCACCGTGGTGGCGCTGCCCGGGGATGTGATCGTTATCGTGCCGCCCCACTGGCACAGCAGGGTGCAGGTGGAGGTGAGCGCGGGCTGGCCGCCGATCTGGACCATGGCCGAGCCCGGCATCCAGGGGGCGGTCGTGACCGGGATGCACGGTTGGGGGGTGAGCACGCCCAGCGCGGCCGCCGTGGCCGCGGCGACCTGCGGGTTGCTCGGCGTGTTGCACATGCCGAACGGGGCGATGTTCGCCATTGGTCGGCTGTCCTGCACCGTGGCGGCGAGGGCGCCGCCGGCCTGTACGGGTGGGCCGATCGGCACGACGGTCAGCGTCGAGGGGGCCAGACCGAACGTGCAGGTGAGCGCCGCCCCGGTGGTGACCTGACTGCTCACAGCGAGCCGCCCGCCCACCACCGTTCGAACACCGGCAGGACGGCGCCCCACACGGGCTCGACGATGATCCCCTGGGGGGAGCGGATGTAGGTGAAGGCGCCGTAGCCCTGCTCGGGGGGCGCGCCGGCCGACATCAGGGTCCAACCGGCGGCGACCGCTTCATCGGTGGTGGCCTTCACGTCGTCGACCCACACGCCGATGTGATGCGGGCCAGGGGCATCCGCGCCGTACCAGTAGGTGCCCGGTTGGCCCTGCAGCAGCTCGAGATGCACCGGGCCCTCGCACGAGTAGGTGAACTTGAGCGGGGTGGTGATCAGACCGGTCTCCGGGGTCCACACGGCCTGGTCCCGCTCCTGGAGTGCGGCCCAGGTGACACCGAGCCGGTCGGAGAGCTCGGCCATGGCAGCGTTGATGTCGGGCACGCGGATGCCGGTGTGGAAGGTGCGCGAGAAATCGATCACCCTCGCATCATGGCGCGCCGTGACGCGGCGACGTGATGGAGGGCGATCGCCGCCGCATGGCCGACGTTGAGCGAGTCGACGCCGGTGACGAGCGGGATGCGAATCCGGCGGTCGGCCCGTTCGAGGACCACCGGCGTCAACCCGGGACCTTCGGCGCCCAGCACCAGCGTCAGCCGGTCGGTCGGTGCAACGATCAGCCCGTCGAGGTCGGCGTCGCCGTCGGGGCTGAGCGCGATGAGCCGGTGTCCGGCGGCCCGCAGGCCGTCGAGTGCCTCGGGCCACTCGTGGGCGCGCGCAACGGGCAGGTGCAGCAGGTGGCCCTGTGACACCCGCAGCGCCCGGCGTGTGTACGGGTCTGCGCACCGGGGCGACAGCACGAGCGCCCCGGCGCCCAGGGCGCGCGCCGCTCGGCCGATGGCGCCGAGGTTCTCGACGTCGTTGAGGTCCTCGAGCGCCACGACCGTGGCGTGGGCGGCGACGTCGGCGACGGCGACCGGCGCCGGCCGTCGGGCGAGGGCGAGGACCCCGCGATGCACCGGAAACCCGGCGACGGCGTCGAGGACCGGGGCCGGGGCAACGTAGAGCGGCGGGCCGTCGGGCCAGTGCGTGGCGACCCGCTCCAGGCGGGCGTCGAGTACGAACCCGGACACGACCGACACCGGGGAGTGCAACAGTTCGGTGAGGGCGACCAGACCCTCGACGACCGCAACGCCACCGGCCGGCTCGACGCGCCGACGCGCCTCGGGGTCGCGCAACGAGCGGTACGGCGCAACGCGCTCGTCGGTCGGGTCGACCACGGGTTCGATCCTCGGCGGCATCAGACCAATGGTCGCGCTTGACAGCGCAGCCCGCCCCCGGCAGGATCGAACACATGTTCACAACCGGTGCGGCGGCGCCCACCCTCGAGTGGCAACCCAGCCTGTTCGGCCTGATCGAGCCGGGTTTCGATGGAACGTTCGCAGGGATCGCCCGCATCTGGCTCGACGAGGAGTGCTGGCTCGACGTGTTGCCGCACTGGCTGTCGGGCGCCGATCATGTCTTCGCCGAGTTGGTGGCGCGCCTGTCCTGGCGCACCCGCCGGGTCCCGATGTTCGGGCGGGTCGTCACCGAGCCGCGGCTGAGCGCCTGGTGGTCCCGGGCCGAGGGCCCGGCCCCCTTGCCGGTGCTCGAGGAGATCCGGGTTGCGCTCGACGGGCGGTACGGCGTGCGCTTCGATTCGATCGGGTTCAACCTGTATCGCAGCGGCGCGGACAGCGTCGCCTGGCACGGGGACCGGCTGGCGTCGTGGCAGCCGGTTCCCACGGTCGCCATCGTGTCCGTCGGGTCGCCGCGGCCGTTCTCGATCCGGCCGCGCGGTGGCGGGATGTCCCACACGTTCCTGCTCGGTCGCGGCGATCTGCTCGTGATGGGTGGTCGCTGCCAGCAGCGGTGGGAGCACGCCGTGCCGAAGGTGGCGGTGGCCGATCCTCGGCTCTCGATCACGTTCCGTCACGATGCCGCACCGCCGTCGGTGGCCGAGCGGTCGATCGCGCACGATCGTCACGAAGGCACAACTGCTCTCGCGCACGAATCCGGCACACTGCCCGTGGGGTTCGGGTCCGCCGGCACCCGACCAGCGTTCTGAGGGCATTGCCACGGATGCCGGTCGGGTGCCCGGTGCCGCAGTGGCGTGGCATCGTGGGGTGATGGTGCAACACGTCGTGGTCGTCGGTGCTTCTCTCGCCGGGTTGCGCGCGGCGGAAACCTTTCGTAGCGAGGGGTTCGATGGTCGTCTCACCCTCGTTGGCGCCGAGCCGCACCTCCCGTACGACCGGCCGCCGCTGTCGAAGAAGGTCCTCGCCGGGGAGTGGGACGCCGATCGGATCGCTCTGCGCAAGCCGGGGGGCTACGACGAACTCGGCCTCGAGTTCCGCCTGGGCACGGCGGCGACCGGACTCGACGTCGCTCAGCGCCGGGTGGACCTCTCGGACGGATCGTCCGTGCCCTACGACGCACTCGTGATCGCCACCGGCGCCGGCTGTCGTCGGTTGCCGAACCAACCGGACCTGCCGGGCATCCACGAGTTGCGCACCCTCGACGGCGCGCTCGCCCTGCGCGCCGATCTCGATGCGGCGCCGCAGCACGTGGTCGTGATCGGCGCAGGGTTCATCGGTGCCGAGGTCGCTGCCACGGCGCGCTCCCGGGGTCTCGAGGTCACGATGGTGGAGGCGTTGCCCGTCCCGATGGTGCGGGGCCTCGGCCCGGTCCTCGGCGATGCCTGCGCCGAGATCCACCGGGACCACGGTGTGCGGCTCCGTCTCGGGGTGGGAGTCGATGCGATCGAAGGAGGCACTCGCGTCGAGCGGGTCCGTCTCGGGGACGGCACGGTCCTCGACGCCGATGTCGTCGTCGTCGGTATCGGCGTCCAGCCGGCGACCGGATGGTTGGCCCACAGCGGGCTGACACTGCGGGACGGGGTCGTTGCCGACGAGACCCTCGCGGCAGGTCCCCCGGGGGTCTACGTCGCCGGCGACGTCGCCCGGTGGCCCAATCCCCGGTACGGCGAGGAGATGCGGGTCGAGCATTGGACCAATGCGGCCGAGCAGGGAGCGCTCGCCGCTCGAAACGCGCTGGCGGTCGCGGCTGGCGGCGCCGGCGTGCCTTATGACCCGGTGCCGTTCTTCTGGAGCGACCAGTACGACGCCCGGATCCAATTCCTCGGCC
>JBEIFW010000074.1:0-15688 GCA_040382215.1 Acidimicrobiales bacterium
GAGCCGCCCCCCGGGGCGGCTCCTTCCTTTTTCCGCCCAACTGCCGATCCACCAACCAGACGACGACACAGGAGCCCACCGCCATGAGCCGCATCGAGATCTTCGACACCACCCTTCGGGACGGGTGCCAGCTCGAGGGCATCTCCGTCACCGTCGACGACAAACTGCGCATCGCCGAGCAACTCGACGCGCTCGGGGTGACCTTCATCGAGGGCGGTTGGCCCGGGGCCAACCCGAAGGACGAGGAGTTCTTTCGCCGGGCGGCGTCGGAGCTGCAACTCCGCAATGCCACGCTGGTCGCCTTCGGCTCGACCCGGCGGCCGAAGGGGAAGGTCGACGACGACCCGACCCTGAGGCACCTCGTCGACGCCGGGACCGGCGCCGTGTGCATCGTGGCCAAGTCGTGGGACTACCACGTCACCGATGCGTTGCTCACCTCGCTCGACGAAGGCGTCGCAATGGTCGGGGAATCCGTCGAGTTCCTCACCGCCAACGGCAAGCGGGTCCTCGTCGATTGCGAGCATTTCTTTGACGGCTACAAGCGCAATCCCGAGTTCTCGATGCGGGTCCTCGAGGCCGCAGTGATCAACGGTGCCACCCACTTGGTGCTGTGCGACACCAACGGCGGATCGCTGCCCTTCGAGGTCGAGTCGATCGTCGCCGACGTCGTTCGTTCCTTCGGGGACACGGTCACGGTGGGTATCCACTGCCACGACGACACCGGATGCGCCGTGGCGAACTCCCTCGCCGCCGTGCGAGCGGGAGCCCGACACGTGCAGGGCACGATGAACGGCCTCGGTGAGCGCACGGGCAACGCCAACCTGTGCACGATCATCCCGAACCTGACGCTCAAGATGGGGTTCGAGACCCTGCCCGAGGGTCGGCTCGAACGGCTGACCTCCGTCAGCCATCACGTCGCCGAACTGGTGAACAAAGCCGTCGACCCGCAGGACCCCTACGTCGGGGCCGGCGCGTTCACCCACAAGGCGGGTCTCCACGTATCGGCCATCGCCCGTGCTCGCGATGCGTACGAGCACGTCGCGCCGGAGCTGGTCGGCAACGGCACCCGGTTCGTGGTGTCGGAAATGGCGGGCAAGGCGACGATCGCAGTGAAGGCGACCGAACTCGGTCTCGACCTCGACGGCCCGGCCGTCAACCAGGTCATCGACGAGCTCAAGCGGCTCGAGCACGAGGGGTTCCACTTCGAGGCGGCCGACGCGTCACTCGAGCTGTTGATGCGACGGGCCACCGGGTGGTCGCAACCGTTCTTCACCGTCGAGTCGATGCGGGTGATCACCGAGGAGGGGCCCGGCGGCACGTTCACCACGGAGGCGACGGTGAAGGTCCACGTCGCCGGGGAGCGGGTCATCACGACCCGTGAGGGCAACGGCCCGGTGAACGCGATCGACGCTGCGCTGCGTGCCGCCATCGCAGCCCGCTACCCAGCGCTGGCCCGAGTGCACCTCACGGACTACAAGGTCCGCATCCTCGACTCCGCGCGGGGCACGGGCGCCGTGGTCCGGGTGCTGCTCGACGCCACCGACGGCGAACGGTCGTGGTCGACGATCGGGGTGTCGGAGAACATCATCGAAGCGTCCTGGCAGGCGCTCAGCGACACGGTGGTCTACGCCCTGGTCCACGCCGCTCCGGCGTCGGGCGGGGTCGATCTGGCACACTGAACGGCGCATGGCCGCCCCCAAGTTCGTCCCCGTACCGCCCACCGACCGGGCCCGCGGTTACGAGTCGCCCGACCACGTCCCCGATCCGTGGCATCCCGATCGGCCGGCGGAGATCCGAGGGCGCCAGCCCCAGGGCTCGCGGCTCGGGTTCCAGGGCCCCGACCAGGGGTTCGGGATCAAGATCGCCGAGTCGTTCCGCGGCAAGGTGCACACCGGTTCCGGCGAGTCCGTCGACGATGCGCTGCTCGGCGCGCTGCTGATCGGGCTTCGCCGTGCCTCGCTGTTCGGACGGGCGCCGGTCGTCCACGACCTCACGATCGGGCTCACCATCTGGGGCTGGCTCGATCCCGCACCGCCGGCGGACCTCGTCGCCGCCCGCCGATCGGCCTTCGCCGGTGTCGCCAACACCGCTCACCACTACGAGCAGGGCCGGGCCCTCGTCGACCAGGTGCCCGAAGCGACGCTGCGGATGACCCCGCAGCAGGTCGCCGCCGCCTACCCCGGCCGCTGGCGGGACCTGACCGGCGCCCACTGAGCGAGCGCGGCGGCTGCGAGCCGCCAGCCGAGCAGGGTCACGGCGGTGAACCCTGTCGCCACCACGAGGAACCCGACGGCGAGGCCCCGACCCCAGACCAGCCCGCGCAGCGGGAAGCCGATCGCCAGGGTGGCGAGCCACATCGGCACGGCAGGGCACCAGGAAAGGGGTCGGCGCCAGAGCCGGGTGAAGCCCCACCCGGCGCCGAGGCCGATCAGGAAGGGGGCGGCCACGGTGACCACGTCGGCGACGGCGTCACCGCTGCCGTGCGAGCGGCGACCGGCGAGCGCGAAGCCGACGACGGCCACGACGTCGAGCACAGCGGCGAGCACGATCCGACGGCTCATGCGAGGCGCAGCGGCAGGGTCCGCAGCCCTCGTCCGAGCAGGGTGCCGCCATGTTCGAGGGTGTCGGTGGCGAGCTCGATCGTGCCGAATCGTCGCAGCAGACCACTGAGCGCGATCGTGGACTCGAGACGGGCGAGCGGAGCCCCGAGGCAGAAGTGCAGCCCGTAACCGAACCCGACATGCTTCGTGGCATCCGGGCGGTCGAGACGCAATCGATGAGCGTCGTCGCCCCAGAACGCCGGGTCCCGGTTGGCCGATGCCACGCCGAGGAACACGGTCTGTCCGGCGCGCAGGGCGTGCCCGTGGCGCTCGTGGTCCCGAGCGACGATCCGGACCATGAGCTTGGTGGAGCCATCGAAGCGCTGCAGCTCCTCGCCCGCCCCGGCGACGGCCTCGGGCCGGTCGCGTAACCAGGCCAATTGGGCCGGGTTCCCGACGAGGGCATGGACGGCGTTGCCGATGAAGTTCGTCGTGGTCTCATGCCCACCGAACAGCAGCAGGGTGAGCGCCCCGACCAGCTCGGACGGGGTGAGCCCGCTGCCGTCCTCGCTCCCGGTGACTGCGATAAGGGCAGAGATGAGATTGTCGGCCGGATCTGCGGTGTATCGATCGATGAGCCACGAGAAGTACTCGGCGAACTGGGCGCTCCCGGCCGCAGCGGCCTCGGCCTGGTCGGGCCGGTTCGACGCACCGAACACGATGGCTGCGAGCTGGGCCGACCAGGTCTTGAAGCGATCGCGGTCCGCGGGCGGCACGCCGAGAAGCTCGGCGATCACGATCGCCGGCAGAGGGAAGGCGAAATCGGCGATCAGGTCGACGCTGCCACGCTCGGCGGCGGTGAGGGCCATGCCGTCGCACAGCTCCTGCACGAGGGATTCGACCCGCGGTCGGAGGCTCTCGACCATGCGAGGGGTGAAGGTTCGCCGCAGCGGCGCCCGGAGCCGCTCGTGGTCCGGTGGGTCGTGGAACACCATCCAGCCCCGCAACAGCTCGAACGTCTGGCCGAGCAGCGCGCGGCGGCGCTCGTCGAGCCGGCGTTCCAGCGGCGTGAGACGGTCCGAGGAGAGGTTCGTGGCGTCCCGGAACCCGGCGTGGACGGCCTCGTAGTTGGACAGGAACCAGGCGTGGTGCTCAGGGAGCCACACAACCGGGCCAGCCGCTCGCAGGTCGGCGTAGATCGCGTACGGGTCGGCGATCGTCTTCGGGTGCAGCAGGTCGGTGATCACGCCCGGCGCTCCAGGATCGTGACCGCGCACGCCGCTTCCTCGAGACCCATCACGCCGCCCCCGTTCTCGGCGAGGGCGATCCGGGCGTCGGGCACCTGCCGGTCTCCCGCCTCGCCGCGCAGCTGAGTGACGAGTTCGTGGATCATTGACAGTCCCGTGGCCCCGACCGGATGCCCCTTGGACACCAGGCCGCCCGAGGTGTTGATCGGGATCGGTCCGCCCGGCCCGGTCGCCCCCGAAGCGACGAACGGGCCGCCCTCCCCGTCTTCACAGAAGCCGAGCATCTCGCACTGGTAGAGCTCGCAGAACGACGTAGCGTCGTGCACCTCGGCGACGTCGACGTCGGCCGGCCGCACCCCGGCGAGGTGGTAGGCCCGCTGCGCGGCGTGCCGGGCGAGCGACGGCTCGTCGATGGCGCGGTACCGACCGCCGACCAGCGCCGTCGCAGCCACCCGAACCGCTCGCGATCGGACAGCGTCGGGAAGTCCAGCGAGCACGTCGTCACCAACCACGATGGCGGCCGCCGCCCCGTCGCCGATCGGAGCGCACATCGATCGGGTCAACGGCCAAGAGACCGGGCGGTCGGCGAGCACCTCCTCCACGGTCATCGAAAAGCGATACTGGGCGTTGGGGTTCAGCGCGCCGTAGGTGTGGTTCTTCGCAGCGCCGGCGGCGATCTGCGCCTGGGTCGTACCCCAACGCCTCATGTGCACGGCCGCCTGGAGGGCGTATGTGTCCATGAACATCGTGCGGCCGGGCCCCTGCTCGAACGAGCACCCGGCATACGCCGCCGCCTTGTGGTACTCCCGGACCAGGCGTGGGAGATCGAAATTGTCCACGCCGGCACCGAAGGAGTCGAACACCTGCTGGCGCACCACCGGATCGGTGTCGGCGCCGGCCCGGGCGATCTTCTCGACGCCGATGGCCAGAGACATCCGAGCGTCACCACTGCGAATGTCCTTCGCGGCCGCGAACAACGCCATCGACGCCGTCGCACAGGCCCCTTCGACGTTGACGATCGGCACACGTGACGGGAACAGGCCCTCGTCGACCATTTCCACGGTGCACACCTGCCCACGGATGCCCCCCTGGCCCCAGGTGTGCATCAGGCAGTTCCCGAACCACACGGACTCGATATCGGCGCCACCGGAGCCGTCAAGACCAGCATCCTCGAGGACCCCGAGGTACGCCTCGCGGGTTAGGTCCTTGAAGGTGTCATCGGTGCGCTTGCCGAATCGGGACGTCCATGCACCGATGATCCAGGCCTCGCCCATGCTGTCGATGCTAGGGCTCACCGGGTGACGAGGCCGTGGAGCTCGACGACGACGACCGGCACGACCGTCGCCGTCGTCGCATCGACCACCGGACCCGGGGCACCGGCGACGACCGTCGAGATCCGCCATTTGATGGTTACCTGCGCCGACCAGTGCGTCGCCCCTGCGACTGCGGGGGTGTGCCGGTAGGTGACCCGGCACGGGCTGTCCGCGTCGGCGTCCCCGGGGCGCCACGGCCGACCGGGTCCGGGGCACGACACCGGTCCATCGCCCCGGGCCCCGTCGCCAGGCTCGAACTCGAGTGCGACCGGTTCGGCCCGTGCCCGGGCGACCGCACCGGGGACGGCGGCGACCGCCTCCACGGGCGCCCAGCCAGCCGTCCAGAACCACGTCGGCAGCTGCGTGACGCTTCGACGGGCTGGGGACAACGCCACCTCCGGCCGGGGCAGCGCGCGCCGTGCCCGGTCTGCGGCGACCTCGGCCAGCAGAGCCGGGGAGACCATCGGAACCCAGATCGCCGTGCCAACTCCATCACAAACCCGCAGGTAGAGGAACCAAAGCGTTCCGTCACCATCAACCTCTACTACAGCTTCAGGCCTGTGGACAGGATCGGCGGGGAGTGTCCACGAGCACTGTGGAGAACCGAAGGCGCCGTTCGAGAATCGCTGGATCCAGGCATGCACGGCATCCTGTTCGACACCACCACCACCGCTCGTGTCGGCATGGGCCAGGGGAGCCAACGCGGCGCATCCCAGACCGACGACGGCCATGAGAAGGCCCACTCGCAACCGGCTCGAGTGGCGCCCACGAACGACTGCGCGTGTGATCAGGGCCCGCACCGGTCGGCCCCCTCCTGCCACGAGACCTCCTCGACCTCGGTCCGCTGCCATCCGGTCGGTCCGGGGGCGAGCACCACCCGGCGGCGAACCGTTGCGAGCGCATCGTCGAGCACGACCCGCTCCCCCGGCACGGGTCCGGGCCGGAAGAGGATCCCATCGCTCGCCGTGCAGCTCTCCACTTCGACGGCGCCGTCGGGGCGTCGCCGCCCTCGCTCGACCACGGTCCGATCGATCCCCCGTGGCCCGGGAGCAACCCGCCAACCGGCGCGGCGCCATCGCTCGATCCCAGCGATCCACCGGTCAGCCACGGGGCCGATCGCGAAGGCCCGCAACGACTCCGGATCGGTGTCCGGGAGACCTCGCACGACGGCGAGGTACCGTCGCTCCGACGCGAGGAAATCGCTGATCGCTGCCGCCACGACGTCCGCATCAGGGTCCGACGGGGCCGACCCCGCCGGCGGTACCGACGACGGTCCCGACGTGGTGGCCCACGACGCACTCGGAGGCGGACCCGCGCGCAGCGATTCGACACCGTCGGGCCCTGCCGTCGAACGACCTCCCGTGCCGGAGCATGCGGAAACCCCGAGGCTCGACAGCATCCCGACGATCGCCACTGCGGTCCCCCGCCGCACGGGCAGAGCGTCGCGGATCGAGCGCACGGAGGGATCAGGTCGGTCGCAAGGATCCGTCAACTCCTGCCTACGCTGCCGTCGTGGCACCACGCGTCCGGGATGTCGTGCGCGGTGGACCGCGTGCGGTCGACTCCGCCGATCTCGAGCTCGCCGCCGCCGTCGCCGCATCGGGCCGGAGTCGGGCCGAGCTGCACCTTTCGGCCGCCGCAGCGCCACGCTGCCGGCTCTTCAGCCCTCGGGCCGTCGTGCTGTCCGAGGTGCTCCCCGTGCTCGAGCGCCTCGGCGTGGCCGTGACCGACGAGCGCGCCTACATCATCGACGACGTCGCAGGCGAGGGTTCGCCGGCGAGCGTTGTGCTGTCCGACCTCGGACTGCGGGAAATCGGTCATGCGCCGGACCCCGCCGTCGTCGCCAACTGGGAGCGATCGGTCGCTGCCGTGTGGGACGGCGATGCCATCGACGACGACCTCAACCGCTTGGTTCTCGCCGGTGGACTCACCCTGCGTGACGTCCATGTCATCCGGGCCTACGCCCGCTGGGTCCACCAAGCGCTCGTCCCGCACTCACTCGCCACGATCGAACGAGCGCTCGTCGAGCAGGCCGAGCTCGCCGCAGGGTTCGTTCAGCTGTTCGACCACCGCTTCGATCCCGACCGCTCCGGTGCGGGGATTCCCGCCAACCTCATCGCCGGCTTGCGCGCCGGCATCGACGCCGTCGAACGACTCGACTACGACCGGATCCTGCGTGCCGTCCTCGCCGCGATCCAGGCAACGGTCCGGACGAACGCCTTCCGAACCGACGATCCGCTCGAGCTCGGACCCCGCCGCCGGGCCTTGGCCCTCAAGCTCGATCCGTCACAGCTCCACGACCTTCCAACGCCCCGACCGTTCCGAGAGATCTGGGTCTCCGGTCGCGACGTCCAGGGTGTCCACCTGCGCGGCGGCCCCGTTGCGCGCGGTGGGCTGCGCGCCAGCGACCGCAGCGACGATCTTCGAACCGAAATCCTCGGCCTCATGCGGACCCAGATGGCGAAGAACACCGTGATCGTCCCGGTCGGCGCCAAGGGTGGATTCGTCCTGACTTCTCCGCCGCACGAGCCCGGATCACGTCCGGACGCCGTCCGTGCGGCCTATCGCACCTTCGTTGCTGCGCTCCTCGACGTCACCGATTCCCTCGACGGTGACGTCGTCGTCCCCCCGCCCGGCGTCGTTCGTCACGACGGGGACGATCCGTATCTCGTCGTGGCGGCCGACAAGGGAACCGCTTCGCTCAGCGACGACGGCAATGCCATCGCCGCCCGCTACGGATTCTGGCTCGGCGACGCGTTTGCCTCCGGCGGCAGTACGGGCTACGACCACAAAGCGCTCGGCATCACCGCGCGCGGCGCCTGGGAGAGCGTACGGGCACACGCTCGGCACCTCGGTCTCGACCCGGACGCCGACCCACTGACGGTGGTGGGCATCGGCGATCTCTCGGGCGACGTGTTCGGCAACGGCATGCTCCAGTCCGACACGCTGCGTCTCGTTGCGGCCTTCGACCACCGCCACGTCTTCCTCGACCCCGACCCCGATCCGGTGGTCGCCGCCGCCGAGCGGAGACGGATGGTCACGCTGTCGAGGTCCAGTTGGCACGACTACGACCCGGTCGCCATCTCCCCCGGTGGCGGCGTGTGGCCGCGCTCGGCCAAGTCCATCCCGCTCAGCGACCGCGTCCGCCAGGTCCTCGGCGTCGATGACACCGAGCTCACGCCGGACGAACTCGTGCGGGCCATCCTGCGCGCGCCGGTCGATCTGTTGTGGAACGGCGGCATCGGCACCTTCGTCAAGGCCTCGGAGGAGAGCGACGACGAGGTCGCCGACCACGCAAATGATTCGATCCGGGTCTCCGGCCGGGAACTCCGCTGCCGGATGGTCGCCGAGGGCGGGAACCTCGGGTTCACCCAGCGGGCTCGGGTCGAGTACGCCCTGGCCGGAGGCCTCCTCAACACCGACGCGATCGACAACTCGGCGGGTGTCGACTGTTCCGACCACGAAGTGAACCTCAAGATCCTCCTCGACCTCGCCGTGCACGCCAGCCAGCTCGACGTTGCAGCCCGAAATCGACTCCTTTCCGAACTGACCGCATCGGTCGCCGAGGCGGTCCTCGACGACAACCGAGCCCAGGTGACGGCGCTCGCCGTCGCCCGCCGCCAGGCCGTCGCGATGGCTGGCGTCCACGCTCGACAGCTCGCGGCCCGGGCCCCACAACTGGCCGCTCACGCGCTCCCGGACGAGTCCGAGTTCGACCGCCGTTCGCGGTCCGGACTCGGGCTGACCACCCCGGAGTTCGCCGTGCTCCTCGCCGACGTCAAGTCGACCGCGACCGCCGAGGTCCTCGCCAGCGCCCTTCCCGACGATCCCGCGTCCCTGCCGGCTCTTCATGCGTACTTCCCTCCTCGGGCCGTCGAGGTCGCTGGGTCGCAACTGCCGAATCACCGCCTACGACGCGAGATCATCGCTACGCGGCTGGTGAACGACCTGGTCAATCGCATGGGGGTGTCCTTCCTGTTCCGCCTAGGTGAGGAAACCGGCTTCACCGCTGCGGAGATCACCCGGGCCCACCTTGCTGCGGCAACCGTCTTCGAGCTCGCGGATCGATGGAAGGCAGCCGCCGATCGCAACGGGCCCGAGGGGGACCGGCTGGACGCGTTGCTTCGACTACGGCGGCTCGTGGAGCGTTCCACCCGCTGGCTGCTCCGAGAGGAGGGCCCCGCTCTTGATGTCGACGCCGTGTCGGCCCGCTATCGACCGGCAGCGGTCGAACTCGATGCCTCGCTCCCGCTGATCCTCGCCCGCAGCGGGGCGTCGATGCACTCGTCGGACCTCCTCCACCTTGCGCTGCCCGCGGCTCGACTCTCTGCCTCGACGCAGCGGACGGTCGGGGAACTTTGGAGTACGGCTGCTTTCGTCATCGAGCGCCTCGATCTCACCTGGCTCGTCGAGGCCGTCCGGCAGCTCCCTCGGTCCACACGTTGGGAGGCACTCGCACGTATCCAGCTCCGCGACGAACTCAGCGACGCAGTCCTCGGGCTCGCCGTCGCAACGGGAACGCTCGTGCTCGATCCAACGGAGCCGGCCTGGCTCGGTTGGCTCGAGCGCAACGAGCGCAACGTGCGCCGACTGGGCGAGCTCCGCGTCCTGCTCGATCGCAGCGACCGGGTCGGGCTGGCCGGGCTCAGCGTTGCAGTCCGCTACCTCAGCCAGTTCGATCGAGCTCGGTGATCCTCAGCGGCCCGGTCGATCTTCCACACGGAATTCGAACACCTCGATCTCCTCCGCGTGGGGCGCAGGATCGGGCTCACGCCGGAGCCGCGGGATCCGGGACAGCAATCGGGCCCCGACTCCCGCCAGGCCATCCGGGAAACGGGCAGCGACGATCACCAGACCCAAGCCACTCACGAGATACTGCGCGTCACGTACCGCTTGACCGTCGCCGATGAGACCGAACACGAACCCGGACGGCGCGAGCGCCCCGGCCACGAGTGCACCGGCCAAGCTTCCCACGCCGCCGAGGTAGGCCAGGGAGAGGACTTGCAGCCCCTGAGTGGCTTCGAATCCGGCCGAGTTGAACGAGGTGTAGACGTAGGCATAGAGCACACCCGCCACTGCAGCGACGAGCGCGGCGAGCGCATTGGCCTGCAATTTGGCGCGAACAACGTCGATGCCGCTCGCAGCGGCCGCCCGCTCGTTCGCCCGCACCGCCAGCAGACGCCGCCCGAGCGTGCCCCGCCGCAGATTCGCCACCAAGAGGAACAGGCCGCCGACCACGACCAGCACCAGGAGGCCAAACGGCCGTTGTGGATACTCGAGGCCGAGAATGCCGAAATCGATGCCGAACACGACCGGAGCGGGCACGTTCGCCATCCCGTCGTTGCCGAGCAGGATCCCGTTACGGAACAACAGCTGTTCCGCTGCGACCGCGAACGCAAGGGTCACCACGGCGAGCTGCACACCCCGGATGCGCACCGCTGGGAGGCCGACGATCACGCCGACCAAGGTGGTGAGCCCGATAGCGAGTAGCGGGCTGAGCGGGAACGGGATGCCCCGCTCGTCGGCAAAGTGCGCGCACAGGTACGCACCAAGACCGGCGAAGGCCATCTGTCCCAGGGAGACCTGACCGACGAAGCCGGTCAGCACGACGACCGACAGCACGAGCGCCGCCATCACCAGGCTTTGGATGAGCGCGAGCCGGATGCCCGAATCGCCAAAGAGCAGGATGCCCGCTGCGCCGGCGAACGCGAGGACGATGGGCACGACCCGAACTGCCGGGGCAGGCGAGCGCGGTTGGCGAGTCTCGGTCAACTGGCCCCGGCGCGGCAGGCTGGTCCCGGTCAGAGCGAGCGCAACGATGATCGCCACGAGGGGTACGACGGTGTCGAACCCGCCCCGCAGGAACTGGGGAACCTGCTCCTCGGAGGTGATCCGGACGGCCATGGCCTGGAACGATCCGAGCATGAGGCCGACGGCACACGTGATCCCGATGAACCGGAGCCGACCGGCGAGCGCCGCGGCGAGCGCCGGGATCACGAAGTAGCTGTACGAGAACGGGTTCACCCCGGCGATCGGGGTCACCAGGATTCCGGCGAGCGAGGTGACCGCGCTTGCGAGCGCCCAGTTCGCCGTCGCCAAGCGGGACGGCGAGAGGCCGATGAGGAGCGCCCCCTTCTCGGATTCCGCGGCAGCCCGGGTCGCCAGGCCGAACCTGGTGTAGCGACCCATCGCCCACAGCCCGACGCCGACCACCAGCACGCAGAAGGCCAGCCACAACCGGTCCCGGGGAAGGGTCCGTCCGAAAAGGGTGACGAGCTCGTCGGGCAGCAGTGGCTTGGTCCGGCGGAACGCCAGTCCGAACCGCAGGATGGCGATGCCCTGGAGGACGATGGTGAGGCCGATCGACGCAACCAGCTTCGTCACCGGTGGGGCATCGCGCATCGGATTGAACACGAGGAGTTGGGCAGCCAACCCCACCACCACCCCGACGACGAGCGCGATGAGGATCGCCGCCGGGGTCGGCACCTTGCCGATATCGATCTCTGCAGGAACGATCACCAGCGGCAACACCAGTACGCCGGTATCCCGAAGCGTGACGAACACCAGGGCGGCGATCATCGCGATCGAGCCCTGGGCGATGTTGACCACACCGCTCGCTCGATTGACGAGAACAATCGACATACCGATCGCCGCGTAGACGGCGCCGGTACCGAATCCGAACAGCAGGAACGACAGGGTCGCCGACACGTCGAGTTCCCCGTCGTCAGCTAGGGCTAGTGCCCGCCACCGAGGTAGCTCGCCTCCAGCAGATCACGCCGGGACCGAAGCTCGTCAGCCGTGCCTTCGAGGACCAGGTTGCCGTGGTTCATCACGTAGCCGCGGTCAGCGATCGACAGCGCCATGTGTACGTGCTGCTCCACGATGAGCACCGCGGTACTCGTCTCGTCCGCGATCCGGCGCACGATCGGCATCATGCGCTCGACGATGATCGGGGCAAGCCCCATTGACATCTCGTCGACGAGGAGGACCTTCGGGTCGGACACCAGCGCCCGCGCCATGGCAAGCATCTGCTGCTCACCACCGGACAGCAGGCCGGCGCGTCGCGTGCGCAGCGGCGCAAGCGCCGGGAACAGGTCCATCGCCCGGTCGAGCGCCGCTTTACGACCCGCCTTGTTGCCGGTGAGCCCCAGCCGAATGTTCTCGGTGACGGTGAGGTCGAAGAACAACGAGCGATCCTCGGCCACGTGGGCCAGGCCCCGGCGCGCCGTGCGGTAGGCCTTGCCACCCAGCACCGCCTCACCCAGGACGTTCACGGCACCGGCGATCGGGCGCAGGATCCCGGAGATCGTCAGCAGTGTGGTCGTCTTGCCCGCACCGTTCGGTCCGAGGAGCGCGACGACCTCGCCCGGGAAGACCTGCATATTGAGACCCCGAACGACCGGTACGCCGCCGTACCCCGTCGAGAGGTCCTTGATTTCGATGAGTGCGTCAGCCATGGCAGGACCTTTCAGTGATTGAGCTGCCCGGCGATCGCCGAGCCCTCCTGGGCCTGCATCTCCCCAGCGGTCTCGCCAAGGTAGGCCTGGATGACGGCAGGGTTGGCACGGACTTCGGCGGGCGTTCCCTCGGCGATGATCCGCCCGAAGTCGAGCACGTAGATGTAATCGCACACGTTGAGCACCAGGCCCATGTCGTGGTCGATGAGAAACACCGTGATGCCCCGGGACAGGAAGTCGCGCAGGTGTGTGCCGAGCACCTGCGACTCGGCCGTGTCGAGGCCGGCCGCAGGTTCGTCGAGCAGGACGAGCTTGGGGCGGGCCGCAAGGGCTCGGGCCACGCTGACCAGCTTGCGCTGGCCGTGTGAGAGATCGCTCGGCAACCGATCGCGAAGATCACCCAGAGCCATGACGTCGAGCGCCCACTCTGCCTGCTCGGCCACGTTGAGGCGACGGCGGGGCTGCACGAGGTCGTGCAGGAACGAGAACCACTTCGGACGTTCGGCGGCGGCGAGCAGGTTGTCCCACACCGTGAGGTCCTCGAACAGCTCCAGCGACTGGAACGTTCGGGTGAGACCAGCGTCGGCACGCTTCGCCGGAGCCAAGGCGTTGATCTCGAACCCGTTGAACCGCACGACACCGGCCGACGGGCGAGTGAATCCGGTGATCGCGTCGATGAACGTGGTCTTGCCGGCACCGTTCGGCCCGATGAGGCCGACCAGCTTGCCCGCTTCGACCGTGATGTCCACGTTGTCGTTGGCGTTCAACCCGCCATAAGTGACGGTGAGTCCTTTGGTTTCGAGCGGGCCGGTCATCGGGCGACCTCCGTGGTCGATGCGGTCGAGGACTCCTCGGTGGTACTCGCTGCGGGAGCGGCATCGTGGACCGCTTCCCCCACGCCGAAGCCGTGTGAGCCGCCCTTGCCCCGGATCGCATTCCAGATACGCAGACCGATCGAGCGGGACATGAGGCCGTAGAAGGCCATCATCAGCGGGTGCCAGGGCCAGTTGAACGTTTCGGCGTTCAAGTAGATCAGCACGAACGTCAGCAGTGCTCCCGGGATCGCACCAGGCGTGAACTTCCGCACGGCACCGATCCACTGCTTGGCCCGAGCATTCTTCAGCCAGGACCCGAGGTAGCGCAGCGCCGGCTGGAAGAACGGCGCCTGGCCCTCCGGATGGAGCACCGCGGTAAGGACGAGACCGATGCCGCCGAGGATGGCGAGGTAATCGGTGAGCCCCTTGTAGTGGTAGTCACCGAAGGCGGTGACGATGCCGCCAGCACCCAGGAGGCCGCCGACGATCGCCCCGTTGATCGAGGTGATGCCGGCGAGGTACACGAACGAAAGGAAGCCGAGGCTGAGGAAGAACCCCCAGCTCGCCGAGCTGACCTCTTTCTGCTGGAAGGCGAACATCACGCCGTAGACGGCGGCGACCGCCGAGGAGATGCCGAACGCCAGCAGCTTCGTCCGAGACACGTCGATGCCCGCAGCAGCGGCCGCCCGCTCGTTCGCCCGAACGGCGAGGAGTCGACGGCCCGTGCCGGAGCGCCGCAGGTTCGACACGGCAACGGCGAGCAGTGCGAGCACCACGGCGCAGAAGACGATGAACGCTGGACGATCTCGAAGGCCGCCATCACCTTGGGAGTCGAGGGAGATCCCGAAGATGCTCGGAGGCTTCACCGATGCGTTCACGCCGGCTCGAAGACCCGTGAGGATCGGGTTCTCCAAGTAGAGCGTCTGGATCGCCAGGGCGGCGGCAATGGTGACGACAGCGAGTTGTACGCCTCGGATCCGCAGGGCCGGTAGACCGAGGAGGATCCCGACCACGGTCGCCAAGGCGATGGCAATGATGGCCGCCAACCACCAGGGAAGCCCCGGGCCGTCCACCGGGAAGGGGTTGTTCGCCGTCACCGAGCCGTCCGCCATCAACCTGGCCAGGATGAAGGCCGACACACCGGCGATCGACAACTGCATGAGCGAGATCTGCCCCACGTAACCCGTGAGCACCACGTAGCTCAGCATCAGCATCGAGGTGAGCAGGGACGTCGAAAGTGCCAGCGAGAAGTTGGACGTGAAAATGAATGCGGCGACGCATGCGACGACCCCGGCGATCGCCACCCACCAGCCGACCCGTACCGGGTAGGGGGACAGGGGCAAGCGCTTCTCCTCGACCGTTCCTCGAATCGGCAAGCTCTTGCCCTTGAAGAACAGCACCAGCACGATGACGACGAGGGGTACCGCATCCTTCAAGCCGCTGAACCAGTCGTCGGCGATCCATTGCTGCTGGCGCAGCCAGGACGTGGTGAAGGTTTCGAGCATGCCGAGAGAGATGCCGCCCACCACGGCGACGGGGATAGACGACAGACCGCCAATCAGCGCTGCGCCGAGCGCCGGGACGATGAGCAGGGTGAACTTGGTCTGGGCGAGGGCCCCAGTGATCGTGCCCACGCAGATGCCCGCCAGGCCGGCGACCGCAGCGGCGACGATCCAGTTGGCAAGCGCCAGCCGCTCGGGCGAGTAGCCCAGGAGCACGGCTCCCTTTTCGTTTCCGGCGGCTGCGCGCGTGGCGAGCCCGAACCGGGAGTAGCGGTAGACCAGCCACAGGACGAGCCCAACGAGGCCGGCGAGGAAGAGCAGCGCCACCCGTTCGTAATCGAACGGGCGACCGAGGCCGAGGAAGTTCTGCCCCAGCTTCTTCGGGAACAACACGGCCTCCGGCTGCGGGTTGTCGGTGCCGAAGTTCAGCAGCGCGACGCCCTGGAGATACAGCATGATCCCGAGCGAACCGATCACCTTCCCGAGTGGTGCCGCGTTACGCAGCGGCCGGAACACCAGGAAGTGCATCATCGCCCCGAGACCGACGGCGCTCACCATCGCCAGGCCGAAGGACGGGACGAACGCCATCTTGTCACCGAAGCTGATCTTCACCGGGATGTCCGGGAGTGGACCGATGTCGGGGATGATGTCGAACCACGGCAGCGTGAAGTCGCCACGCTTCCGTAGGTAATAGAACTGGAACGCCGTGTACATCGCCACGGCGCCGTGGGCGAAGTTGATGACGCCCGACCCCTTGAAGGCCACGACGATCCCGGCGCCCAACAGGGCGTAGAAGGCACCGACGCCAATACCA
>JBEIFW010000075.1:0-15634 GCA_040382215.1 Acidimicrobiales bacterium
CCCCGAGGCCGAGGCGGCCGCCCTCGAGGAGCTCCGCCAGGTGCAGAAGGCGGACTTCATCGAGATCCTCAAGGCAATGGACGGGCTCCCGGTCACGGTGCGCCTGCTCGACCCGCCGCTGCATGAGTTCCTCCCCAACGTGCACGAGCTCGAGGTGAAGAAGGCCACCGTCGGACTCACTGCCGAAGAGGAGCGCCTGTTCGCCGCGGCCAAGTCGTGGGCCGAGTTCAACCCGATGATCGGCACCCGTGGCGTGCGCCTCGGCGTGCTCAAGCCGGGCTTGTACGCCATGCAGGTGCGGGCGCTCATGGAGGCTGCGGGAGAGCTGCGAGCGGCCGGGGCCAACCCGATCGTGGAGGTCATGATCCCGCTGACCGTCACCCGCCAGGAGCTCGGCCTGGCCCGGTCGTGGGTCGCCGACGCCATCGCCGAGGCCACCAAGGGCCTGAAGAAGAAGCCCAAGGTGTCGATCGGGACGATGATCGAGACGCCGCGAGCCGCGGTGTGCGCCGACGAGATCGCCGAGGAGGCCGACTTCTTCTCCTTCGGCACCAACGACCTCACGCAGATGACGTTCGGGTTCAGCCGCGACGACGTCGAGAGTCGGATGATGCCGGCCTATCTCGAGCAGGGCTTGCTGAAGCGGAACCCGTTCGAGACGATCGACCAGGGCGGCGTGGGTGAGCTGGTGCGCTGGGCGGCCAAGAAGGGCCGGTCGGTGAAGGGTGATCTCAAGCTCGGCGTCTGCGGCGAGCACGGCGGCGACCCCGAATCGATCGCGCTGTTCTATGCCGCCGGGCTCGACTACGTGTCGTGCTCGCCGTTCCGGGTGCCGATCGCCCGTCTGGCTGCGGCTCAGGCCGTGATCGGCTCGGGCGGCTCCGACAACCGCTGACCCCGGCCGTAGAGCCGGTCGAGGCCGATCAATTCGACGTCGGTTCGCCCCCGGGCTGCTTCGAGCAGCTCGGGGGCGAAGCCGCCGGCGGCGAACAGCAGCAACCTGGCGGTGTGGGCGCGCGTCCCGATACGGGCCCGGGCGTGCTCGAGCGCGGTGAGATCGGCCGTCGTGCGAGGCCCGCTGCCGGGGTGGACCGTGCCGAGGGTGACCACCTGCGCGTCCGCGCCGGTGGCGACGACGTCGAGCTGGTGGACGACGTTGCGGCGCCGGTCCGGGACTTCGGTCGCGCCGATGAGTTCGGCGCCCGCGATGCCGAACTCGGCGCCGTACCGGCCCACGGCCTGCCGGCACAGCGACGCGAGGTGGGGTCCGAGCAACGTCGACTGCCACACCCGCCGGGACTGCGTCCACACTTCGGCGGCCCGACCGGCCCGGAGCTGGGCGAGGTTCGGTCGTACGACGGCATCGTGGAACGCGAGGAACGGGTCGGCCGGCTCGTACCGGGACCGCCGGGTGCGCAGCGGGTCGGGGATCCGGCGCAGCAAGCCGGCGGCCACCAGCCGTTCGATCGGACCGGAGAGCGAGGTGACCGGGCGTGCGATCCGGCGGGCCACCTCCGACGGGGTCCGGTCGCCGCGGGCGACGGCGGCGAGCACCGAGCGGTGGACCGTGGCGTCGAGGCCGCACGCCCGCAGTGCGAGCGCGTCCTCCTCGAGCAGCGGTGACCCCGGCGCAAGCACGGCGGTGACGATCCACCGGTCGAACCGCCCAGGGGATCGGGTGGGGCCCGGGATCAGATCTCGGTAGCCGGGGATCCCGCCCACGACGGTGTGGAGCCGCCGCGCCAGCGCCGGGTCGCCCACCCCCCAGTGCCGGGCGGCGGCCCGGAACCCGAGCGGTCCGAGTTCGACGACGAGATCGGCCAGGCCGTGCAGCGGCTGCTCCGGCGCGAACAGCCCGGGTCGTCGGGCGGCCCCCGAGCCGGACAGCAGGAGTCGGGTGCCCCCGGCGGGGCGCTCCGTGCCGACGGCCCGAGCCAGCGCGGTGGCCAGGTCGGGGCTGGCGTCGGTGAGGTGGCCGAGCCCGTCGAGGACGACGACCGGGCAGCCGGGCGCCGCAAGCAGTCCGTCGAGTGCGTCGGCCCAGGAGAGGAACCCGATCGGTCCCACCCCGAGCCGGGCGCCGAGGGCGACTCCCGCTTCGGCCAGACACAGCGCCGGGTCCAGGCGACCGGGCTCGAGGTGGAGGCCGCCGGTGGTCCGGGCGAGTTCGGCGCCGAGCGCCGAGACACCGGATCGCCGGGTGCCCCAGAGGGCACCGAGACGGGAGGGGGAGGTCACGAACCGTTCGAGCAGGCCCCACTCGTTCGGGCGGGTCCGGCGCACGTCCGATATGCGCGGGATCATATGGCTCACAGCATACGAGAGCGACACCACCGTGCGCGCGAACGACTACGCCGTTCGCGCGCATGGTCAGCGGGTTCGGGTTCCGCTCTCCGGTCCGCAGGCCCGGTTGGGCCGCTCACTCGATGACGGTGATGGCGCCGCTCGGGCAGACCTCGGCAGCCTGGCGCGCCTCGAGGCGGTCGGCGTCGGCGTGCAGTTCGGCGATCCGAACCCGGGGCAGGTCACTCTCGCCCCAGGCGAACAGGCGGGGGTGGTTGTAGACGCACTCCCCGGCCATCACGCAGCGCTCCGTGTCGATGACGATCCGCACGATCACCCCCGCACCGGGTCGAACTCGATCCACAGCTCGCGCGGCGCCCGGAATCCACCTGAATCGATGGACGGCGCAACGATCCCTTCATGGGTGGGGTGCAGCGGCCGGGGGTTGCCGAGGGCGGCGGCGAGGCGCTGGCAGGCGATCACCGCTTCCTGGCGGGCCATCGCGTACCCCATGCAGAAGTGCTGGCCCATCCCGAAGCCGAGGTGGCCCGCAAGGCCGTCGCGATAGCGGGCCGAGCGGTTCTCTCGACCCATATGGAGGTCGCTGCGATGCAGGTCGAAGGTGTCGGGGTCGTCGAACACCCGCTCGTCACGGTTCGCGGCGCCGAGCGACAGGGTGACCATCGCCCGCTCCGGCAGCACCCGGCCCTGCACGACGACCTCGGCGGTCGTGAACCGCGTCTGGGCGTGCACGACGGGATCGAACCGCATCATCTCGGTGAACACGTTGTCCCACAGCGCCGGATCGGCCTGGACCTCGGCGAACTGGTCGGCCCGGGTGTAGAGCATGTGGAACCACATGTTGGCGATCGCTTTGTCGGTGGTGTCCCCGCCGGCCGCCAAGAGCAGCGCGATGAACCCCTTCACCTCCTCGGTCGACATCCGTTGGCCGTCGAGTTCCGCCTGGAGGATCTTCGACAACAGGTCGTCGGCGGGGCGGGCCCGGCGCTCCTCGAGCAGCGGGTCGAGGTAGCGCCACATCTCGTTGCGGGCTGCGATGCCCCGAGCCAGGTGCTCGCCACCGAAGCCGAGCCCGGCGATCAGGGCCTGGTACCAGCCGACGAAGCGGTCCTCGTCGGCCCGGGGGAGCCCGAGCATGTTGGAGATCACCCGGATCGGGAACTGGTTGGTGAACTCGCTGACGAGCTCCACCCGACCCGACCGTCCGACCCGGTCGATCAGCTCGGCGACGATGGTCTCGATGGCGGGGACGAACGCGTTGAGCGACTGGCCGACGAACTGCCCGGCGACGACATTGCGCAGCCAGCGGTGCCGGTCGCTGTTGCCGTACTCGAGGATGTTGGGCCCGAACACGTGGCTCGAACCGAACTCGTAGGGTCCATCGGGCTTGTAGAGCGCCCGGTCAAAGTGTTCGTTGTCGCCGAACGCAGCCGTGACGTCCTCGTAGCGGGAGAGGATCCACCGGTTGTGGAACCGGTCCCGGAACACCGGATGGTGGTCCCGTAGCCGCTTGTAGAGCGGGAACGGGTTGCGCTGGAACTCCGGGCTGTCGAACTCCCGGGGGTCGATCTCGTTGGCGAGGCCGGGCATCGCACTCCTCCGCAGGACGGCGGGCGGGCGGCGGCAGCGATGGCCGCGACCGGTCCCCCCGGTGATGGTCGCAACGGGTGCCAACTGTACGTTGCCTCCGTGGCCGAGCAGAACCGTCAGATTGTGTTGGTGAAGCGCCCGTATGCCGCCGTCGGCGACGAGCACTTCGAGCTCCGGGTCGGCCCCGTGCCCGAGCCGGGCCCGGGCGAGATCCTGGTTCGGGTGTTGTGGCTGTCGTTCGATCCCACTCAGCGGGGCTGGCTCAACGACGTGCCGAGCTACATCCCGCCGGTGCAGATCGGCGAGGTGATGCGGGCCGGTGCCGTCGGCCAGGTCGTCGCGTCCAACCACGCCGAGTTCGCCGTGGGCGACCTCGTCCAGGGCACGTTCGGGTGGCAGGACTACCTCGTCACCGACGGCCGGGGGATGCTGCGGGTCACCAAGGTGCCCTCCGGCGTCCCGCCCCAGGCGATGCTCGGGATCTACGGCGTCACCGGGCTCACGGCCTACTTCGGGATGATCGACGTGGCCCGGGTGAAGGCCGGCGACACGGTGTTCGTCTCGGGCGCGGCGGGCGCGACCGGCTCGGTCGCGGGCCAGATCGCCAAGCTCACCGGTGCCCGCGTGATCGGCTCGGCTGGCGGGCCCGAGAAGTGCGCATGGGTGCGTGACGTCGCAGGATTCGACGAGGTGATCGACTACCGCACCGAGGACACCTCGGTCCGGCTCGCGGCGTTTGCACCCAAGGGGCTCGACGTCTATTTCGACAACGTCGGCGGCCCGACCCTCGAAGCGGCCCTCGACAACCTTGCGCTCGGCGCCCGGGTGGCGCTGTGCGGTGGCATCGCCTCGGGCTACACCGCCGAGCCGCTGCCGCCGGGTCCGCGCAACTACATGCAGCTCGTCATCAAGCGGGCGACCATGCAGGGCTTCCTCGTGCTCGACTACGTGCCCCGGTTCGGCGAGGGGGTGGCGCAGCTCGCCCAGTGGGTCGCGGAGGGAAAGATCCGCTACGCCGAGGACATCGTCGAGGGCCTCGAGCGGGCACCGCTCACGCTGAACCGGTTGTTCGAGGGCAAGAACCTCGGCAAGCAGCTGCTCAAGGTGGCCGACGCACCCATCGGCTGACAGCTGACCGGCTGACAGCTGACCGGCTGATCGCGTGACCGGCTGGCTACAACAGGCGGATCAGCGCACTGGCGCCGACGAGGACGATCACCGTTCGGTAGACGCGGGCATCGAGCCGACGGCCGACCGATGCGCCGATCTGCCCGCCGATCGTTGAACCGACGGCGATCAGGGCCACGACGGCCCAGTCGACCGTGGTGGTGGCGACGAACACGACCGACGCGACGAGGTTGACCGTCAAGGCGAGCACGTTCTTGGTCGCGTTGAGGCGCTGCAGGTCGTCGTCGAGGAAGATGCCGAGTAGCGAGATCAGGATGATCCCCTGCGCAGCGCCGAAATAGCCGCCGTAGACGCCCGCCGCAGCGACGAGCGAGGTCAGCCCGATCGAGACCGGTCGCCGGATGCGGTGGTCACCGGCGGCGACCCGATGCGCCGCCCGTGCGGCGCGACGCGCCGACAAGCGTCGCGACAGCACCGGCTGGGTGATCACGAGGGCGAGCGCGACGAGGATCAGCACGATCACGACCCGGCGGAACACCGTGCTCGGCAGCACGAGCAGCAGCGAGGCGCCGGTGAGGGCACCGAGCGCAGAGGCGGGAGCGAGGCGGGCCACCCGGCTGGTCTGGCCGCGCAGTTCCCGCCGGTAGCCGTGCACCGCCGACAGCGATCCGGGGACCAGACCGATGTTGTTCGACACGTTGGCGACCACCGGCGCGTAGCCGAGGGCGACGAGGGCCGGGAACGTGATGAGCGAGCCGGACCCCACGACCGCATTGATGGTGCCGGCCCCGGTGCCGGCCGCGACGATGACCAGTGCTTCGAACAGCGTCACGGCGGGCTCAGGCCGGCCGGTGCGGGGTGTTGGCCGTCTGCACCGCGATCGGGGTGCCGGCCGGGGCGTTCTTGAACTCGATCAGGATCTCGCGGAAGCGGTCTCCGGCGTTGTTGACTGCGGTCTCGGTGGCACCGGGCGGGACGAAGAACACGCTGCCCGACTGCACCGGGATGTGCAGGTGCTTGGTTCCTGCGGCGGTCTCGACCTCGGCGTCGACGGCGCTGCCCTCGAGGACGCACAACAGGTACGGCAGGTCGTGGCGATGGCGGTCGGAGCGCTCGCCGGGTTCGAGCACCATCTCCCACACCCGCACGTGGTCGTTGTCGAACAGCAGACGGTTGGCGACATCGCCGAGCCGTGGGACCTCCGCAGCGGGTTCGGGGTGCGCATCCATCGGGCGCACCGTAGCCCCGCGGGCTTGGACCTACGCTCGGCGCCGGAGGGGGGATCGATGTCCGACGAACCGTGGCGCGTCATCGACCTGAGCGACAGCCTGGCCGGGGCGTACGCGGCCCGGCTGGTGGCCTGCGTCGGCGCCGGGGTGGTGCGCTTCGAGGTGCCCGGCGGGCATCGGCTGCGGCGGTGGCGGGCCGGCGGCGCCCTGCCCGACGGCCGGGACGGCGCGTTGTTCTCGTGGTTGGCCGGCGGGCAACAGTCGGTCACCGTCGACCCGACCGACCCGGCGTCGCTCGCTGCGGCGCGCGGGTGGCTGGCCGACGCCGATGCCGTTATCTGGTCGCCCGGACCGCTCGGCGCCGTGCTCGACGGCGTGCTCGCGCCCGACCGCTCGCTCGGCGCCGGAGACCCCGTGGTCGTCACGATCACCCCGTTCGGCACCGTCGGGCCGTGGGCGCAACGGCCGGCGACCGAGCTCACGCTGCAGGCGCTGTCCGGGGGGCCGGCGCTGCGCGGGTCGCGCGAGTGGCCGCCGATGAGCGCAGGTGGTCAGCACGGCGAGTGGATGGCTGGTCTCGTGGGCGCCGTCGCTGCGCTGGTCGGCCTGCGCGCCCGGGCGCTCGGGGCGGGCGGCGGGCGGTACGACGTCTCTGCGCTCGAAGCGGTGATCATGACGCAGCTGTTCAACCCGATCACGATGCAGTCGATCGACGGGGGCGTCGCGCCGCGCCGCATCAAGGCGACGGTCGGCGACGTGGTCGCGAGCGCGGACGGCTATGTCGGTTTCGCCGTCGTGAACCGGGTGCAGCACTGGCACGACTTCTGTGTGCTGGTCGAACAGCCGGACTGGGCCGACGACCCGACCCTCGACCCCGTGTGGAACCGGGCCGAGCGCAGCGACGAGCTGAACCCGGCGATCGCGTCGTGGGCCGGTGCGCGCACGACGGCCGAGATCGTGGAGCTCGCCGGGCTGCTGCGGGTGCCCGTGACGCCGGTCGGCAACGGCTCGACGATCCCGGCGATGGCCCAGGTCGCCGCCGAGCGGTTCGTCGAGCCGGACCCGACGGGGACGTTCGTCCAGCCGGCCCGGCCGTTCCGTTACCACCCGCCGATCCCCGGCGTCGACGGTCCCCATTTCGCCCCGCCGCTCGGCCCCCCGATCACCACCCGTTCCCGGCCGGCCCGGCGATCGCCCGCCCCGGCCGGCCCCGGGGTGGGCGCCCCGTTCGCCGGGCTGCGGGTGGCCGATCTCACTTCGTTCTGGGCCGGACCGTTCCTGGGCCAGCTGCTCGGCGCGTTTGGGGCCGAGGTGATCCATGTCGAGTCGACGTCACGGCCCGACGGCGCCCGGCTCATGAACCACCGCCCGCCGACGTTGGACCGTTGGTGGGAATGGTCGTCGTACTTTCAAGCGGTGAACACGGCGAAGCAAGGCGTGACGCTGGAGCTCGGCACGCCCGAGGGCCGTGCGGTCGCGCACCGTCTCGTCGCTGGGTGCGACGTGGTGATCGAGAACTACAGCCCCCGGGTCGCCGAATCCTGGGGTCTCGGGTGGGACGAGGTTCGGACCCGGCGACCCGACACCGTGATGGTGCGGATGCCGGCGTTCGGCCTGTCCGGGCCGTGGCGCGACCGAACCGGGTTCGCCATGACGATGGAGCAGGCGTCGGGGATGGCGTGGATCTCCGGATTCCCCGAGCACGCGCCCGGCGCGTTGTTCGGCCCCTGCGACCCGGGGGCGGGCTTGCACGCCGCGGTCGGTCTGCTCGGTGCGCTCGAGCATCGCCGCCGCACCGGTGAGGGTCGCTTGGTCGAGGTGCCGATGGTTCTCGGGGCCCTGAACGTCGCCGGCGAGCAGGTCATTGAACACTCGGCCTACGGCACGCTGTTGCAGCGCAACGGGAACCGGGGACCGGCCGGCGCGCCGCAGGGCTGCTACCGGGTTGCCGGGGTCGAGCCGGTCACCGGTCAACCGCGCTGGATCGCACTTGCGGTCGCCGACGACGAGCAGTGGTCGGCCCTGTGCGCCGTGCTCGGTGCGCCGGACTGGGCGGCTCGCGCCGACCTGGCCGAGCGCGCAGGCCGGCTCGCCGCCCATGACGAGCTCGATGACCGGATCGCTGCGTGGTGCGCGCCGCAGCCCGACGTCGATGTGGTCGCCGCCCTGCTCGCTGCCGGAGTCCCCGCAGCGCCGGTGGTTCACCCGTGGGAGCAGCTGGGCTTCGAGCAGCTGGCGTACCGGGGGTTTTTCGAGACCGTCGACCATCCGGTGTCGGGGCCGTCGCAGCACGTCACCTTCCCGTTCCGGCTGCCGGGGTCGACCGGTGCATTCCATCGTTCGCCCGCCCCCACCCTGGGGCAGCACAACGACGACGTGCTCGCCCGGGTCGCCGGCCTCGACGCAGCGCAGATCGCTTCGCTGCGTTCGGCCGGGATCATCGGCGAGACGCTGACGCGCTGACGATTCGTTGCGGCCGGGTGGAGCGGCGCAGCGCTACGGTGCAGGCAACCTGGGGGGTTTCGACGTGGACGACCTGATCATCGCCAACGCCCGCATCGTGGACGGCACTGGCCGGCCGGCCTTCGACGGCGACATCGCCGTGCGGGACGGGCGGATCGTCGAGGTCGCTGCGCCCGGCACGATCACGCGCCCGGCGGTGCGGGTCATCGACGCAGCGGGGCATCTCGTCACGCCGGGCTTCGTCGACATCCACACCCACTTCGACGGCCAGGTCTGCTGGGACAAGCAGGTGACCCCCTCGTGCTGGCACGGGGTGACGACGGTGGTGATGGGCAACTGCGGGGTCGGCTTCGCGCCCGTTCGGCCCGGCTCCGAGGACGCACTGGTGCAGTTGATGGAGAGCGTCGAGGACATCCCCGGTACCGCGCTTCACGAGGGCCTGCCTTGGGGTTGGGAGAGTTTCGCCGAGTACCTCGACGCCATCGACACGCCCTACTCGATGGATATCGGCGCCCAGGTGCCCCACGTGGCGTTGCGGCTGTATGTGATGGGGGACCGGTGCCAGGACGACGCCACCGCCGGCGACATTGCGACGATGGCGTCGATCACCCGCCAGGCGTTGGCGGACGGCGCGCTCGGGTTCTCCACGTCACGCTTCTACGGGCACACCGACAAAGCCGGGAACCTCGTGCCGGGCACGAATGCTGCGGCTGACGAGCTGATGGCGATCGGCGAAGCCTTCGCCGGCTTCGACCACGGCACGATCGAGATCATCTCGGATCATCTGAGCAACCCCGACGAATTGGCGTGGATCGAGCACATCGCCCGGGTCACCGGTCGCACGATCACCACCCTCGTCACCGCCGACCCGACGATCGGGGTGTGGGGTCTGTCGGCCCGGCTCGCCGAGGAAGGTGTACAGGTCCGGCCGCAGGTGGGGGCCCGGCCGGCGTCGGTGCTCATGTCCCTCGACGGCACCCTCAACCCGATGCGTCAGTTCCCGGCGTACCGCGACATCCAACACCTGCCCGTCGCGCAGCAGCGGCGCCAGCTCCTCGACCCGGCGTTCCGGGCCCGGGTGCTCCGCGACGCACCGACGAAGTCTCGCTTCGCCGACGCGAACACGATGATCTCGACCTGGCACCGCATGTACGTGTTGCCGGCGGACCTGAGCTACGAACCGGGATACGCCGACTCGATCGCGGGGGTTGCCGAGGCGCAGGGGATCACCGAGCGCGAAGCGTTGATGGACGTGCTCGCTGCGGGGCGACCGATCCTGTTCCTGTTCGGCAAGTACGACGGCGATCTCGACGCTCAGGTGGAGGCGATCGCCCACCCGCAGTCGGTGTTCGGGCTGTCCGACGGCGGGGCGCACTGCGGGGTGCTGTGTGACGCGAGCGTTCCCACATACATGCTCGCCTACCTCACCCGTGACCGGGCCCGAGGCACGCTTCCCCTCGAGCTCGTCGTGCACAAGATGACCCGTGACACCGCCCTCGTCTACGGCCTCGCAGACCGGGGCGTCGTCGCCCCGGGCTACCGGGCCGACCTGAACGTGATCGACTACGACGCGTTGCGGCTCGAGGCCCCGGAGATGGTCTACGACCTGCCGTCAGGAGGAAAGCGGCTCATACAGCGGGCGCACGGGTACCGGGCCACGATCTGCAACGGCGTGGTCACCTACGAAGACGGGGTGCACACCGGCGCGCTGCCAGGCCGGTTGATCCGTGGCGGCGCAGCGCCGGCATGACCGGCGCCGTACCTCACGAGGGTTTCGACGCGGCGATCGAGCGGGCATGGGTCTGCGAGGCGGCCGGGCCCATGCGGTGATGCTGCTCCCCGAGATGCCCGAGCCGGCTCAGGGGAGGCGCTGCACCCGTTCGCGATGGTCGGCGCCGTTCTCCCCGTCTATCCGCTTCGACCTGGTGCCGGTGACCTCGCTCACCTTGCCATCGCCGCCGGTGATCGGCTGGGCCTGGATCCGGGTCTCGCGTTCGAAGCTGTGCGACTTGTCGGTGTTGCGGTAGTAGCGCCACAGCGTGAAGTAGAGGAGGGCGGCGCCCCCGGGGCCGGCGAGTAGGAACAGCTCGCCGTTGCTCTGGCTGGCGGCGATCACCCCGGGTGCGGGGAGCACGGGTGCGGTCAGGATGGTCGTGAGCATCACGATGCCGCCAGGAAGGCGATCACGATCGCTTCGACCACGGTGCCCACGGCGAGCGCCGCGACGAGCAACCGGGCGTGGGACACGGGCACGCTGCCCATGACCTCACCGGTGCGGCCGTTGACGGCGATGTAGTGCACCATTCCCTTGCCTCGTTCGACGTGGTGGTAGGAGTACAACCACACCGGGAGGTACATCGCCAGCCACCGGGTGCCGTGCACGGCGAGTCGCTCCTGCTCCCAGCGCACGCCGCGGTCGTAGGCTCCGAGGCTCGGGGCCACCTCCGACCGGGCGATCGACAACAGCTGGTGTTCGAGTGCCGGCACCAGGTGGGAGACGTCCTGGTCCCGCTTCTCGGAGGTGAACCCGGTCAGATAGCTGGCGTTCCACTTGACGGCATTCTCGGTGTCGAACGGCAGGATCGTGTTGATCACGTTGTTGGTGTTGACCGAGGTGTTCTGGTCCGCGCGTTCGGCCGAGGCCTCGATCGTCAGGTCGTCGACGGTGAAATCGACGTGACGGTGCACCTGGTAGACGTCGGCGTCGTAATAGGTGACCTTGTTGTTGCCCGTGCCCCGGGTGTAGCGGCGCGTCTCGATCTCACCGAAGCCGGAGACGTCGGCGCTCGCCCGGCTGTCGATGACCATGTAGGGCAGGTAGACGCCGACGACGTTCTCGGGTCGGAACTCGCGCAGGAACGCCCGGTTCGCGAACATCCGGCGCTTGGCCGCGAACGCCGTGATCTTCGCGAGCGCGTCCGCATGCGTGATCGAGAACGGCAGGACGGCATCGGGGACGGCGCCGTTGGGCACCTGCTCGTTCACCGTCAGCACGTGCCGGCACCAATGGCAGCGGGCGCTCATCTGTCCGGCGGTGTTGACCACCACCTCGGCGCCGCATCCGGCGCACTTCATCGTAACGAGGGTGCCGGCACCGGTGTCGATGTCGGCGGCGCCGGAGGCCACCGTCGTGCCCTGCAGCGCAGAAAGGTCGCCGTTGGCGACGGTCTCGTCGAGGCGTGCCTCGGTCCACTCGTGCCGGCAGAACAGACACACGAGCATCCCGACGGACGGCCGCAGTTGGATCTCGGTCGAGCCGCACTTCGGGCAGCGGTTGACCCCGTGGTCGAGCCGCTTGTTCTCGGTGTCGATGGTCGGCGGCGGAGGGGGGAGCGGCCGGGGCTCACCCGGCGGGGGAAGGGTCGTCATCGGCGGTTCGGTCCTCGAACGCTCAGAGCCCGAGGACCTTGTTCTTTGCGGCGTCGTAGTCGGCCTGGGTGATCAGGCCGGCATCGAGCATCTGCTTGAACTTGGCAAGCTTCGCCACCGGATCCTCGGCGGTGGGCGCCGCAGGCGCCGCCGCGGCGGCCGGGGGCGGCGGGGGAGGGGGAGGCGGGGGTGGCGCCATCGCCGGGCGGGGGGTGCTCTGGGCGCCGATGCCCGGTACGGGTTGCTGCAGGGCGCCGAGGCCGGTCGCCCCGGCGGCCATGCCGAGGCCGACGAGGCCGGGGGCGCCGGTGTTCGAGCCGGCGGCTTCGAAGCCGGCGGCGACCGACGCCTGCAGGTTCGAATTGCCGCGGGCGCCCGACAGTGCGTCGGCCCGTTGTACGTTGCGCAGCAGCTCGCGGGTCGCCTCGTCGTACTCGATCGACACGATCGCCGTGGCGACGATTTCGAGCCCACGACCGGCGCGCCACTGGTAGTTCCGTTCCACTGCGTCCGACAGGCTCTTTGCGAACCCGATCGAATCCTGCTGGATCCGGGTGATGCGGTTGCCCTTCGACGGATCGTTCGTGTACGCCGAGAACGCCGGGGCGAGCGAGCCGACCACTTCGTTGAACAGCTGCTGGGCGGCGTCGTTGTCGAGGTCGGTGAAGTCGAAGACCTCACCGGGCTGAAGGTACTTGGCCGGCACCCACGCCTTCACGAACAGCAACGGGTCGATGATCTTGAGGGTGTACGTGCCCCGGGTGATCGCGCCGACCTGGGCGTTCATGTAGGCGTCGTCCCAGTAGATCTCCGACTGGGTGCCGAAGCGGTTGTTCGGCAGTTCCTTCAGCGTGACGAAGAAGGCTCGCTGCTGCGCGCCAGGGCGTCCGCCGAACTTGAACCGCTCCCACGACGTCTTGATCAGCGGGCTCACGATGCCGTTGCCGGCGAAGATCGACTGCGACTCCTGCTCGTCGCTGTTCCACTCGTAGCCGCCCGGTTCGGCAGCGAAGCCGGTGATCGCGCCCTGCTCCATGAGCACCAGGCCGTAGCCCTCGGGGACGAGGATGCGGCTGCCATTGGAGATCACGCCGTCGGATCCCCGTGTGTTGGAGCCCCGGCCGGCGTTCTGGCCTCGTGGGACGGCGGCGAACAGTGCGGCCGTCGGGGTCAGACCGTCGGGGACCGTGTAGAAGTCCTTCCACTGGTCGGCCAATGCGCCGCCGATTGCGCCGACCGCCGCCTTGATGAGCCCCATAGGTGGACGTCCCTCTCTAGCCCCGGATGTGCCCCGAAGCATAGGGAATCCGGGCCCGTCGCCGTCCGCAACGCTGCGGTCCCCGTCGGTGCGCTGCGCAGCACCTACTGCGGCCGTGGACCGACCACGGTTGAAGCGGGAGCTGCACCGCGGGCCGAGGACGAATGGCGGGAGCGGCGGGAGCGGGCACGCCGTTCGCCTCCTGCGATCCGTCTCTCCTGGACAATCTGCGACGACGAGGGGACCCCGTACCTCGTCCGGCCAGACGCGTGCGTTGCCGTGCGGGCTCCCTCGACGTGACGAGCCGCTCGTAGGGTGACGGTGAGCCGGCCTGTAGGCGGGATTCTGTCCAGCGCCTGGCGGCGCCTGGGTGACCATCCATCTCTGCGGTCTACCCGGGGAGTGCTCCTCGCGGAGCGGGCGGGCCGCCCGCGTCCCCTGCTCGACCTTGCTCCGGGTGGGGGTTGCCAGCCGCCCGGGTCACCCCGGACGCTGGTGCGCTCTTACCGCACCGTTGCACCCTTGCCTGTGGCCCCGGGTCGCCCCGGTGCCCATCGGCGGTCTCTCTCTGTTGCCCGATCCGACAGGTCGCCCCGTCCTGGCTTTCGCCAGCACCCTGCCCTGTGGAGTCCCGACCTTCCTCGACCGGGAAAGACCCCGGCCGCGGCCACCCGGCCGCCTCACCGTCGGACCCTGAGGCTAGTAGCCGGGGGAGGACGTTTTCGCCTCGTTGTACATGAACGAGTTCGGGCCCAGGGGATCGAGCGACAGCTTGCGCTGCCCGATGATGATCTCCGTGGGTGACAGCAGCGAGAAGGCCCCGGGGATCTGCGACAGCGGGGGCGGCTCCACTGCGGGCGCTGCGGTCGTCGTCGTACCGGCTGCCGAGGTGGCGGCCGCCGCAACGATCTTCGGGCTGATCGGCGCCTTCAGCGCTGCGGCCAGCACGAGCGCGTGGCGTGACTCGACCTGTGCGATGCGGGCCGCCGCAAGGCGGATCGCCTGGGTGCCGAGCACCGGGGCGAGCGTCTGGTACGTCGAGGCAGCGACGCTCTCGAGCCCGTAGGCGAACCACAGCACGTCCTCGGCCTTGTTGCCGCCCTCGGCGATCAGCTTGAGCGCCGGCGCAACGATGTTCGCCATCACGATCGGGTTCGCCGTCGTGTACGGGGTGCCGCCCACGCCTCGGGTGGCGGTCTCGACGGCGATCGCATGCTCGCGGTGCTGCTGCTGGAACAGTTTCGCGGCGTCGGCGGCGGCGCCCGTGAGCACGCCGAGTTTGATCGCGGCCTCGTAGGCCTCGACCGCCACGTATTCGAGCGACGACGCCGTGCGGAGCAGAACGGCGTCGTCCACCTTCCGCTCGGGGAGACCGGTCGTGGAGGGTGCCTCGCCGGCGACGGGTACACCCGGTGCTGGCTTCGCCGATTCGCCGCAGGCGGCCAGTACGGCAGCGGCCGCGACACCGAAGCCGCCGATGCGCAACATCCCTCGGCGAGACAGCCCGCCGATCATCGCCTCGGCCCGGGTGCGACCGTCGACCCGGCTCGCGGCGTCGAACGCTGCCTCGAGCACCCGGGTCGCGTCGCCGACGGTGGCGTCGTGCTCGGTGCGCACGGCGCGCAGCTCGCGCCGGAGTTCGTCGTTGGGGAGATCCATCGTGGTCACCCTCCGATCGGGTAGGCGGTGGGGAGCAGCGCGCCCGAGGTGGGTTCGAGCGACGGGATCATCTCGGCGAGGCTTTTGCCGAGCACGGTGCCGAGGACGACCGCGTGACGGGCCTCGATGGGCCCGATGGCGACGACCTTGTGGACGGCGTCAGCGCTCTTGAACAGCTCGACGACTTTGGCGTAGGTCGCCGCGGCGGCCATCTCGAGCGTGTACGCGATCTCGAGCAGTGCTTTTTCGGTGCCGGCCGCGCTTATCTTGGGGCCGAATTCGGCGAGCAGCCTCTGGTTGGGCTTGCCCGGTGCCGCCGATCCGGCGAGCCCGCCGAGCGCCTCGGCGTGCTCCCGGTGGTGACCCTGGAAGGTGACGGCGACGGCCAGCACGTCGCTCGAGATCTTCCCGGTGGCCGCCGCAGCACCGTAGGCAGCGACTGCCGCAAGCTCGACGGACTGGGCGAAGCCCAGGATGGTGAGGTCGTCGGCAGTGGGGCGAGCGGGCAACGAGCTCGTCGTAGACGACGCCGTCTGCGCAGCCGCAGGTCGTGCCAGTGCGACCGCCCCGGCGCCGGCGACGAGGCCGCTGACGCCGACACGCCGAAGGAACGAGCGCCGGTCCGATGCGGTCG
>JBEIFW010000076.1:0-15367 GCA_040382215.1 Acidimicrobiales bacterium
CTGGCCGACGCCGGGCCCCCCGAGTCTCGGGTCCGGTTCCTCGCCCCGTTCGACCCCGTGGTGTGGGACCGCCGGCGCTTCGAACGCCTCTGGGGGTGGGAGTACCGCTTCGAGGCATACACGCCGGCGGCGCGCCGGCGGTTCGGCTACTACGCGCTGCCCGTGTTGTGGCGGGACGACGCCGTCGGGTGGGTGAACGCAGCCGTGGCCGACGGTCGCCTGCGGCTCGAGGCCGGCAGCCCCGTCGGCTCGCTGCCGGCGAGCGCTTCGTTCCAACGCGCCTTCGCAGCGGAGGCGGCCCGTCTCGCCCAGTTCCTGGGCGTGGCGCCCGACCGGACCGACCCGACCCGCCGTACCGAAGCAGGCGATTCGCTACGGTGGCGGGGTGCGGGGTAGCACCGAAGGGGGAACGCGATGAGCGGTCGGTTGTCGGGTCGGGTCGCCGTGGTCACCGGCGGGGCTCGTGGCCTCGGCGCTGCGTGGGCCACTGCGTTGCGGGACGAGGGCGTCACCGTTGTCACCTGCGACATCCGTGCGGGGGCCGACGTGCACGCCGACGTGTCCCGGCCCGACGACGTCCGGCGGTTCGTCGACGGCGTGGTCGCAGCGCACGGCGGCATCGACATCGCCGTCGCCAATGCCGGCACCATCCGGCTGGGTCTGCCCACCGACCCGTGGGACAAGGCGATCGACGACTTCGAGCACGTGATCGGCACCAACCTGCGGGGCACGTACCTGCTCGGCCGGGCGGTGGCGCCGATCATGGTCGCCCGCGGTGGCGGCGACATCGTGATCGTGTCGACGGACCACGTCTTCACCGAGCCCTGGCGGCCGACCGGCGGCGGGCCGATCATGGACGTCTACGACGCGTCGAAGTGGGCCCTGCGGGGGCTGAACGAGGCGTGGGCCAAGGCGCTCGCCAAGGACAAGGTCCGCGTGAACGAGTTGTGCATGGGCCGCACCGACGCCCCGATGCTGCGCGAGTTCATGGGAGATCGCGCCACCCCGGAGGAGATCGCGGTCTGGATGCGCCCGGAGGACCTGGCTCGGGTGATGATCGAGCTGATCCTCGAAGGGCCCGAGGGTCGGACCGGCACGCAGATCCCGTTCTGGCCCCACTACGACGTCGAGTTGCCCGCCGGGCCCAACGAAGTGCCCCACCGTTCGGCGGGTGCTCCGCCCGAACCGCCCCGTATCCGCAAGCAGGGAAGGGATTGATCATGGACCTCGAGGCTCGAATCGCCCGACTGGAGGCCACCGAGGCGGTCCGCCGCGCCTTCAACCGGTACCTGTGGTTCCTCGACGGCGGCCGCGTCGACGACCTGCTCGAGGTGTTCACGGACGACGCGGTGATGGAGGCGATGAACTACCCGCCCGGCACGGGAGGCACGTTGGCGTTTCGCGGTCGCTCCGAGATCGAGCAGATCTACCGACCGCTGCGGGCCGGGGCGTTTCGCCATAACTCGGCGAACACCTCCATCGAAATCGCGCCCGACGCCCGATCGGCCCGGCTCACCGCCTACTTCCTCACCGCAGCGCCCAATGCGATCCAAGGCGGCGTGTACGAAGGCGAGCTCGTCGCCGTCACCGAGGACCCGGCCGGGGAGTGGCGCATCGCCCGTTGGCGAGTGTCGAGCCAGTGGGGATGGAACGTCTCGGGCGATCCCAAGCCCTACGTCAACCCGTTGGCGGCGTTCACGATCGGCGACGGGCGGCCGGTAGGCGCATGAGCACCACCGCCCCGCGCCGACCCGAGGAGATCTCCGGCCGGGAATTCGCCGCCGACCCGTTCCCGTTCTGGGAGTTGCTCCGCCGGGACCATCCGGTGTTCCACGACCCTCGTTCGGGCTATTGGATCGTGTCCCGCTACCACGACGTCGTGACGCTGTTCGCCGACAGCGAGCGCTTCTCGAACGTGTTCTACGCCAAGACGCTCGGCGTGGTGTTCGGCCCGACGATGCTCGAGATGGACGGTCGCGATCACGTCGTGCGGCGAACGATCGTGGCGCCGGAGGTGGTCGGCAAACGGCTCGACAACTACCGGGACCTGATCGAACGCAACGCCCGCGACATGATCGAGCAGTTCCGTCATCGCGGCCACGCCGACCTGATCAACGAATTCACCACCTGGCTGCCGGTCAACGTCATCTGCGACATGCTCGGTCTGCCCAAGGCCGACATGCCGCTGTTCCACGAGTGGTACCAGACGATGATGGCGGGCCTCACCCACCTCGAGCCCGAGAAGCGGGCGGCGGGCGTGGCGGCGCACCGGGCCCTGGCCGCCTACTGCGAGCCCATCGTGGCCGAGCGGATGGCCCACCCGGGCGAGGACTTCATCTCCCGCATCGTGCATGCCTCCGTCGACGGTCACCGCATGTCGATGGCCGAGGTCCAGGCGTTCATCTCGCTGCTGCTCACCGCTGGGGGTGAGACCACCGACAAGTCGATCGGCAACATGTGGTGCAATCTGTTGTCGAACCCCGAGCAACTCGAGGACGTCCGCCGTGACTCGTCCCTGTGGGACAGCGCCTTCAGCGAAACCATGCGCCATTCGTTCCCGGTGTTGTCCCAGGTCCGCACGGCGCTCGTCGACATCGAGTTGCACGGGGTCACGATCCCGGCCGGCTCCTTGGTGCAGCTGTCGATCGGATCGGCGAACAACGACGAGACGGTCTTCGCCGATCCCCGGCGGTTCGACATCCACCGGGCCGATCTGCGCATGGCGAAGGAGCTGCGCAAGGGCTACGACGACGGTCAGCGCTTCGGCCACCTGGGCTTCGGCCTCGGCAAGCACTTCTGCCTCGGCTACGAGATGGCCCGGGCCGAAGCGGTCATCGGCAGCCAGTTGCTGCTCGACACCCTGCCCGACGTTCGTCTCTCGCCGGGCTTCGCGCCGGTGATGCACGTCGACGGCGCCACCCGATCCGCCCCCGAGTTGTTCGTGGAGTTCACCCCCGCATGACCACACCTCAGCGTCCGTTGCGCGTCGTCCAGTGGGGCACCGGCAACGTCGGCCGCCACGCCCTGCGGGCGGTGCTCGCCCGGACCGACCTCGAGCTTGTCGGCTGCTACGTGACGAACCCGGCCAAGGCCGGACGTGACGTCGGCGAGTTGCTCGACCGCCAGGCGGTCGGGGTGCGTTGCACGGACCGGATCTCCGATGTCCTCGAGGCCGACGCCGACTGCGTGCTCCACATGCCGTTGCCGTCCAAGCAGGTGGCCGACGACCCCGAGCTCGACACCACCCACCTGTGCGCGCTGCTGGCGTCCGGGAAGAACGTGATCACGACCGTCGGCTACGTGTACCCCAAGGCGTACGGCACCGACGTGCTCGCCCGCCTGCAGGACGCCTGCACGGTCGGTCACGTGTCGTTGCACGGCACCGGGGTCAACCCGGGGTTCATGGCGGATCTCGTGCCACTGGTGCTCTCGGGCTTGTGCGAGCGGGTCGACCGGGTCCACGTGCGCGAGGCCTCGGAGTTCTCCCGCTACCCCTCGCCCGAGATCATCCTCGGGATGATGGGATTCGGGAAGACCCCCGCCGAGTACAACGCGCACACCGGCCGGTACCGGCGCTGGCTGTCCGGCCTGTTCGAGGAATCCGTGCACCTGGTGGCCGACGGGTTGGCGATGCCCATCGATCGGGTCGCCGTGGACGAAGAGGTCCTGCTCGCCGAGGTCGACCTGCAGCTCGCAGCGGGTCCGGTGCCGGAGGGCACCGTGGCCGGTCAGCGATGGGTGTGGTCGGGCTTGGTCGGCGACACCACGGTGGTCGAGCTCGAGGCGATCTATCGGGCTCACCCGACCGTCGGCGCCCACTGGGCCGGGTCGGGCTGGTACACCCGCATCGACGGTCGCCCCCCGATCACGCTCGAGCTCGAGCGTTGGCTCGGCAACGGTCTGCTCGGTACGGCCATGCACGCCGTGAACGCCGTCCCGGCCGTCTGCGCCGCGCCGACCGGGATTCGGACGTTCCTCGATCTTCCAGTGATCCTCGGTCGTTGGGGTGGGCGCCACCGCTCGTAACGTGCGGGCATGTCCGCTGCTGCCACCACCGGCCTGCCCTCCCGCCTGCATCACACGGCCTACGTCGTGCGCGACCAGCTCGCGACACGGGCCTTCTACGAAGGCCTGATCGGCCTGCCCCTGCTCGCCACGTGGTGCGAGGTCGACGAGCTCTTCGGCGCCGAGCGGGTCTACTGCCACACCTTCTACGGGCTCGGCGACGGCAGCGCGCTGGCGTTTTTCCAGTTCGAGAAGCAGGGTGACTACGACGAGTTCGGCCCCCAGTTCCGGCCGTCGCCGTTCATCCACGTCGCGCTGAAGGTCGACGGCGACACGCAGGCCGGCATCGAGCGCCGGCTGGTGGCGGCCGGTGCCGATCACTTCGTGCTCGAACACGGCTACTGCCGTTCGCTCTACGTCACCGATCCCGACGGCCTGATCCTCGAGTTCACCCTCGACCACCCCGAGGCCGACTCGATCAACGCGTTACGCCGCAAACTCGCCGACGCCGATCTGCAGAGGTGGCTGGCCGGCGACCACTCGTCGAACAACACGTATCGCCCGGAGTGAGGCCGGACCGCGACCGGGGATCAGCCGGCGCGCAGGACCGGTACGACCTCATCGAGGTAGGCCGTCAGCGCGTCCTCGTCCCACGGCCAGCGGAGCGCGACGTTCACGTCCTGGGCGCCGGCGTCGACGAACGAGCGGATCGTGGTCACGGCATCGTCGGGGGTTCCGAGCAGCGAGCCCCCGGCGATACGGCCGAACGCTGGTCCCCACTGGGCCTGCAGACGCTCACGCGCCTCGACGGCCGCCGACGCGGTCGAGGACAGGTTGAACGACAGGTTCACGGCACGCCGCACGCTCGAGGGTGCCCGGCCCGCGGCCCGGCAGGCGTCGTCGACGATGCCGTTGAGCCGGGCGAACTCCGCCGAGGACACGTACGCCACGTTCCACCCGTCGGCGTGCTTGGCGACGAGCGGGATCGTCTTGCGGGGTCCGGTCCCGCCGATCCAGATCGGCAGGCGCTCCTGGACCGGAAGGGGTAGGCACGAGGCGTCCTCGACCGAGAAGTGCTCACCGTGGAACGTGGTCCGCGGTTGGGTCAACAGCGACCGGATGATGGTGGCGGACTCGTCGAGCATGGCCGACCGCACACCGATCGAAGGAAAGGGGTAGCCGAAGGCCCGGCATTCCTGCTCGTGCCAGCCGGACCCTAGGCCGAGTTCGAACCGGCCCCCCGAGAGGTGGTCGATCGTGGTCGCCGCCTTCGCCAGCACTCCGGGGGTGCGGTAACCGACGTACATCACCAGGCAGCCGAGGCGCACCCGCTCGGTCTCGACGGCCATCGCCCCGAGGATCGAGAGCGCCTCGAAGTGGTCGAGCGTGCCGCCCTGCGGTGGCGCTTCGTACAGGTGATCCCAGTTCGAGATCCAGTCGAGCCGCTCGTCGAAGCGGCGCCACAGGCCTCGCAGTTTGGCGATCGGCATGTTCTGCTGGCCAAGGTGGGCGCCCAGCCGGAGGTCCGCGGTACTCATGGTGCGTTCCTAGCCGACGCTGCGGACTCGCCCGGTCGTATCCGGGTAGCGGTGGCGATAGGCCGCCCAGGTTCCCGGTGATCCGGTTCGTGTCTCCGGTCACCAGCTTGGTTGACTGCACGCATGGCCGAACTGTTCGCCAAGCTCGCCGCCGCCCGCCCCGATGCCGACGCCCTGCTCGACGAGCGAGGAACGACCACGTGGGGTCAGCTCGACGAGCGGGCCAACCGCTTGATCCACGCCCTGCGTGCCGCAGGCGCCGTACCCGGACGAACGATCGCGGTGATGGCCGGGAATTGCCGCGAGTACTACGAGTTGTTCGCCGCGGTGTCGCACGGCGGGATATCGCTCGTCCCGGTGAACTGGCACTGGGTCGCAGACGAGGTCGCCTACGTGCTCGAGGACTCGGGCGCGAACGTACTGGTGGCCGATTCGCGCTTCGCCGACGTGGCCGCAGATGCGGCCTCCCGGGTCGCCGGTGTCACGACCAGCGTCGCAGTCGGCGGGGCGATCGACGGGTTCGTTCCCTATGCCGAGTTCGTCGCGTCCGGCAGCGCGACCGAGCCGGGTGAGCAGTCGATCGGCGGACCGATGTTCTACACGTCGGGCACGACGGGCCGGCCCAAGGGTGTCCGCGGTGCGCTCGGCGGTGGCTCGAACCTCCCGCCCGCGCTGTGGGAGTTGATCGCCGGTGGCTTCAAGCAGATGGGATTGCCCCAGGACGCCCGCACGTACCTGAACGGGCCGCTCTACCACTCGGCGCAGTGGGCCTTCAGCTTCCTACCGCTGCTGTCGGGGGCGAGTGTCGTGATGCGGCACAAGTTCGACCCCGCCGAATCGCTCCGGCTCATCGACGAGTTCGGGGTCACCAACACCCACCTCGTGCCCACGCAGTTCGTCCGGTTGCTCCGGCTCCCCGACGAGCTCAAGGCCGGCTTCCGGGGCGACTCGCTGCAGATCGTCTGGCACGGCGCGGCGCCCTGTCCGCCGGAGGTGAAGCGCCGGATGATCGAGTGGTGGGGGCCGAAGATCGTCGAGTACTACGGCGCCACCGAGGGTGGGGTCGTGTCGTTGTGCTCGAGCGAGGAATGGCTCGCCCGGCCGGGCACGGTCGGCAAGCCCCTCCCCACCGTCCAGATCACGATCCGGGACGACGACGGCGCACTCCAGCCGGCCGGCCGCAGCGGCACGATCTGGATCAAGAACCTCATGGGTCAGGACTTCGAGTATCACAACGACCCGGACAAGACCGCGAAGGCGCACCTCGAGCCGGGCGTGTTCACGATGGGCGACATCGGGTACCTCGACGCCGACGGCTACCTCTACATGTCGGACCGCAAGATCGACATGATCATCTCCGGTGGCGTGAACATCTACCCGGCCGAGATCGAGGGGGTGCTCGCCACGCATCCGGCAGTGCGGGATGCGGCCGTATTCGGCATCCCGAACGAGGAGTTCGGCGAGGAGGTCAAGGCTGCCGTCGAGTTGCACGAGGGCGTATCCGGCGGTGACGAACTGATCGCCGATCTCCTCCGCCACTGTCGTGATCACCTGGCCGGCTACAAGGTGCCTCGCAGCGTGGACGTCGTCGAAGCCTTGCCCCGCCATCCGACGGGCAAGCTGTACAAGCGCCTGTTGCGTGACCCGTACTGGGAGGGTACGGGTCGGACCATCTGAGTCAGGTGGGCGCGTGCCGCCCGGGAACCGCGCTGCCTGTATAGGGTGACGGCATGTCGACATCGCCGGCCGACATGCTTTCCGAGGCCGTGGACGCGGCCCTTGCGGGCTGGGTGGTCCGAGCGGTCGAGTCGAGGGCAAGCTCCTGGACCGGAACACTCGAGTCGGGTTGGCTCGACGACGCCCGGGCGGCGGGGGAGCGGGCCCGTGAGGAGGTCGGCGCCCGCTTGCGTTCGCTGCTGGCCCAGGACGTCGACGAGCAGCGGACGAACCCGCTCGGGGTGATCCGCACTGCGGTCCGATACCCGACCGAGGTGCTGCAGCGTGCCGGCGTCCCCCCGGTGGTGCGGGACGATTTCCTCGAGAGCACGTTTGCCGACGACGTCTACGGCCTGGCCCCGGCCTCCTGGCGCGACCTCGGCGACGAGGTGCACGAGGCGGGCATCGTCTGGGGGGCTTGGAAGGCTTCGACCGTGCTGGGACGACGAAGGGCCGAGGGACGATTGTGATGAGGTGCCTACGACCAGCGGTGCGAGCACTTGCCGTGATGCCCCTCCTCGCCGCGTTCTCTGCGGTGGCGACGGTGACGGTGACGACCCTGAAGGCCGCGCCGGCGGCTGCCAGCTCGGTGCCGGCGCGGTTCGTGCCGGTCGCACCGGAACGTCTGCTCGACACCCGCATCGGGCTCGGGGCCGAGCCCCCCGGTAAGCCCGGCGATCTCAGCACCGTGACCGTCCAGGTCACCGGGCGGGGCAACGTCCCGGCCGAAGCCACCGCAGTGGTGCTGAACGTGACGGCCACGGAGTCGACGGCGCCCGGATTCGTCACCGTGTACCCCGCCGGTCCCGAGCGCCCGTTCGTGTCCAGCCTGAACCTTGCCGGAGCTGGACAGACCATCCCCAACCTGGTCACGGTGCCGATCGGACAGGGCGGCCGGGTGTCGCTGTTCGCCCAACGATCGGTCCACCTGCTGGCCGACGTTTTCGGCTATTTCGTCCCCGCTGGTGGCCCCGTCACCTCGGGTCGGTTCGTCCCGGTCGGGCCCCAGCGCGTCTACGACAGTCGGGAGGTGCGCGGCCCGCTCACGACGTTCGAGACGATCCGGGTGTCGCTCGCGTCGGCGGGGGTGCCGAGCGACGCCACGGCCGCCGTGCTCAACGTGACCGTCGTCGATGCCACAGGACCCGGCTACTGGACGGTGTACCCGGCCGGCACGGGCCGACCCGGCACCTCCAACCTGAACACGGTGACCGGCCAACTCATCCCGAACCAGGTGATCGTGCCGGTCACACCGTCGGGCATCGACATCTTCGCCCAGATCGGCGGCCACGTCGTGGTCGACGTGGCGGGTTGGTTCACCGGCACCTCGGCGCCGGCGTCGTCCAACGGACTGTTCGTTCCGGTGACGCCGACCCGTCTGCTCGACACGCGTGAATCGGGGGCATTGAACCCGTTGGGTCCCAAGGTGAAGCTCTTCGGCGGCTGGACGGTCGAGGTGCCGCTGGCGGGCAGGGCATCGCTGCCGACGTCGATGTCGGCCGTGGTGATGAACGCAACCGTCGTGAGCAGCAAGGCTCCCGGGTTCTTCACGGCGTGGGCCTCCGGTGGCGATCGGCCCTTTGCCTCCAACCTCAACGCCGAGCGGGCCCGTCAGACGATCCCCAACCATGTGATCAGTCCGGTGAGCACACGAGGCGTGTCGCTGTTCACGCAGAACGGTGCCCACCTGATCGCCGACGTGACCGGGTACTTCACGGGAACCCCCCAGACGCCGAAGTACGTCCCGTTCGTCAACCCGGACCCCCCGATGCCGGCGTTCCCCGGCCGGCTGATCGTGCCGAAGCTCGGTCTCAACGTGCCGCTGTACGGCAACGTCGACCTGTCCACCCTGTCGTACGGGCCCGGGTACTGGCCCGGAACCGCCCAGCCCGGTCAGCTCGGGCAGGTTGCGATCTTCGGGCACCGGACCGAGGACACCCGGCCGTTCCGGTACCTCGACGCGCTCGCCGTCGGCGACACGATCGACCTCGTCTTCGACGACACCACCTACCGCTACGTCGTCGACGGGATGTCCATCGTCTGGGAAGGCGACTTCTCGGTCATCGACAACCGACCGGGCAATCCGGCGACGCTGATCCTCGCCGCGTGCCATCCGGTCGGATCGACGGCGCAGCGCCTGATCGCCCACGCCGTCCTGGCCGACACCTGGGCCGAGTGATGGCCTCGCAGGGTGTCGACGACACGCTGCCGGAACGCCTGCAACTGCTCCGACCGGGCCCTCGGGCCAGCGCTGTGGAGGTGCAGCGGCGCACAGGTCTCGACCCGACGCTGTTCGAGGAGATCCGCCGGGCGGCGGGCCTGCCACCGGTGGCACCCGACGTGCCGGTGTACAGCGAGGGCGACGTGCACCTGTTCGCGCTGTTCGGCCGTGCCGAAGGGTTGTTCTCGCGTGCCGAGGTGCTGCACTTCACCCGCGTGCTCGGCTCGTCGCTGGCCCGGGTGGCCGACGCTGCGAACACGCTGTTCCTCGTCGACGTCGAAGCGCCACATCTCGCACGTGGAGGTTCGCTCGACGAGCTGAACCGCAAGAGCGATGCAGCGGTGGCCCTCATCGACGAGGTCACCCGTGCGATGGACGGCATGTTGCGCCTGCACATGGAGCTCGCGATCGATCGGGCCTCCACGGCGCGGGCCGAGCGCGACGACGGATTGCTCCAGCTGGCGGTCGGGTTCGTCGACCTCGTCGGTTTCACCTCCTGGTCGGCATCGGCCTCCGTCGACGAACTCGACCGGCTCGTGCGGGAGGTCGAGCGCCAGGCCTACGACCTCACAGCGGACCACCACGCCCGGGTCGTGAAGCTCATCGGCGACGAGGTGATGTTCGTCGCAGTCGACCCGGATGCAGCGTGCGCCGCCGGCCTTGCGCTCGTCGAGGGGTTCTCGTCCTCGGGCGCCGTACCGCGGGGCGGGATTGCGTTCGGTGGGCTGCTGGCCCGAGGCGGCGACTACTACGGGCCGGTCGTGAACCTGGCCAGCCGGATCGCCGACCAGGCGGTGCCCGGAGAGGTACTGGTCACGCCGGAGTTGGCCGCCGATGTTCCCGGCCGGCGGTTCGAGCCCGCCGGGCGTCGGCAGCTCAAGGGGTTTTCCGAGCCGGTGGTCCTGCTGTCGCTCCTGCTCTGACCCGGATGGCCCGCTACCGTCCCGGGCCATGGCCGACGCCGAGCCGACGGACTTCACCCGGGACCTGATCCGCTGGAGCGAGGCGCTCGCCGGCATCGCCCGTACCGGCATGAGCTTCACCCAGGTGCTCTACGAACGGGAGCGCTACGAAGAAGTGCTCAAGATCGCGGCCGACATCAAGGCGGCGGCCGACGACGCGCTCGAAGTCCGCCGGGAACAGGACCATTTCGTCCAGGAGTGGATGGACTCCGTGGGCGAGGGCGTGCCCGGATACGTCACCCCCAAGGTGGCCGTCGGCGCAGTCGTCGGGAACGATGCCGGCGAGCTGCTGCTGGTGCGTCGGGCCGACTCCGGGGTGTGGCTGTACCCGACCGGTTGGGCCGACGTGGGCTACTCGGCAGCGGAGGTCGCCGTGAAGGAGGTCGAGGAGGAGACTGGCATCGAGTGCGAGCCGGTTCGTCTCCTCGCCGTGATGGACGGCTTGCGGATGGGGTTCACCCGGTTCGGGATGTACCTGCTGTTGTTCCAGTGTCGGGCCACGGGCGGGTCGTTGCAGGCGCACCCGATGGAGACGAGCGGCGTCGGGTTCTTCGGCGCCGACGACCTGCCGACCCCTTTGGCCGGATCGGGTGCATGGCTCCCCTTGGCCCTTGCCGCCATCCGGGGCGAGCCGCTGCCGGTCGCGTTCGACGGGGTGCGCGCCCCCATCTGGCGCGGTCACACGCACTGAACTCCGCCGACGGCGGCGTCGGCGTCAGCCGGCGAGCTGGGCGCGCAGCGCAGCCAGCACCGAAAAGGCGCCGCCGGTGCGCTCCCATTCGTCACCGATCCGGTCGTGGTCGACGACGCCGAAGGCTTCGGGAGCCACGCCGAGCACCGCCGTGCACGTCGCAGCGAGCGGCACCGGTTCCACCTCGTCGCCGAAACCGGGGAACGCCTCGAGCCCGTCCCACAACGACACCGGATCGGCCGGGGGCTCCTCACCGACACGGAACGCGTACACGACTGCGTCCCAGAGGTCGTGCACGCCGACCCCGGCCGGCCGGAGGAAACCGGGGACGGGGTGGAGGCGCCATTCCAGTCGAGCCCCACCGGGTCCGTTGTCACGTATCCACACCTGGGCGCCGTTGACGTAGGCGTCGTCCGGATCGCCGAGATGGTCGTCGAGGGCGACGATCACCTCCGGCGTGACGGGCCAGATGCAGGCCGGGACACGTTCGGTCATGTCGTCAGCGGCCGCCGTCCTGGTCGCGCAGGAACTGTTCGAGTTCCTCGAGCAGTTGCTCAGCGGACCGTTCGTCCGCAGCGACGGGCTCGGCCGTGGCGCTCGCGTCGTCGCCGTCGGAGTCGGTCGCGGATTCGAGGCGGCGCACGTAGCCGACGAGGTCGTCGTCGTCGGCCACGTGCGCGTCGAGTTCGGCTTCGTAGCGGCGGGCCGACTCCTCGAGCGAGCGAAGGTCGGCAGTGGCTCCGAGGATGCCGAGGCTGCGCCGGATCAAGGCGAGTGCCGCCTTCGGTGACGCTGTTCCAGGCGCGTAGGCGGGCGTGGCGGCCCAGAGCGACGCAGACGCCAGCCCGGCACGGGTGCAGGCGTCGTGGAGCACCCCGACGATTCCGGTGGGACCCTCGTAGCGCGATCGTTGCAGCCCGTAGCGATCGATGAGCGTCTGGTCCGATGCCGTCCCGATGATGGACACCGGCCGCGAGTGGGGCACGTCGGCGAGGAGGGCGCCGAGAGTGAGCATGAGCGGGCTGCGGTACCGCTCGGCGACGCCGGTGATCAGCCCGCAGAACGTCCGCCACTTCAGTTGGGGTTCGGTGCCGAGCAGGAGCAGGACGTCACCGTGCGGCGCGTTTGCTGCCCACAGTTCGTTGGCGGGCCACACGATCTCCCGGGTGGTGCCGTCCACGAGTCGGACGTGGGGGCGAGTTGCCTGGAACTCGAAGAACTCCTCCGGGTCGATGGCCGCGATGCGGCGCGCCCCCCACGCGTCGATGAGCGTGCGCACGGCCTGGGAGGCCGCGTCCGCCGCGTCGTTCCAGCCGGTGAAGGCGACGACGAGCGACGGGGTGCGCAACTCGGGTTCAGCATCCCAGCGCAGGAGCTCCATGGCCGTCACGCTACCGGCGGGCGTCGGTGCGGACCGCTCAAAGGACGCGCTCCGGGTAGTACCGGTCGCCTCCGCCCCCGGCCACGACGTCGTCGAGCCAGTTGCCCTCGTAGACGTCGTTGGGGCCTTGGATCAGGTCGCTCGGTTGACCGTCGGTGGTGGTGACGAGCGTCCAGGCCTGACGCTTGTAGGTCCAGTTCTCCGGGTGCGACCGATGCGCCTCGCGCCACCAGGGTGCTGCGGCCTCGGTCCCGCCCCGCTGGAACAGCGCATGACCGAGCTCGAAGCATGCAGCCGCCCGGGCGTGGGCTTCGGGGCGCTCGGCGCTGCGTGCCACGACCGTGTCGGGGCTCAAGGCGTACGGGCTGTCGGCGCCCCGAGCGACCCAGTCGAGGATCGCCGCGCGGTAGACCGGGCCGTCCCGGGGGATCTTGCGGACCTCGACCATCATCCGGCCGAGCCGTTCCGGTAACCCCTCGGGCAGGGGGGCGTCCGGTGGCGGGGGATCGATGGAGGCCCGCTCGGCCGGGCGCACGATGCGCCCGTGCTCATCGACCCAGACGGCCATCGGGACGTTGACGAATCCGAGCAGTTCGTCGGTGAGGTGGCTGGCGTCGAGCACCGACGGATGGCTCGGCGCTGCCGCCTCCACCCACGGTGCAGCTCGGTCGGCGAGGACGTCGAGCGCAACGGTGACGACGGCGCCACCCCGAGGGGCGATCTCGGCGTGGAGTGCCTGCCACACGGGCAGGCTCTGGCGGCAGCCTCACCAACTCGCCCAGGCGACGAGGATCGTTCGCCGTCCCCGCATCGAGGAGAGTGACCACGAACCCGAACCATCCACCAGAGGAAGGGTGAGCTCCGGGGCGTCCGCGCTTGCGAGCGTCCGGCCGCCGGCTGCCGGCCCCAGCGCCCACAGCCCGTATACGTCGTCGTGAACGAGCGGCATCCCTAGCCGCTCGGCGACGATCGTCACGTCCAGATGGCCGTCGGCCCGGACGGCGCCGGGTGCAGGGACACAGACCTCGCCCCGGCACAACCCTTCGGGCTTGGCCTCCCATCCGGTGCGGGCGGCGAAGGCCTCGGCGTCGACGGCGAGCGAGTCGAGCAGCATGGCCGGACCCTAGCGACGCCGCCGGGGCTCCGGTCGATCAGACTGCTTCGTACCGTTCGAGGGGCGTCTGGTGGGTCACGCACCGCCGGGCCCACGGAATCGCCTCGAGCCGCTCCAGGGGTATCGGTTCGTGGCACGTCTCGCACCGCCCGTAGGTGCCGATCGCAAGGCGACGCTCGGCGTCGCCGATCTCGGCGAGGATCTCGTCGGCCTCGGCGAGCAGGGACAGGTCGATCTCGCGTTCGAGGAGCTCGCTGCCGATGTCGGCCGGGTGCTGCCCGCCGTGATCGAGCTCCCCGGTGGTCTCGCGCTCGTTCGACCCGATCAGGCCGTCGGCGACGAGCTCGGCCCGTTGCGTCTCCCAGCTTCGGCGCGCCGTGCGCAACCAGTCACGGGCATCGGCTGCCATCGAACACCTCCGAACCAGCCACGCCGTCGGTGGCCCTCGGCGGCATCGTCGCCCGAGCCGGGTCCGGTCTCCCAGGGGCGATGGTCCCGGCTACCAGGACCCACCGTCGACGCGGAACAGCGCGCCGGTCGTGTAGCTGGACGCGTCGCTGGCCAGGTAGAGGGCGAGCCCGACGATCTCCTCCGGCTCGCCGCCGCGCTTGAGCGGGATGGTCTGTTGGGCGCGGGCGTTGAACGCCTCGAGGTCCCAGGCCTTGGCGATGTCGGTGAGGAACGGGCCCGGCACGATGCAGTTCACCCGCACCAGCGGTCCAAACGCCGCAGCGAAGCCCATCGTCAGCATGTTCACCCCGGCCTTGGCCGCCGAGTAGGTGAGCTCGGTCGGGGAGGGGCGAAGCGACGCCGTCGACGACACGTTGATGATCGAGCCCCGCCGGCCCTCGGCGACCATCCGGCTGCCCACGAGCGCAGAGAGTCGGAAGGGCCCTTTGAGGTTCACCGACAACACCTTGTCGTAGAGCTCTTCGCTGATCCCCTCGAGGGTCGGGTAGAGCGGCGACATCCCGGCGTTGTTGACGAGGACGTCGATGTGACCGAACTCGTCGCGTGCGGTGTCGGCGAGACGGTCCATGTCCTCCCACTTCCCCGAGTGTGCGGCGACGGCGAGCGCCCGGCGGCCGAGCGAACGGACCTCCCCGGCGACCTCCTCGCACGCGTCGAGCTTGCGGCTTGCGATGACGACGTCGGCGCCGGCCTTGGCGAAGTGCAGCGCCATCTGCCGGCCGAGCCCCCGACTGCCCCCGGTGATGACGGCGACCTTGCCGGTCAGGTCGAACAGCGCGTTTGCGTCCTTGATGTCCTCGCTCATGGGTCCCCCTCGGTGCGATACCGGGTTCGACCGTACTGTGGCCGCCATGCCGCGGCCACCGACCCGCCACGCTGCGGTCGTCGTGTGCGTGCCCGGATTCGAGCACCTCGTCACAGGCGAGCTCCAGGCCCTCGGCGTGCGCGCGCGTTCGGCCGGTCGCGGGGCGCTCGCGGCGTCGATGACCACACGCCAGCTCTATGCCTGCAACCTCCATCTGGCCACGGCCACCCGGGTGCTCGTCACGACGGCGTCGTTCGCGGCCTCGTCGTTCCCGGAGCTGGAACGCCGTTGCCGGGCGCTGCCGTGGGACGACTGGTTGCCCGCGTCCGGCACGGTTCGACCCCGGGTCACCAGCCACCGCAGCAGGCTCGTCCACACCGGTGCCGTCGCCGAGCGTGTGGCCACAGCAGCCGGACGTATGCCGTCGAGCGACGGCCCGCTGGTGGTCGTGCGCCTCGACGCC
>JBEIFW010000077.1:0-15202 GCA_040382215.1 Acidimicrobiales bacterium
GCGGTCGCCGACGGCGAGCAGCCCCGTGAGATCGGCCACGTCGCCCGGCAGCGAGGGCACCAGCACCGTGGGGGCGTCGACGCGCAGTTCGGCGGCGAGTTCGGCCTCCCTGGTGGCCACCAGGGAGAGGTTCACGAAGCTCTCCGCGATCTCCGACAGCACCCGGGCGAGCGCGATCGGATCGGACGGCGGGGCGAGCTCGCCGATCCCTGCGAGGCGATGGGCGACGGTGGCGGGATCGGCATGCAAGCGGTCGGCCGCCGTGCGCGCGGACGGGTCGAGCAGCACGGCGGGAAGGGCTTGGTTGAGCACGACGCCGCCGAGCGCCAGCCCGCGCCGGTCGAGCGCATCGAGGAAGTACCGGGCTTCACCGAGCGGTCCGGTCTCGAGCGTCGACACGACGACGAAGCTCGTTCGCCGGTCCGACAGCACCCGGGTCACCTCGGCGGCCCGGGCGACGAACCCGCGCTCCATGGTCTGGAACAGCAGAAAGAACTCGGCGATGTCGTGCAGGAAGCTCGACCCGAGGATCCGGTCGGCGACGTCGTAGAAGGGGCGCGACGCCGCAGCGAAGAGCTTCGAGCGATACGGCACGGTCAACCACCGCAGCAGGCGGCTGCCGAAGAACTCCGTCATCCGGGCGGGCGCGTCGAGGAAGTCCAGCGCATGGCGCGCCGGCGGGGTGTCGACGACGATCAGGTCCCAGTCGCCCGACGCGTGCAGCTCGTGGAGCCGTTCCATGGCGATGTAGTCGTGGCTCTGCACGAACTTGCCGGTGATGTTGTCGTACAACGGATTCGCGAGGATCGCGGCCCGAACCGACGGATCGGGCGCGTGCCGGGTGATCAGCTCGTCCCAGCTCTGTTTCGTGTCGAGCATCGCGGCCCACAGCTCGCCGCGGGGCTCGGTTCCGGCGGCCTGGAACAGCGACGGGTCGATACGGCGCTCGGTGTTGCCCAGCCCGGTTCCGCCCGGACCGGTGAGCCCGAGCGCGTCGGCGAGCCGGCGGGCCGGGTCGACGGTGAGGACCAGCACCCGCCCGCCGAGGCGGGTGGCGGCGACGGCGCCGAGCGCTGCGGCCGTCGTCGTCTTCCCGACACCACCGGCGCCGCAGGTGACGACGATCTCCCGTGACGTGAGCAGCGGCCCGAGCCCCACCTTCAGAGCTCCTCGGCCAGCCGGTCGGCGACCAGCGCGCTGCGGCGAAGGCCGTCGAGCCGGGCGAACAGCTCGGGAACGAACAGCGTCGGCACGCCGACAGGCAGACCGGTGAGCAGGGTCGCGGCGTGCACGGCCCGGGCCCGGCGCGTCCCCACCGCGAAGCCGGCGGCATCGAGCAGGTCGTCGCTGCCGGGACCGAGCGCGTCCCGCAGGATCGAACGGGCGGCCGGGGCCCGCAGCGCATCGAACACCCGCTCCTCGTCTCGACCGAACAGCTCCGGCAGCACCCGGTTGACGACGACGGCCGCGAGGTCGACGGCGGTCTCCAGCCGGATCCGGTCGGCGAGTTCGAGGGTTTCGGCGACGGGCATCTCGGCGCAGGTGGTAACGATGGCGAGCCCGGTCGTTGCCGGGTCCTCGAGGAGGTCGAGCATCCAGCGGGTCTGGTCCCGCACCGGCCCGACCGACACCAACCCTGCGATCGCGCGCGGCGCGGACAGCTGACCGACGATGTGGCCGGAGGCAGCGGCGTCCACCACGACGAGGTCGTAGCGGCGCTCGCGAACCTCCCAGCACAGCTTTCCGATCGTCAGGATCTCGCGCACCCCGGGCGCCGCCGACGCCACGAAGTCGAATGCTCTCGCCAGGGGCCCGAGCCGGGCGACGAAGGGCACCCGGAGCTGCAGCTTCAGGTACTCCCGCAGCGAGTCCTCGGTGTCCATCGCCATAGCCCACAGTCCGTCGGCGACCGGGCGGGCGACGTAGCGCAAGGGACCGCACTCGTAGGCCGCAGCGAGCGCGCCGGTGGCATCGACTTCGCACACGAGCACGCGCCGGCCGGAACGCGCGGCGAGCAGGCCCAGCCCGGCTGCGATCGTGGTCTTGCCAACACCACCCTTGCCGGTGACGAACACGAGGCGCCGGTCGAGCAGCCCGGGCCCCTCCACGGCGTGCGCCCTAGCCGCCGAATCCGATGCGGCGCTCGGTGTCGGGCGCGCCGAGCTCGACATACGCGATCTTCTTTGCCGGCACTCCGACGCTGCGGCCCTTGCGGTCCGTCAGCCAGAGCACCCGGTCGTCGTCGGCGAGCACCGCGTCGATCTGCGCCTTGACCGCCTCGCGGTCGGCGTCGTCGGCGAGCTCGAGCACGAGCTCGCGGGGGGCCTGGGTGACACCGATGCGAACGTCCACGTCGTGTGCTCCTTGGGGTGGGGCGAGGGCCCGTGCATGGTAGAGGTCTCCACCCCGGGTTCCGCTGTCGGTCCCGTTCCGATGACCGGTTCCGGTCGGCTCGGTCAGACGATCTTGAGCGCCGGCGAGTATCGCCGCTTCGGGGCGAGGTCGACGGCGATCGCCTCCGCGATCGAGCGGAACGCGCCGGCCACCTCCGAGTCGGGCGCGACCGCCGTGATCGGCCGGCCGGTGTCGCCACCCTCACGCAGCGGCAGCAGCAGCGGGATCTGGCCGAGCAGGGGCACGCCGAGTTCGTCGGCGAGTTCCTTGCCACCGCCCGAGCCGAAGATCTCGTAACGCTTGCCATCGTCGCCGGTGAACCACGACATGTTCTCGATGATCCCCTTGACCCCGAGGTGGACCTTGGCGGCCATGGCCGCCGACAACCGGGCCACCTTCTGGGCGGCCGGCTGCGGCGTGGTCACCACGTACACCTCACCCCGGGGCAGGTACTGGGCGAGCGAGATCGCGATGTCGCCCGTCCCGGGCGGCATGTCGACGAGCAGGAAGTCGGGCTCGTCCCAGAACACGTCGGACAGGAACTGCTCGAGCGCCTTGTGCAGCATCGGCCCCCGCCAGATCACCGCCTGACCGTCGGGCACGAAGTACCCCATGGAGATGCAGCGCACCCCCCAGGCCTCGGGTGGGACGAGCATGTTGTCGATGACGACCGGATCCCGGTCGGCGCCGAGCATGCGCGGGATCGAAAAGCCGTAGACATCGGCATCGATGATCCCGACGGAGTGGCCCCGCTGGGCCAGGGCGACCGCGAGGTTCGTGGTCACCGACGACTTGCCGACGCCGCCCTTGCCCGAGGCGATCAGCAGCGGGCGGGTCTTGGACCCCGGGTCGGCGAACGGGATCGCACGACCCTGCGCATGCCCATGGGCCTGCACCGATCCGGCGGTCGCGCCGGGATCGCCGTGGAGCAGCTGTCGCACCGCTTCACGTTCGGTGTCGGTCATCACCGTGAACTCGAGCCGGACGTCGCTCACCCCCGGCAGTGCCCGAACAGCAGTGGTGACCCGGTTGGTGATCTCGGCCCGCAGCGGGCACCCGGCGACGGTGAGCGCCACGAGCACGTCGACCGTGCCCCCGTTCACAGCGACGTTGCGCAGCATGCCCAAGTCGACGATCGAGCGTCGAAGTTCCGGGTCCTGAACGGGTCGGAGCGCGTCGATCACCGCTTCGCGCGTCACGGCCATGGGGGGCTCCTCGAAGGTCGGTCCGGGCGTCCGGACGGGCAGCGGATTACCACTACGCGGATAGGTAGAATACCGGCGTGGCTCCGACGGCACCCACCCAGAAGCCGGCGTCCAACCCGGCCCGGGGTGAGCGTCCCGCCCGGGATTTCACAGCGACGGTGTCGGCGATCACCAACGCCTTCGGCGACCCGACCCGGCGGGCCATCTACCTGTTCGCCCACGAACACGAAGGCGGGGTCACCGCCGCGCAGGTCGCCGAACGGTTCGGACTGCACCCCAACGTCGCCCGCCACCACCTCGACAAGCTCGCCGCCGGGGGCTACCTCGAGATCACCATCAGCCGGGCCGAGGGCGGCGGGGCGGGTCGGCCGTCCAAGCACTACACGGTCGGCGAGCGGGTCACGCTGGAGGCGCCCGTCAAGACCGACGATCTCGTGTTGCGCCTGCTGAACCGGGCGCTCGCGCTGCTGCCGCGCGAGGCGGCCGAGCGCATGGCTGAGGAGGTCGGCATCGAGTACGGGCTCGCGCTCGCCGCCTCGCTTGCGCCGGCCGAGCACGCGAACGGCCAACGCAGCTTCAGGGCCGCGCTCCACGCCGTCGCCGATGCGATGACGGCGCACGGGTTCGCCGCGCACACCGAGCGGCGGGGTGACCAGCTGCGGATCGTGAACAATCACTGCCCCTTCGGCGACACCGCGATCGAGCACCCGGTGATCTGTGCGGTCGATCGGGGCATGGTGAAAGGGATGCTCACGAGCCTCTACGGCGACACCGAACCCGAACTGGCCTCGTCGCTCCCGCAGGGCGACCAGGTCTGCGTCACCTCGTTCGAGTAGCACGGGCGGCGCGCGGGCGTCAGCGCTCTCGCGTGCCGCGCCGCCGGGCCGGGCGGGCGAGTTCACGGACGAGTTCGTCGGAACTCATCGGTGCACCCACCGCGTACCCTTGCACTGCGTCGTAGCCGAGGCGGGCGAGCGTGTCTTGCTCGACGAGACCTTCGACCCCCTCGGCGATGACGCGTATGCCGAGCCGTTGGGCCAGGGCGACGGCGGCTTCGACCACTGCGAAACGCGCCTGGTCCCGGTGCATGCCGGCGACGAAGCGGGCGTCGAGTTTCAGCATGTCGACCGGGAGGACCGAGACGCGGTCGAGTCCGGCGTAGCCGACGCCGAAATCGTCGAGCGCGATCGAAACCCCGAGGCGCTTGATCTCGACGAGCCGATCGCGCAGCGCGTCGAGATCCTCGAACGACGCGGTCTCGGTGAGTTCGAGACACAGCCGGCCGGGATCGAGACCCGACGCCGCAAGGGCCGCAGCGACGACGCCGCTGAAGCGAGGGTCGGCCATCTGAAGGGCGGACACGTTGACGGCCACGTACGGCGAGTTTTCCGGCGACAGCATCCAGGACGCCGCGTCGGCGCAGGCCGCCCGAAGCACCCACTCCCCGAGCACACCGATCAGGCCGACCTCTTCGGCGAGGGCGACGACCTCGGCCGGGGAGCGATCTCGCCAGGGTTCGTGCTCCCAGCGCAGCAGCGCCTCGGCACCGATGATCCGGCCGGTGGCGAGCTCGATCTCCGGTTGGTAGAGGATCCGGAACCCGTCCTCGGTCAGTGCCTGGCGCAAGGTCTGCTCGAGCTGGTGGCGCCACAGCGACAGCTGGCGGCGATCTTCGCTGGCGCCGAACACCCGGTCGCCACCGTCGAGCGCCGCCGCAACGGCTGCGAGTTCGGCATCGTTGACCAGCCGCTCCGGGTCGTCGCCGATCGAGCCCAACGCGTACCCCACGCTCGCCGTCACCACGACCGCTGCGGCGGGCAGCGACACGGGACGACAGACCGCGGCCCGGACCGCCTCGGCCAACCCGGCCACGTCACCGTCGATCACGGTGAGCGCGAACGTATCGTCGCTGGGTTGGGTGAGCGACGAGCCCGCGCCGAGCAGCGCACCGAGTCGGTCGGCCAGCACGGCGAGCACCTCGGCCCGCCCTCGCCACCCGTGGGCGAGCCCGACCGGGCGGAACCGGTCGAGGTGGGCGACGACCACGCCGACGCTCGCGCGCACTGCGCCGGCTCGGGTGAGCACGGCGTCGACCTGCTCGGTGAACGCCATTCGACCGCCGAGGCCGGTGAAGGGCCCTGTCAGCAGATCGGCGAGACGGCCCAGCCGGGCCAACTCGGCCTGCACGGCGGTGGCGTCGTTGGCCACGATGACGGCCCCGTCGCCGAAGGGGTGCACGGCCACGTCGGTCCACGTCCCGGGGCCGGCGAGGTCGACGGCCATGAACGCCGAGGTCGCAGACGGTTCGGCGAGCACCTGCGCCACTTCGGACAGGACCGGGGCGGCCGCCACGGCGCTCACGGCCACCGCAGCGAGCGGATCGCCTGGTCGGGCGTGCGCCAGGGGCCCGCCGACGGCGGGGTGGCGACCGTCCACCGACCGGACCACGCCCGCGCCGTCGACGACCAGCACGAGGTCGGCGACCACGGCGGCGAGCGCGGGCTCCTCGGCCGGGAGCCCGACGGGGGCCGGGTCCGTCACCGCTCCAACTCGGGCCGGCGCACGGGCGCGGTCTGGCGGTCGACGTCGATGACCGTACGGACCCGGGTGGCAGTGTCGACCCGCACGACGCGGACACGGCGGCGCCGACCCCACCGGCGCGCCGCGAGGCGGCGGGCGAGCCGGCGCACGGGCGGGAGCAGCAGCGCGAGGCCGACCGCGTCGGTGACGAAGCCGGGCACGATCAGGAGCGCTCCGGCGACCAGGAGCAGGAACCCGTCGGCGAGCTCGTCGTCGGGCACGGTCCCCGTCGCCAGTGCGGCCCGCACGCGGCCAAGGGCCGCAATGCCCTGCCGCTTCACGAGCGCTGCGCCGACCACGCTCACGAGGGCCAGGATCGCGAGCGCCGGGAGCACGCCGACGGCCTGGGCCGCCTGGACGAGCACGTAGAGCTCGAGCAGTGGACCGAGGACGAACACGACCAGCAAGGTGCCCACAGTCGACCACGCTACGACCGGCCGGGCCCGACCCGACGCGCGAGCATCGAGGATGTGACCGATCGGCCCGCCCGTCCCCCGTCCGTGGACGCGCTCGCCCGCTCGCTGGCGGCCAGCGGGCTGCCCCACCCGTTGCTCGTCGACGTCGCCCGGGCGGCGATCGCCGACGCGCCGGGCGAGGCCGCCGCCCGGGCCGCCGGGTTGGTCGACGACCTGCAGCGGTCGCTGCTGCAGCCGGTGGTCAATGCGACCGGCGTCATCGCCCACACCAACCTCGGCCGGGCACCCCTGGCCGTTGCGGTGCCGGCGACGGCCACCAACCTCGAGTTCGACCTGGTGAGCGGCCGGCGGGGGTCGCGCCAGTCACACGTCGGGCGCCTGCTGGCCCGGGCCTGCGGGGCCGAGGCGGCGATGGTCGTCAACAACAATGCCGCCGCCGTGCTGCTGGTGCTCGCCGCGCTCGCCGCCGGCCGCCAGGTGGCCGTGAGCCGGGGGGAGGCGGTCGAGATCGGCGGCGGGTTCCGCGTGCCCGAGGTGATGGCGGCTTCCGGCGCCCGGTTGGTCGACGTCGGCACGACGAACCGCACCCGGGCCGCGGACTACCGGCGGGCGGTCGAGGCGATCGGCGCGGATGTTGCCCTGCTGCTGAAGGTGCACCCGTCGAACTTCCGGATCGAGGGCTTCACCGAGGAGGCCTCGGTCGCCGACCTGGCCCCGATCGGGGTGCCGGTCGTCGCCGACATCGGCTCGGGCCTGCTCGACGCCGCCTGCCCGTGGCTGCCCGACGGGCCGCCGGCGTGGCTGGCCGGAGAACCCGCCGCCCGCCAGACGCTCGCCGCCGGCGCCTCGCTCGTCACCTTCTCGGGCGACAAGCTTCTCGGTGGCCCCCAGGCCGGGATCATCGCCGGACGTGCCGACCTGGTCGCGGCGTGCGGTCGCCATCCCCTGGCCCGGGCGCTGCGCCCCGGCGGGCTGGTGCTGGCCGCGCTCCAGGACGTCACCCTGGCCTATCTTCGCCGGGACGCGCATCGCACGATCCCGTTCTGGCGCATGGCGACCGCGCGGGTGACGGTCCTGCGGACCCGGGCCGAGGCGCTCTGCGTGGGCACGGTGATCGCCACCGAGGCGCTGCCGGGTGCGGGCAGCCTGCCGGGCACGACGATCCCCTCGATCGGGGTGGCCGTCGACGGCGATCACCTCGAGGCCTTGCGGGCCATGGCGCCACCCGTGATCGCCCGGGTGACCGACGGTCGAACGATCTGCGACCTGCGCACGGTCGATCCGGCCGACGACGCCGTGCTGGCCGCTGCGTTGCGGACGGCGGTGGGGGCGGCGTGACCGCGTCGTGGGCGATGGCGGCACCGGCGGTCCTCGGTGCACCCGTGCCGCCACCCGAGGAGCGACGCACCGCGGGCCGGGCCCGGCGCACCGAGGTACCCCGCCGCGCCCACGCCGCATGGAGCCCCTCGTCCGACCGGCCCGACCCGGTCGAGGTCCTCGTCGAGTCGTGCCGCACCCGGGTGCCCGAGCTCGTCCCGATCCGATACCGCCGGATGCTGGCCTCGCCGTTCGCGTTCTTCCGGGGCGCGGCGCGCCTGATGGCCCTCGACCTGGCCGCGTGCCCGACCTCGGGGATCGCCGTGCAGCTGTGCGGCGATGCCCACCTCGCCAACTTCGGGGTGTTCGCCAGCCCGGAGCGGAGCCTGGTGTTCGACCTCAACGACTTCGACGAGACCGGTCCGGGACCGTTCGACTGGGACGTACGGCGCCTGGTGACCAGCGTGGTGCTGGCCGCGCAGGACAATGGATTCGGTGACAAGCAGGCCACGACGGCGGCCCGGGCCACGGCGGCGGCCTACCGCACCTGGATCGACCGCTACGCCGCGATGAACCAGCTCGAGGTCTGGTACGCCCGGCTCGATGCCGAGGAGTTGCGGGACCTCGTGGCGCCCTCCGACCGGCGGACCGCCCAGCAGGTGCTCGACAAAGCGGGGGCGCGCTCGCACCACCGGGCGCTATCGAAGCTGACCGAAGTGGTCGACGGGCGGCGTCGCATCGTGCCCGATCCTCCGCTCGTCACCCGGGTGGAGGACTTCCCCGGCGATGCGCTGGCCGGAATGGTCGAGGGGTACCGAGGCACGTTGGGCACGGACCGCCAGGACCTGTTCGACCGGTACCGGCTCGTGGATCTCGCCCGCAAGGTCGTCGGCGTGGGCAGTGTGGGCACCCGATGCTGGATCGCGTTGTTCCAGGGCCCCAACGGGGGTCCGCTGTTCCTGCAGGTGAAGGAAGCCGGGGTGTCGGCACCGGCCGCGGCCGGATGGCCGAGCCCCGTCGAGCATCAGGGCCGCCGGGTGGTGGAGGGTCAGCGTCTCTTGCAGGCGACGAGCGACGTGCTGCTCGGCTGGACCACGAACCCGCTCGACGGCGTCGAGTACTACGTGCGCCAGCTCTGGGACGCCAAGGGTTCCGTCGACGTCGCCACGTTGCGCCCGGGTGCGCTGGCCACCTACGCGGCGGGCTGCGGCTGGGCGCTCGCCCGCGCACACGCGCGCTGCGGTGACGCAGCCGCCATCGCCGGCTACCTCGGCCGGTCGACGGCGTTCGACGACGCTATGGTTGCCTTCGCAACGGCCTACGCCGAGCAGACGGTCCGGGACCGTGCGGCTCTCGAGGCGGCGGTCGAAATCGGGGCGATCCCCGTGGCCGCAGAGGGCTGAGCGATGCACGTCGTCGCCACCGCCGGCCACGTCGACCACGGCAAGAGCTCGCTCGTGCTGGCGCTCACGGGCACCGACCCGGACCGCTTCGCGGAGGAGAAGCGCCGGGGTCTCACCATCGACCTCGGGTTCGCCCATGCGACCCTGCCGTCCGGGGAGGGCGTGTCGTTCGTCGATGTGCCCGGGCACGTGCGCTTCCTGAAGAACATGCTGGCCGGGGTGGGCGCCGTCGATGCCTGCCTGTTCGTGGTGGCGGCGACGGAGGGATGGAAGCCGCAGTCCGAGGAGCACCTGCGCATCCTCGAGCTGGTCGGGGTGCGCCACGGGATCGTGGCGCTGACCAAGATCGACGCGGTCGACACGGAGTGGGCCGAGTTGGCCGCGATGGAGGTGGCCGACCATGTGGCCGGCACGTTCCTCGAGGGGCAGCCGATCGTGCCGGTGGCGGCGACGGCCGGGCTCGGGCTCGACGAGTTGCGGGCCGCGCTCGACACGTTGGTTGCGTCGACACCGACCGCGCTCGACCGGGGCCGCCCCCGGCTGTGGGTCGACCGGGTGTTCGCGGCGAAGGGCTCGGGCACGGTGGTGACCGGGACGCTGGCGGGGGGCCGCGTCGCCGTCGGTGATCAGCTGGTCGTCGGCCCACGGGCGTTGCCGGTGCGGGTCCGCGGGATCCAGAGCCTGGGGCGGGCCCACGACGTGATCGGGCCCGGCAACCGGGTGGCGCTGAACCTGGCCGGGGTCGACCACACCGAGGTGGTGCGCGGCGACGCCGTGGTGGAGCCGGGGCGGTGGCGGCCGACGACGCGGTTCGACGCCCGGCTGCGGGTGCTCGAGGCGCTCGATCACGAGGTGAGCCGCCGGGGGGCGTACGTGGCCTACGCCGGCTCGGGCGAGTTCCCCGTGAAGGTGCGCGTGCTCGGCCGGGGCGGGACCGGGACGATCCTGCCCGGCGACGAGGGCCTGGTACGGGTCCAGGTGGCGACGCCGTTGCCGCTGCTGCCCGGCGACCGGTTGGTGCTGCGGGAGTCGGGACGCAACGAGACGGTGGGCGGGGTCGAGGTGCTCGACGTGGCCCCGGTGCTGCCGGCGTCGAAGGCGGCCCCGGACCGCTCCGTGGAGCGGGTGATCGCCGAGCGGGGCTGGGTGCGGGCCGACGAGTTGGAGGCGATGACCGGCGAACAGCGGCCGGCGACGGTCGGGGCCTGGGTGACGGCGCCCGGCGTGGTCGAGGCACTGGCCGCCGAGGTGGCGGCGGCCGTGGCGGCGGCTGGGCCGTTGGGCCTCGACGTGGCGACGCTCGACGATCGCCGCCGGGCGGTATTGGGTGACCTGCCCGGGATCGAGGTGATCGCCGGCCGGGCCCGGGTGGCCGAGGTGCGCGACCCGCTGGCCGACCATCCGTTCGTCGCTGCGCTCGCCGCCGGTGGGTTCGCACCCCCGGCCGCCGACGGGGTGGACCGGGCCGAGTTGCGGGCGCTGATCCAGCGGGGCCTCGTGGTGGAACGCGACGGGATCTGGTTCCACCCGGCCGCCGTCGACGAAGCGGCCCGGGTGGCGGCCCGCCTGCTGGCCGCGCAGCCCGACGGCTACACGATGGCGGAGTTCCGCGACGCCGTCGGGGCGACCCGGAAGTTCGCGCTGCCGCTCGCCGCCGAGCTCGACGCCCGCGGGGTGACCCGCCGGCGGGGCGATCTGCGCATCGGCGGGCCCCGCCTGCCCGCCGCCGGCTGAACCCGCCGACCGCTCGCCCCTATTCCCGGCGCACGAGTTCGTTGAGGCGTCGGCGGGTGTGCTCGATGATCGGGTCGGGCCGGGGATGCCGGGCTCGGCGGGTGGCACACGGGCCGAGCGGCTCGAACGCCTCACGGGCCACGACCTCGCCACCGGGCGCACGCCAGGTCGCGTTGCGATGCACGTCGAGCTCCAACGCCCAGCCTCCGTGATGCACCCGGTCGTGATGCTCGCTGCACAACGGGCACAACTCCGCGAGCACCGTGCGCTGATGCAGCTTCCACGGGGCCAGATGATGGATCTGACATCGGTCGAACCCGACCGTGCACCCCGGCACTGCGCACGTCCGGTACATCGCCCGCAACGACCGCCGCTGCTCTCTCGACGCCAACCGGCGCCCCGCACCTGCATCGAGCACACACCCGTCCCCGCCCAGCACCACCGGGAACACGGTCGCGTCGCACAGCAACCGGCGCACCGCCGCCACCGGCAACGACACCCCCGACGACGTCTCCGCCACCGAATCGAGCCGCTCGAGACCCGAACGCAGACTCTCCTCGTCGATCAACACCACCAACTCCGTGCCCTGCCCGCCGGAGCCCCCCGCCGCAGTCACCAGCTCCACCAACGCCTCGGCCGCCAACCGCTCGTTCACCACCCCCGCCGACGGCGCCCGACCCGACACCTCGGGATGCGCCCGATGGAACGCTGCCTCCACCGCCACATCCAACGCCCGGAACACCCGCGCCCCCCGCTCCGCGTCGAGCGACGCGTGCAGATGATGCATCCCGTCTCGATCCACCCATCGGCGCACGCCCGAACGCTCCCGCTGCCGCGCCAGGCGCTCCACCGGCTCCTCGCCGACGGACAACAACTCCGCCTCCCGGCGGACCATCCGCTCCAACTGCTCCGGCGTCCGCATCCCCGCCTCCCGAGCCAACCACGACCCCTGCCCGAGCATCCGGCCCCGCACCCCCGGCTCCACCCCCGACACGGCCCGCGCCACCGCATCCGCATGCGCGACCCCGACCCGCCCCGACTCCACCACCGCCGCCAACTCCGGCACCTCGGCCAACAACCCCGCCCGCTCCACCGCTGCGCGCGCCCCCCGATCCGAACGCGAGCCGTGCTCACGCTGGAACGACCGACCATCGATCGGCCCACCCGCCGCCCGCAACCCCTCCGCCCGAGCCGTCAACAACCCGTCCAACCCCTCGACCCACCCCCGCACCCGTGCCAACGCCCGACCCCACTCGTGCACCCGCCCCGCATCCGCCCCCGCAACCGCCGATGCGTCCACCCCACGCAACACCGCCAACGCACCGTCCAGGTCGAGCACGGGCCAAGCATACAGAACACACGTTCGCATCACAACCCGAGCGGACCCTCCCCGGGGACTGGTCCCCATTTCCTACCCACCTGCCCGGGCGTACCGTCCGGCGGTGGCCGAGGCCGAACTGATCATCCGCGTCGGCGCAGGTGCACCGTTCGTCGTTCGACCCGGCATGGTGATCACGATCGGGCGGGCGGCCACCTGCGATCTACGGGTCGATGCACCCGAGGTGAGCGGACGTCACGCCCGGGTGTCGTGGGCCGGCGGCGAGTGGGTGCTCGACGATCTCGACAGCCTCAACGGCACCGTGGTCGACGGTCGACCGGCCGGGCGTGCCGTGCTGCGGGACGGATCGCTGATCGAGCTTGCCGGCAGCGACGGTGGGCCCCGGCTGCACTGCGCCGTCCGCACCCGGGATCGACCGGCCGCACCGGCGACACCCGCAGCCACCTCGTCGACCCCGGCCCAGGCCCCGACCGCGGCCCAAACCCCGCAGGGTACGTCTGCGAACGTCGCCGTCGAGACCGTCCACCGGCGGTCCAGCCGTCCGAGCCCGGGCTCTGCCGCTCCGCCCCAGACGCGCACGCTCATCGGGCGCGACGAGGACTGCCGGCACCGCATCGTCGACGACCTCCTGGTCTCACGGCACCATGCGTCCCTCGAGATGCGGGTGGACGGCAGCTCGTCGATCCGTGATCTGGGAAGCGCCAACGGCACGTTCGTCGACGGGGCCCGCGTCGAACAGGAGCGGGTCATCCTGCCGGGCCAGCGGGTGACGGTCGGGAACACGGTGTTCCGGTTCGACGGCACCGACCTGCGCCGGGTGGAACTTGGTGGCGACGTCGTGTTCGCCGCCGAGCACCTCACGGTCGAGACGAACGGGATACGACGCTTGGACGACGTGTCGTTCTGGCTGTCGGAGCGTTCGTTCCTTGCCGTGCTCGGCACCAGCGGGTCGGGCAAGTCGACATTGCTCAAGGCGATCACGGGGATGGAGCCGGCGACGAGCGGTGCCGTGCTGTACGACGGAACGGACCTCTACGCCCACTACGGCGAACTGCGCCAACGGATCGGCTATGTCCCCCAGGACGACGTGCTCCATCCGCAGCTGACCGTCGGACAGACCCTTCGGTACGCAGCAACCCTGCGCTTTTCTCCCGACGTCACCGCCACCGAACGCGACGCCCGGGTCCGCGAGGTGTTGGCGGAGCTCGGCTTGAGCGACCGGCACGATCTCGCAGTGTCGAAGCTGTCCGGCGGGCAACGCAAGCGACTCAGCGTCGGCCTCGAACTGCTCACCCGGCCCTCGTTGTTGATCCTCGACGAACCCACCTCGGGGCTCGACCCCGGCAACGAACGAAGCGTGATGCGACTGTTGCGCGATCTCGCCGATGGTGGTCGGACCGTCATCGTGGTGACGCACTCGACGGAGTCGCTGCACCTGTGCGACCGGGTCTTGTTCTTGGCACGGGGAGGGATCACGACCTTCTTCGGGCCGCCGATGGCCCTGCCGGATCATGCCGGCTGCCGCGATTTCGCCGAGGCGTTCCAACTCGCCGATCTCCATCCGGATCCGGCGCACCTGCGCTCCCTCTACCGGGCCAGCCCGTTCGCTCGCGAACTCCAGGCCTCGATCGGACTCGGTGCCGCTCGCGCCTCCCCGCTGCGAGCAGCGGCACCGGCCGCGCCGTCGCCGGGCGGGCAGGTGCTGCTGTTCGCCCGAAGGTACGTGCGGACACTCGTCAACGATCCTCGGAGCCTCCTGGTGCTCGGCCTGCAGGCGCCCGTGATCGCATTGCTGATGCTCGCCGTGTTCGGGTCGGGGCACTTGCGTCCGCCACGACAGGCCGGGATCGCACCCGAAGCCGGAAACGTGCTCATGGCACTGGTGCTCGCTGCGATCTACGTCGGGGCGTCGAATGCTGTGCGGGAGATCGTGAAGGAGCGGTCGATCCTGCGCCGGGAACAGAACTTCGGCATCTCCGCCGGCGCCTATCTGGCCTCCAAAGCGCTCGTGTTGGGCGTGATCACCGTCGCTCAGTCGGTCGTGCTGGTCGTCGTCGGCACGGCACGCCAGGACGGCCCGACCGATGCGCTGGTGCTGGCGAACGGCCGGCTCGAGCTCATCGTGGGGGTGTCGCTGTGCGGGTTGTCGGCGATGGCGCTCGGGTTGTTGATCTCGGCGGTGGTGAGCACGCCCGACAAGGCGACGACCGTGTTGCCGGTCGTGCTGTTCGCCCAGTTCCTGTTGGCCGGGATGGTCTTCCCGGTCGACCAACCCGGCCTGCAGCAGCTGAGCTGGGCCACGAGTTCCTACTGGGGGCTGTCGGCCGTGGCGTCGACGGCGGACTTCCCGTCCCTTCGCGGTTGCCGGACCGGTGCCCCAACACCGACCAGTGTGCCGCAGGGCACCGCCTCGACCGAGCGCCCGACCTGCCCGGGTTCGTGGGACCACGATCCGGCCGCTTGGCTCGCCAATGCTGCGGTCTTGTTCACGCTGGCGCTGACGTACCTCGGCGGCGCGTGGTTCGTGCTCGTACGGGGAGATCCCGCTGCGCTTCTCATCCGGCGGCGGGCCCCCGCACCGAGGTAGTGCGGACCGGCGGCTCACCCTCCGGTCACGGTGAAGGTTCCCGTACGGCCCGACGACTGCCCCGTGGCCGTGACGGTCCAGACCTTCCCTTTGTCTGCAGAGACGCACTGCCACCGCAGCGTCAGGTTCCCCGCCCCATCGGCAGTACCGGGCAGGAGCCCGGCCTCCTGCGGCGAGACGAACGTGATCCGCTCCCCCGGCTGTGCATTCGACAGCACACCCAACGA
>JBEIFW010000078.1:0-15134 GCA_040382215.1 Acidimicrobiales bacterium
CCCAGCCGAGCGACGACCAGACCACCAGCATCGCCAGCGCGGCCGGCCAGCCACGCCGTTGCCGGGAGCCGGCGAGCACGGCGGGCTCGCGGCGACGCTGGCGCATGGCGATCCAGCCGAGCCCGACGGCGGCGACGCCGGCGCCGAGCACGAGCAGCGACACCGGTCGGCCGGTGCCGCACAGGATCCCGAGGGCGAGCACCCCGAACGGTGCCACCATCGGCAGGACCGGACCGGGCCGCCGGCGCGCCGCGCTGTGGCCGATCGCGCCGGCGACGACCCCGCAGAAGAACGGCAGGGCGAGCAGCGCGCCGGCGTCGCCGGCCGGCGGCACTGTCGTGAGCAGCTCGGCCCACCCCCGCACCGGGGTCACGAGCAACTCGCGCAGGGTGCCCGGCGTCGGCAGGAATCCGGCGACGGCCTGGCGCCGCAAGGCCACCGTCGAGCCCGCGACCAGGTACGCCAGCGCGCCGGCAGGAACGACGGCGAGCAGCGGCCACCGCAGCCGCGCACCGACGTGCGCGACCGCGGCGCCGATCACCAGGCCCACGATGCCGACGAGCTCGAACTCGATGCCGCCGTAGGAGCTCCGGAACGACCACAGCGCGAGCGCACCGGAGCCGAGCAGGAACGCGGCATCGACGAGGTCGTCGCGGCCGGGTCGCAGATCGGACCGGGTCATGCCCGGATCACCGCCCGAAGCACCCCGGCGAAGTCGTCGAGGGTGGGCACGTTGGCCACGGTGAGCGTGCCGGCCGGGCGGAATCCCGACATCCCCGACGGGCACGCCCGCACGGCGAGGGCCCGCAGTTCCGGGGGCAGCCGGTGGGCCGCGAGGCGCATCGCGTTGAGCGGCAGGACGCTCCCGGTCACGAGCGCGACGATGCTCGCCCCGATCGACGCCTGGCCGGCCGTGGTGGCGGTCGAGATCAGCGTCCCTGTCGTTGCGTCCGCATCGATCGACGCACACCCGTCGAGGAGGCGCACGCCGGTCGAGCAGTCGATGGTCCGGGTGCCGGCCAGCATCGACACGCGCTGCTCGTCGCGCAGCGCTCGCATCCCGAGGCTGGCGGCGAGCGAGACGGCGAGTTCGAACTCGTCGGCGTCGGCGTACTCGGCCGGGTCGGTGGCCAGCAGCACCGCCAGGTGCGACTGCCGGGTGTCGACGTACTGGCGCACCATCATCGTGCCCACCCGGGCGGTGGTCTTCCAGTGCACGTGACGCCGGTCGTCTCCCGGGACGTACTCGCGCAGGGTATGGAACGCCACGTCGTTGTTGGACAGATCGTTCGTCGTCTGCCCCTCGAGGTCCTTCAGGAACCCGGCTCCGAGCTGATCGAGCGGCGCCGTGCGCGGGTGGACGTAGAGCTGTTGCGGCTCGGTCCACGTGACGGTGCGGCGCATCAGGCCGAGCGGGTCGGAGCGGACGCTGCGCACGGGTCCGACGACGACGACGGCCCGCCGGGCCGTCGAGGCGACGAACAACTCGTCGTGCTCCTCGGCAGGCGCGAGCGCCCCGGTCTGGAACACCGCCACCCCGGCCCCGATCGGCAGCTCGAGGCGGACCGGGCGCAGGCGGTGACGACCGCCGTTGCGCACGACCATCTCGCCGCCGGCGCGCTCGCCGACGACCACCCGTTCGGGCTGCAGGCCGACTCGCACGACGAGATCCATGCGCCCCAACGAGAACAACGCGGCGACACCGACGGAGACCAACGACGACGCCGCCACGACCAGCAGTTCGTCCCAGCCGAGGAACCATCCGGCAACCCAGCATCCGAGCCCGAGCGCAGCAACGACGCGCCCGGGCCGGGTGACCGCGGCGCCCAGCACCCGGGCGCGCTCGCGCAGGGATGCGAGGGTCATGCCGCCCGCTCGGCCGGGGGTGGCACGTCGGCGAGGATCCGGGCGATCACCCCGGTGACGGTGGCGCCCTGGAACTCGGCCTCGGCGTCGAGCAGGAGCCGGTGCGACAGGATCGGCTCGGCAAGGTCCTTCACGTCGTCGGGGGTGACGTAGCTGCGACCGGCGGCGGCGGCCCAGGTCTTGGCCGCGCGGACGTAGGCGAGGCAGCCCCGCACGCTGAGCCCCAGGCGGGATTCCCGGGCCCGCCGGGTCTCCTCCGCGATCCGGCTCACGTAGCCGAGCACCGAGGCGTCGACGTGGATTTCGTTGGCGAGCGCCGCCATCTCCACCACGCCCTTCGCCGTGATCAACGGGCCCACCCCGGCGGAGCGGTTGCGCCGCCCGGCCTCGGCGAGCAACGACACCGTGGTCTGATGATCCGGGTAGCCGATGCTCGTCTTCATGAGGAACCGGTCGAGCTGCGCCTCCGGGAGGCGGTAGGTGCCGGCCTGCTCGATCGGGTTCTGTGTGGCGACCACCATGAACGGCGCCCCGACCTCATGGGTGATCCCGTCGACGGTGACGCACCCCTCCTCCATCACCTCGAGCAGGGCCGACTGGGTCTTGGGCGACGCCCGGTTGATCTCGTCGGCCAGCACCACGGTGGCGAACACCGGGCCCCGGTGGAACTCGAAGCGGTTCGACCGCTGGTCGAAGATCGTCACCCCGGTCACGTCGCTCGGCAGAAGGTCGGGGGTGAATTGGATGCGGCTGTTCGTGCCCTGCACCGTGTTGGCCAACGCCTTGGCCAACTGCGTCTTGCCGGTGCCGGGCACGTCCTCGAGCAGCAGGTGCCCCTCGGACAGCAGGCAGGTGAGGGCCAGGCGCACCACGTGCGTCTTGCCCACCACCGCCTGCTCGACGTTGCCGACCAACCGGTCGAACGTCGACGCGAACCACGCAGCTTGTTCCGGTGTCATGTCGCTCCTTGATCCCTAGTTGTTGGTCACCGTGACCGGCGGCTCACCCTCCGGTCACGGTGAAGGTTCCCGTACGACCCGACGACTGCCCCGTGGCCGTGACGGTCCAGACCTTGCCCTTGTCTGCAGTGACGCACTGCCACCGCAGCGTCAGGTTCCCCGCCCCATCGGCGGTACCGGGCAGGAGCCCGCTCTCCTGCGGCGAGACGAACGTGATCCGCTCCCCCGGCTGCGCATTCGAGAGCACACCCAACGCACGAGAGCCACCGTCACACCTGAACGGGTTCTCGGTGAGGTCGGCCCTCAACGATGGGACCGACGTCGTGGTTGCACTCGTCGACCGAGTGGTACCTGGGGACCCCACCCCGAACGGTTCTACGCCGACGTTCACGGTTGCGGTCACCCTGGGTTGCGCAGCGGGTCCGGCCGCCGCCGTCGTCGCTGCCGCCGTCGCTGCCGCCGTCGCTGCCGCCGCGCCTGTGCCCGTGTTCGATCCGCTCTGCGATCCGGCGTTGACGATCACGGCTCCGGCGACCAATGCGGCGAGCACCACGGCACCCGACACGATCCAGCCCGCACGGGACCGTCGTCTCGGTGCCGAGGGCGCCGGTGGCATCGATGCACCCGCAACGACATCGGCGGCAACCGGCACCGAGGCAACCGGCACCGACGGCCCCGGATCTGCGACCGCCGACGGTGCCGGCTCTGCCGAGACCGGCACCGGCCGCAGCACCATCGGCCGCAGCACGGTCGCGTCCTCGACCGAACCCACCTCCCCGCCCCCACCCGAGCCAATCTCGACCGGCCGCCCGGACTCCTCCACCGCGTCCGCCAACGCCTCTGCCAACGCACCCGCCGACGGCCATCGACGACCGGGATCCCGATCGACCCCTCTCGCCAACACCGCCGCCACCGAACGCCCGAACCCGAACGTCTCGAGATCCGGCACGGGCTGCGTCAACACCCGGGCCGCCGTTGCGATCGGCGTCTCCCCGTCCCGCCCCGGATGCAGGTACCGACCCGAACCCAACCGCACCAACGTTCCCGCCAACGCATAGACGTCCGACGCCACCGACGCCCGCTCGCCCTCCAGCACTTCCGGCGCCAGATACGGCAAGGTGCCCGACCACAAGCCCGTCGCCGTGCGCGCCCCGTCCTCGAACGCGGCGATCCCGAAATCCCCCAACCGGGACGATCCCCGACGATCCAACAACACGTTCGCCGGCTTCACATCCCGATGCACGATCCCCACCGCATGTGCCGCATCCAACGCAGCGGCCACCTCCCGGCCGCGGCGCACCAGCTCCGTCAGCGGCAAGGGCACCACCACGGACCCCAACGAGCCAGCCGGCATGTACTCCATCGCCAGGAACGGCAGGCCGTCCACCGTCACCCCGGCGTCGAACACCGGCACCACGTGCGGATGCCACGACAGCTCACCCATCGCCCGGCACTCCTGGCGGAACCGCCGCAACTCCTCTTCCGTCGACCCCGGATGCGCCAACACCTTCAACGCCACCACCCGATCGAGCGCCACCTGACGCGCCCGGTACACGACCGCGGACGCGCCGCGCCCGATCACCTCGAGATCTGCGTACCCGGCGACCTCTACCACCACACGACCCCCCACGACGACGCCATCAGGCTCACCCCGTCACCACTCGCAGCGACCGATCCCCGAACCGCACGACCGCACCGACGGCCACCATCGCCCGAACCCCGGGGACCACCTGCTCGACCCCGGCGACCCGCTCGACCACCACCCCGTTGGTCGAGTCCCGATCCTCGACCCACACGCCCATGGCATCGGCACCGACCGCCAGGTGCGTCTTGGACACCGACCGCGTCGGGTCGTCGACGGCAAGGGCACGCGCCGCACCATCCGAGGGACCTGGGACCGGATCACGGCCGATCACCACCACCGCATCGAGCGGCACCCGCTGCCCGGTGTCGAGCTCCACCGACCACGTCGGCACCGCCCGTGCCCGCGGCACCGCCCGTGCCAGCGGCACCGTCGCGTCCATCGGCGCGGCGGGCGTCGGCGGCGCCGGTTGCGGACGTGCCGCCAGAGGCGGCGCGGGAGGCGGAGGCGCCGGTTGCGGACGTGCCGCCCGAGGCGGCGCGGGAGGCGCGGGCGGAGGCGCAACGACCGGCGGAGGCGCAACGACCGGCGGAGCGACCAGGAACGGAGCAGCGGGCGACGGAAGTCGCGCAAGAACCACGACCGATCCAGCCGCAAGATCGTGCAGCGCACGCCGGCGAGGGTTCGTGAACGCAAGGAGAGGACCGACGAAGAAGACGGCCACCCCGAGGCCGCGCACGAACAACCGCACGAACGCCCGCCCCGCCCCGATGGGCTCCCCCGTCCACGCGTCGACGATCCGGATCCCGACCGCCCGCTGCGACCACCACTGACCGGTTCGACCGAGCGCGCGGCACTGCATCGCAGCCAACACGACGAAGAACACCAACCCCGCAACGAACGGCAACAACAACAGACCGACAGGCGCGTCACCCGTCCTGCGGCCATCGGAGGCGCTCAGGATCGCAGCGGCGACGATGACCGAGACGCCGTACCACGCGGTGGCGAAGACGCTCCAGACGACGCCCTCGATGAGATACGCCCCCAACCGCGCCCCCATGGACGCAGGGACCGCCGCAGACGAGCCCTCGAAGCCGGGCGGCGCGCTCCCGCCGGCCGACGGCGAACCTTCGGCCGCTGCCTTCACGACCGCGGGCGGCGGCACCTCGACGATCACCGATCGTGCAAGGGCGGCAACGACGACGGTCCCTGCCAGAGCGACCAAGGGCAGGGGGCGCTCCAACCGGAACGGTACGCCGAGCCAGGAGTAGGAGTCGAGCAGTCGCGCGCTCAACCCGGCGCCCAGCGCCAGCCCGGCGACGCCGATCGTGAGCCAGCGACCGAACCCCGAGCTGGTTCCCGCCGTGATGACCGGCGATCCGACGAGGAGGCCGACGGCGCCGAGGCGGACGATGGTGCCCAGTCCGAGGTCGTCCAGGTAGAGCCACGACGTCCAATCGTCCCCCCCGGGTGGGAGCAACACGACGAGCCCGGTCACCACGCCGCCCACGATGAGCCCCGGCCGAACCACCGGAGAGGACCACGACACCCCTTTCGGGCAGGCGCCCGCCGAGACGACCGCCGTGAGCACCAGCAGGACGAGCACGGGACCGTTGCGAGCGATCACCTCGAACGGCGGGCGGGTCCACCAGTCGACGTACGACGCAAGGTGCTGGACGACGCTCACCGCACCGAACAGGCACGCCCCGCACACGAGGCCCCACCGTTCCGGCCGGCGATCCGCCACGAACGGCCCGACGCCGAGGACCACGGCCACGAGCAGCCAGGCCACGATGCCCTCGCCGGAGCGGTCGTCGAACACGAACCCCTCGGCGACCATCCCCCACAACACCACGATGCCGGCCACCAGGCTCAGGGCCATAGGGGTCTGCGCCGGACGTGGCGGGGTCGCCGTCGCCGGCACGCTCACGACGTCACCGACGGCCGGGACAGGCGCCCGAGGAGATCGGTGGCCTCGGGTGCCCGCAGGTCGCCCACCGCCTCGGCGTGCGCCGTCTCGAGGATCAGCACGACGCCGTCGCCGACCAGTCCGGCGAGGATCGACACGACGAGCGGTTCACCGGCGTTGCTGGTGATGCGCATCCGGCACAGCCGGGCGCCGCCGAGCACGGTGCCCGTCGGCGCCACGTCGAACTCGATCGTCCCGGCGAACCAACGCCGGTACCGCCCGAGGGTGCGCCCCATGACCGCCGTCAACGCAACCGCCGACGCCCCGGCAGGCGGTGTGATCGCAGTGACGACGACGGTGAGGCCACCGCCGGTCAACCAGCGTCGTTCCACCCAGGGTCCCTCGGCGCCGGAGCCCGAGCCGTCCTGGGTCCACGCCACGTCCGGGAGCACGGCGAGCAGTTCACCCGCGGCGGCGTCGAGCACGGCCGTCCCATCCCGCACCGTCGATTCCGGCGGCCACGACATGGCGCTCACCCCCTATCCGAGCGGCCGGTGCTCGACGGCACGACGGCGAGTTGCTGGAACGACCCGTAGGCCGGTTTCACCCACGTCTCCATTGCGGCCGTGCGCTGGTGCTCGATCGAGCCTTCGCCGAGGACGAGGTCGACTTCGGCCCTGTTGGTGTTGACCACGTTGGACTGGACCACCATCGAACCGGCGTTGCGGAGGCTCTCGAAGCTCCTCGCCGCGCCATCGACGTCGCCGGACTTGAGCGCCGACACGAAACGGTTGACGTCCTGAGCGAGCACCGGGTCCGTGAGATCGACCGTGAGGGAGTACGAGCCGCCGGACCCGATCATCCCGGACGCTCCGACGGGCATCCCGGCCGGGAGCCCGAAGCCGGTCGACGCCGAGAACGACCCGGAGACGGCGAACTCCTTGGGGGCTCCGTCCGATCCGAGCGTCAGCTCCACCTTGGTCTCGGCGGCTCTGGCCCCACTGAAGGGCCCGAGGGAACCCTGCACCTTGCCGTCGGCCTCGAAGGACACCGTCGTCTCGCCCGTCTTGAGATCGCGCTCGGCGCCGACCGCGGCGCTCAGGTCCACGCTCGCCCCCCCGCCCTTTGCGTTCAGCTCACCGACGATCGCCACGCCCACCTTCTCGTGGGCGACCTCGCTGCGATAGCGGTTGAGCACCTCGGCCACGTCCGGGGCCACCGCCGCCACATAGCCGCCGGCGGCCCCGCCAACAGCCGACCCTGCAGCAAGGCGAGCCGCGTCGTCCCACTCGATTTTCGGTACGAATGCGTCGGTCAGCTCGCGCTGGAAGCGGTCGGCCGACGCACGGTCCTCGAAGCTCCACGTGACCGAGCCCTTGCCCTGCACACCCAGCATCCCCGACACCACCTCCGCCGACAGACCCACACCGAGGAGTTGCTCTGCGGTGAGCGTGACCTCGACGTGCCCGTCGGCGTACTCCGTACGCTCCGCCGACACGCCGCCGCCGAGCACGATGTCGGCCTTGAACGGCAGCGGTATGGTCGCCCGGACCTCGACCGACACCTCGTCGGTGGCGATGCCGATGGTGTCCTTCAGGTCCTCGATCGCCTGTGCCTGCGCCTTCGCCCGGACGTCGGCCGGGAGCCCGGTGAGGGCCAGGAGCGCCGTGGGCGCCTGCGCCAGCAGGGTCATCTGCTCGACCGGTGACAGCGAGGCCCACCATGCCGCCTCCGCCGCCGGATCCCCCCGCACGGCGAGCAGATCGCGTCGCAGCCGGTTCACGTCGGTCAGGCGATCGACGTACCCGGCGCCGGTGCTGCTGCCTCCAGCCGCACCGCCACTCGCCCGCGACGTGTCCCGTTGCTGGCGGGCGTTGTGCCGCAACGCCTCCGCGGCTTCCCGAAGGTGATTGCGGACCAGGTTCTTCTGGCCCAGGTGCACCTGCGTCCACTCCCGGCGGAACCGGTCCGCCGACGGGCCCTTCCACGGTGACGAGCCGAGCTGACGGGACAGCTGCACGTAGCTGCGGTCCAGTGCGTCGGCCTGACCGTCGAGATGCGCCGCCAAGGCCTCGAGGGCCTCGGCGTCGGCGCCGACCATGCTCATCGTCGCGACGCCTCTGCCTGCGCCTGGGCGCTGCGGGACGCTGCGTTCGCCGCAGCGTCGAGTGCGGCCGCCAGCGCGAGCAGCGCACCCCGACGACCCGCCCGCCATTCGTCGAGCAGACGATCGCGATCAGGTCCCCGCCATTCCACGGCCTCGAGCCGAGCCGTCACGTCGCCGGCCATCGATCGGAACGACTCGGCCCGAGACCGCATCTGGCTCGCCAGCGACCGGATCTGGGCGATGTCCATTCCTGTGCGGTTGTCCTGCATCGCAATCACCTCCCCGTGCGTCCGATGCCGCTCAGCTGTTCGACGCCGCTTCCTGCTCCGACGCGTTCCGCAGCGCCGCCTGCGCCACCTGCTCGAGGTCGCCGGCCACGCGGTTCAGCGCCGCACAGTGCTGGCCGGTCCAGTCGTTCTCGAACTTGTTGCGGTCGTTACCGACCCACGGCGTGCCCTGGAGCTGACCCGTCAGCTTCTGCATCAAGGCCTTGATCTCGCCGGCTGACTGCTGCAACTGCTGGGCGAAGGCCCGCACCTGCTGGATGTCCATCCCCGTGAAGTTCGCCATCGTCGTCACCTTTCGTCTCGACTCCGAACGGAGCACCGATGCGCCAAATGTGCACGGCCGCACGGCCCATTGGAATGGGGACCACTCCCCGCTACTCCGGCAGCGCCACCTGCACGACCTCGGCCTTGCCCGAGCGCACCAACACCCCGCGCCCGGGCGGGAACTCGGCCCGGTTCAGACGAGGGAACGACGTGCGGAACAGCACGTCGCCGTCCATCTGCTCGGGTTGCAGCGCGATCCCGTACCGGGCCGCCTTCACCCCCGACAGCAACGGCCAGGACTGCCCGAGCGTGCTCGTCTCACCCTCGGCCACGACGAACCGGTCCTGACGGCGGCAGGCGGTCAACAACTCCTGCAACGGATAGTCCGCCGAGGTGTTCAGGAACTCCGAGATCGCCTCCACCACCACCACGAGGCCGGCGACGGCGGGATCGTCGGCGGCGAGCTTCTCCTGGAGCTCACCGGCGAGCGCCGCGGCGTCGTCGGGAGTCGAGGCCCGATAGGCCCACGGGCCGAACCCCGCCAGCGGCGAGCGGGCCGGCCCGAACAGCGCAACGGTCACGTCGGGACGTTCCCGTCGCAGCACGGCGAGCAGCGTGGCGAGCGTCGTCGTGCGGCCACTGCCTGGCGGTCCGGCCACGAGGAACAGCCCCTGCAGCTCGACCCCGAGCGGCGCCAGGGTCTCACCGGCCACGCCGAGTACCGGTCGGCCTGCGGCGCGGGCGGGGAGTTCCGACAGCCGGATACGGTCGCCGAGACGGCCGATCGGTTCGGCCTGCGGCACCCCGGCATTGCGCATCGTGCGGGCCAACCGGCCCAGCGCGGCGCTCTGGACCGCCACGTTGCGATCCCCGCCCAGCACCGCGACCTGCACCTCCCGGCCGTCGAGGAAGCCGCGCCCCGGTGGCGATTCGTTGGCGAATCCGTCGAGGGGCGCGCCCACCATCGAGTAGTCGTCCGCATTGGCCAGCCGCAGCACCAGGCGCCGTTGGACGGCCGAGCCGAGCACACCCGGGATGGCGGAAGGGCGGTCGGCGGCCACGACGACGTGCACGCCGACCTGGCGGCCGTCGGTGGCGATCTGCTGGAACGTGTCGAACAGGCGCCCCCGCTCACCGATCGCCTCGTACGCCTGGCGGAAGGCACCCATGCCGTCGACGAGCAGCAGGACGCGCGGCTCGTCGGGCTTGCCGGCACGTTGGCGGTACTCCGGGAGCGACGCCGCGTCCGCCGCTGCGAAGCGCGCCGCCCGCTCGTCGATCAACCCGCGCAACATCCGCAGCAAGCGGCCGACGCGCTCGCCGTCGTCACCCGACACGATGCTCGCGACGTGCGGCAGCACCTCGAGCATCTGCAGGCCGCGGGTGGCGAAATCGAGGCCGTACACCACGCACGGACCGCCCCGGGCGGTGAGGCCGGCGGCGACGGCCAGGCTGCGCAGCACGGTCGACTTGCCCGACCCACCGGTGCCGAACACCGCCATGTTGCCCTCGACGTCGGGCACGAACGCCACGGTCGGCTGCGTCTGGGTATCCGGGTCGTCGAGCACCCCGAAGACGAACTCCCGGTCGGTGCGCGCCGTCGGCAGCGACGCGAGCTCGTAGACCGATCCGAGTTCGGGCAGCCACGGCCGGCGGGGCGGCGGCACTGCGGCGAGGGATGCCGCCGCGTTCACCGTCGTCACGACCCGGGCGATGTCGGTGGGAGCGCTGCGGTCGACGGCGATCTCGACCGGGCCGGGGTCGGCCCACTCCACCCCGGGCCCGAACCGCAGCGTCTCGCACCGGATGCGGGCGGGAGGCGGTGTCGGTGCGGTCCAGCCTCCGGCGTAGGCGGACTGGAACAGCGAGGTCCGGCCCGGCCCGAGCTTCGCGATGGCCCGGCCCGGCAACGACGGGTCGAACGTCGCCGCGACCGGCAGCCCGATCACGTCGCTCGAATCGGCCTCGTCGGCCATCCGCAGCGCGATGCGCAGCGCCGTGTTCGCGCGCAGGTTGTCCTTGATCACCCCTGCCGGGCGCTGCGTGGCGAGCACGAGGTGCAGCCCGAGCGACCGGCCCCGCTGCGCGACGTCGACGACACCGTCGACGAATTCCGGCACCTCCCCGACGAGCGCGGCGAACTCGTCGACGACGATCACCAGGCTCGGTGGCGCCGGCGTGGACGGATCGCCCCGGCGTTCCAGCTCGATCAGGTCCTTCGCCTTGTACCGGTTCAACAGGTGTTCCCGGTACCGCAGCTCGGCCTTGAGCGAGGCCAGCGCACGTTGCACGAGGTGCGGGCTCAGGTCGGTGACGAGCCCCACGCAATGGGGGAGCTTCACGCACTCGGCAAAGGCGGCGCCGCCCTTGTAGTCGACGAGCAGGAAGGTGACGCGCGCCGGGCTGTGGGCGACGGCCATGCCGAGGATCCACGACTGCAGGAACTCGCTCTTGCCGGCGCCGGTGGTGCCCCCGACGAGCGCGTGCGGCCCGTTGGCCCGCAGGTCGAGCGTGAACGGCGCCGCCGAGCCGTGACCGACGATGGCCCGCAGCGTCCCTGCCTCCCGCCTGGCCGCCGGCTCGGTCACGGGCAGCGAACCGCCCTCCCGCCACCGCTCCACCACGGCTGGCGCGGCGGCGGCGACGTCGCTGCCGTTGAGGTCGAGGAACGACACCCGTTGGGGCACGTCGTCGCTGTCCTCGAGCAGTGCGCCGGCGTCGACGCACGGGGCGAGTTGGCGGGCGAACGCCTCGGTCGCCACCTCGTCGATCGACTCGATCTCGACCGGCGCCACCTCCTCGCCGGCGATGACGAACCCGGCCGTGCCGGTCATCCCGGTGGGATCGACCTCCAGGAACGTGGTGCACGTCGCCGGCAGCGCCGCGCGGTCTGCGGCGTGCCACACCACGTGCACCCCGTGGCGGGGACCCTCCTCGGCCAAATGCACGAGCCGTGCCCGCTCGAGCGGCGCATCGTCCTCGACGACCACGAGTACACCGGGCACCGGCGGCGGGGCATCTGCCGCACGGTCCGCGCCGGCCCGGCGTTCGACGAGATCGGCCAGCTCGTCGACGAGCGCCGTTGCGCTCGCCGCCGAGCTGGCGAGCGGATCGGCTGCGATCGGTGCATGCGGCGAGCCGGTATGCGGCAACCACGCGAGCCACTCCCAGCGGGGGGCACTCGACGGCGACGCGAGCGCCACGACGACGACCTCCGCGGGCGAGTGGAGCCCGACCACCTGGGCCACGACGGCGCGGGCCACCGGCACCGAGACCGACAACGGACCGCAGATGCCGAGCGCACCGGTGCGCAGCGACGCCACCACGGGGACCCGGTCGATCGTGGAGAACCGGCCGGCCACGTCGTGGAGCTCACGCCAGAGCTCCGGCGTCGTCCGGTTGGCCGAGGGCATCGTGACCGTGGAGCGCGACGGCTGGACCCCCAGACCGAGGCGCACGTCGAGGAACGACCCATGTGCGGGACGCCGGGTCCACAGCAGCGCCGACCGCTGGGCAGCGGCCTCGAGCACCTCGAGCGGCGCCGGGTGCTCCCGTCGGCGGCCGGTGCGTTCCGCATCGGCGGCGTACTGGAGTTGCACGGCGAGATCGGTGAGCGCAGCTCGGAACTGCTTGGCCGATTCCGCCATGCCGCGACGCCCGGCCGAGCGGTTCTCCAGGTAGGAGCCGATGAGCATCAACGGGCTGAGCGCCACGAACAGCACCGACGAGGCGTTCCCCGTGAACGCGAACAGCACGCCGCCCATGAGCAGCGGGGCGAGCAGGGACACGACGGGGAACCGGTTCGGGGTGGGCGGTTGGGGCGGCTCGGGTGCCACCAGGGTCGCCCCCCGGTACCGGGGATCGAGGCGGGGCGACCGGTTGAACTCGATCGCAGGCACGCCCGACGCCCCGGCCCGCTCGAGCGTGACGCTCACGACCGACTCACCGAGGGTCACCTGATCGCCTGGACGGAGACGGACCCGATCGACCCGCTCGCCACCGACCTGCACCCCGTTGGCTGCACCGAGGTCCACGACGTCGACGACGTCGGTCACGTTCACCCGGGCGTGGTGCTTCGACACCATCGGGTCGCTCAGGCGGACCTCGCAGTCCCGGGCCCGCCCGACGAGGTTGGTCCCGGCCGTCAGCGGGAACGACCGCCCGGCATCGGGGCCCTCGACGACGGTCAGCGTTGCGGCGGGCGGCCCGGACAACCCGGCCGAGGTGAACGCATCGCCCACGCCGGTCACGGCGATCGTCGCACCGGAACGGATCCCGGCGACGCCGAGGGGTGTCGCCGGTGGCACGACCCGCTCGTTGGTGGTGCCCGGCTCGACCACGATCGAGACCGCGTCGCCGGAGCGGACCGGCGCCCGACCGGCCGGATCGGCCCGATGCAGGAACTCGGCGAGCGCTCCGGCGGTGGCCGAGGGCTCGGTGGTGACGGCGATCCGCTGCACCCGCTGGGCGGATCGGTACGACAGTCGTAGGCGCACGAGGAACCGTCTTTCAGGTGGCGCGTCGCAGCGAGGTGAACGAGACCGCGGCTTTCAGCCGGCCGAGACGCCCGAGATCCGAACCCAGGGCGCGGCGCACGTCCCCGGCGCGTCGCCAGACGTCGGCGATCGCGTCCTCGTCGGGGTCCCCCGGACCGAACACGGCGGCATCCGTGAGCCGGGCGAGGTCGGTCGCTTCGGGCACGCCGACGAAGGCCGCCGCCTCACGGCGCGTGCAGCGCGCGGGGACGGCGCGGCCGTGGTCGTAGGCGGTGTCGACGACGTCCCGCCAGCCGTTGGCGATCCGTTCCACGGGCGAGCCGTTGGTGCGCCGGCGGCGCCGGCGACGGGCCTTCCACCACAGGATCCCCCCGGCGAGACCGCCGGCGAGCAGGATCGGTGCCGAAGCCACACCGGTCACGATGAGCACCCGCCGCAGCGCAGCGCTGTCCTCCTCGGTCTGCTTGCGCTCCTTGTTCGCGTCGTCCTGGCGCTTCTTCTCCGCCTCGTCCTCGTCGGCCACCGCCGGCTGGGCCTCCGGTTCGACCACCGGGGGTGGGGGCGGCACCTGGGTCTCCCGGCGGGGGCTCGGAAGCGGTTTGGGCTGTTGCACCGTCAGGGTCCTCGACCGATCCGGGGTGGGATCGAACGCCACCCAACCGACGCCTTCGAACGGGATCTCGACCCAGGCCGTCATGTCCTCGCCCTTCAGGGTGAGCGGTGCCGTGGTGCTGTCCTTCGTGAGCCGGAATCCCATGACCACCCGCGCCGGCAGCTTGAGGCCTCGGGCCATCAGGCCCATCGCCGCCGCGTACTGCTCGGCATTGCCGACGAGTTGGGCACGGTTGGTTGCGAAGAGCTCGAGTCGGGCCAGCCCGTGGCCGGCCACGCCCCCGTTGCGTTGCTCGGCCGTGTCGCCCGTGCCGTCGCTGTAGAAGCCCGACGTCCGCAGCGTGTCGGCCAGGATCCGGGCCCGACGGTACGGGTCGGTCGTCTCCCCGACGATCTCGGCCCCGACCGCCAGCGCCTTGGGCGAGGAGTTCGACGGCTCCGGCAGCAGCACTTCGCGCAGCGGGCGTTCCGCCAAGCTGTCGTCGGCTTCGGCGGGCGCAAGCGCCGACAAGCGCCACGTGTCCCCCACCGCCAGCCCGGCGGTCACCGCACCCGTGCCCGTGGCCCGGTTGTAGCGGAACGACGATGCGAGCGAGTCGGCACGGGAACCGGCGAAGTCGACCTCGGTGACGTCGCCCACGGTCGGCAGCCAGATGCCGTCGAGCCCGAGGTTGCGGATCGACAGCCGCACCGTGCGCCCCTCTCGGGACGCGTCGATGGTGGAGCCGACGGCGACGAACGTGCCCGATGCGTCGGCCGACGACGCCGTGCTCCCGGCCACGCCCCACACGAGGCCGTCGTAACGGTCCATCGTGGCGATCCGGATCCGGGTGCCGTCCGGGGCACCGCGCACCTCGAGCAGCGGTTCGGCCTTCCGGTCGCGCACGTAACGCCGGTAGCCGTTCAGCGGGCTCGCCAGGATCCTCGGGTCGAGCGGCGGTTCGGCTCGTTCCCGCAGCGTCACCCGGCTGCGGGCATCGGCGAAGGGGAGTGCCGGGCCGACGACCCAGCCGAGCGACGAACAGACCACCAGCATCGCCAGCGCGGCCGGC
>JBEIFW010000079.1:0-15128 GCA_040382215.1 Acidimicrobiales bacterium
AAGCTCCTCGCGCACGTCGATGATCTCGGCAGCGAGCTGCCCGAGGAAGGACGCCGACAGCCCGTTGCCGGTACCGGGGTCGGCGAGCGCCTCCCCGGAGAGCTTGAGCACCACCCGCGACCAGCGGGGGCGCTGCGCGCAATCCGAGGAGGCGCTGTCCATGCCCGTCAGCCGATCATGATCTGGTCGAAGCGGACCAGCGTCGCCGCGCCCAGGTATTGCTTGATCGACTGCTTTTCGTCCTTCACGTAGGGCTGCTCGAGCAAGCAGATCTCCTTGAAGAACCCGTTGATGCGCCCCTCGACGATCTTGGGCAGCGCCGCTTCGGGCTTGCCCTCGTTGCGGGAGAGCGTCTCCAGCGTGGCCCGCTCTTTTTCGACCACGTCGGCGGGAACGTCCTCGCGCCGCAGGTACTGCGGCTTCGCGAACCCGACGTGCACCGCAACGTCGTGGGCGAGATCGATCGAGCCGCCCGCGATCTCGACGAGCACGGCGTTCACCCCACGGCCACCCTGCACGTGGAGGTAGTGGTCGACGACGTTGCCGGCGGCCGGCTCGTAGCGGACCACCCGGCCCAGTTGGATGTTCTCCTTGAGGGTGAGCTTCTTGTCTTCGAACTCGCCGTCGTGCTCGGCAAGGGCATCGGTGCCCTTGCCAGCGACGGTCTCGGCCATCTTCTGCGCGAGCCCCTTGAAGCCGTCCGACGAGGCGACGAAGTCGGTCTCGCACTTGAGCTGGACGACCGCGGTTACCCCGCCGACGACGGCAAGCGCCACGCAACCCTGGGTGTTCTCACGATCCGAGCGCTCCGCCGACTTTGCGATGCCCTTCTCGCGCAACCACTGCTTGGCGTCCTCGATGTCGCCACCGGTGGCCTCGAGGGCCTTCTTGCAGTCCATCATCCCGGCACCGGTCGACGCACGCAGCGCTGCGACATCCTTGGCGGTGAACGACATGATCAGGCCTCCTCGGGCGTGTCGGTGGCGGGGGCATCGCCGGCGCTGGCGGTGCGCTGGGATGCGAGGCGAGCCTCGCGCTCGGCCTGAGCGAGAGCTGCCTGGCGACGCGCCTGGGCCTGCGCCTGGGCGATCGCCGCCTCCTGCTCGGGCGTTCGCGACGGCGCCGGCTGCGCAGCCGGGTTGCGCCGCGAGGCGATGAAGCGGCCCTCCTCGACGGCATCGGCCACGATGCGGCACATCAGCGAGCCGGCCCGGATCGCATCGTCGTTGCCCGGGATCACGTACTGGACGAGGTCGGGATCGCAGTTGGTGTCGACGACGGCGACGACCGGGATCCGCAGCTTGTTCGCCTCGGTGACCGCGATGTGCTCCTTCTTGGTGTCGAGCACGAACACGGCGTCGGGCCGACCGGCCATGGCGCGGATACCGCCGAGGTTCTTCTGCAGCTTCTCGAGCTCGCGAGACAGCAGCAGCGCCTCCTTCTTCGGCATGGCGTCGAACTCACCCGACGCCTGCATGCGCTCGTATTCCTTCATCTTGTCGACGCGCTTGGCCATGGTCTCGAAGTTGGTCAGCATGCCGCCGAGCCAGCGCTGGTTGATGTAGGGCATGCCGCACTTCTCGGCATAGCCCTGGATCGGATCCTGAGCCTGCTTCTTCGTACCGATGAACAGGATCGTTCCGCCGCCGGCCACGAGATCGCGCACGAACGAGTACGCGGATTCGATCCGGCCGAGCGTCTGGTTGAGATCGATGATGTAGATGCCGCTGCGCTCGCCGTAGATGAACCGCTTCATCTTCGGGTTCCAACGACGCGTCTGGTGTCCGAAATGGACGCCGGCTTCGAGGAGCTGGCGCATGGTGACGACGGCTGCCATGGTTCTCGTGGTCCTCCTCCTGCGGTTGCCTGCCCCGTGCCCGCGCGCCCGGAGGCGCGACCGCAGGCGGGTCGGGTGCTCTGATGCGGCTCGGTGTCCGGCCGGCCGGGGAGGCTACCAATCCGATCCGCCGAGCGCCCATCAGATCGCCACGAGCCTCGGCCGCCCGACCTGGGGCACGAGCAGGAGCGTCGGGTCGATGTACCGACCGGCCCGCCGGACCCCCAGGTGGACCGGTCCCGCAGCGGCCGCAACCACCTCGCCACGCCGGACCTGGTCGCCGGCGGCGACGTCGGGCAGTGCCAGGAACCCGAGCGTGACGAGCAACGACTCGCCGGCGATCACGACGAAGCGGTCCGACCCGACGGAGCCGGCGAAGCGCACCGTGCCCGACAGCGGGGCCCGCACGGGCTCACCGGGGCGGGCGTCGAGGTCGACCCCTCGGTTCCCCGGACACCATCGACAGGTCGGCGGCCGGTACGGATCGACGATGCGACCCGGCACCGGTCGTTCGAGCACCGCCGGCCGCACGGGAGCCGCGACCGGCTGTGCGGCACCCGGCCGGGCGGCACAGACGGCCGCAACTGCGAGTACGGCCGCCGATACGGCGCTCACCCCGACGACGGCGCAGATGCGCTGGAGCGGTGACCTGGCCATGCGGCCTCCCGGTGTTCGGGTGGGCCGGATGACCGGCGAGCGGGCGGCTCAGCCCGAGCGGCGATCCTGCGAGGCGAGGTAACTGCGCAGGTGCAGGATCGCTTTGGCGTGGATCTGGCAGACCCGCGACTCGGTGACGCCGAGCACCTCGCCGATCTGCAGCAGGGTCAAGCCTTCGAAGTAGTAGAGGGTGACGACGGTGCGCTCGCGTTCCGACATCCGTCGAAGGGCGTGGGCGAGCTGCTTCTTGGTCTCGGCCCGCTCCAGCGCCGCCCCCACCGGCTCGCCGAGATCGGCGAGCCGGTCGCGCAGGGTGGCCATGTCGCTGTCCTCCCCACCGATCGACTCGTCGAGCGCAGCGAGGCCGACGTTGGCGATCTGCGACAGCGTCGATTGAAACTGCTCGAGCGTCATCCGTAGGGCGACGGCGAGTTCTTCTTCGGTAGGGGACCGACCGAGCTCGCCCTCGAGCTGGGCGGCCGCACGCTCGACGGCCCGCACCTTGGCCCGGACCGACCGCGGCACCCAATCCAGCCGGCGCAACTCGTCGATGATCGCGCCGCGGATCCGGTTGACCGCGTACGCCTCGAAGCGAATCCCTCGATCGGTCTCGTACTTGTCGATCGCATCGATCAGCCCGAACATCCCATAGCTGACGAGGTCGGCCGTCTCGACGCTCGCCGGCAGACCCGAGGCGAACCGCCCGGCCACGTACTTGACGAGCGGGGCGTACAGCAGGACGAGCTGGTCGCGTTCGCGGCGGTCTCCGGACCGCTTGAAGCGGGTCCAGAGGGCTTCGGCCGGATCGGTACCGGCGTCGAGCTGGGGCTCCACGGCTCAGGCTCGCGGGTGGGTGCGGTCGTAGACGGACCGCAGGCGCTCCTTGCTCACGTGGGTGTAGACCTGAGTGGTCGCCAGGTCGGCGTGGCCCAAGAGCTCCTGCACCACCCTCAGATCGGCACCGCCGTCGAGAAGATGAGTGGCGAAGGAGTGTCGAAGGGCATGGGGATGGGTCGGCCGGGTGGCGCGCCGGTCGAGCAGGCGACGGACGTCGCGGGGACCGAGCCGCCGGCCGAGCTGGTTGAGGAACAGCGCCCTCCCATCGACCGGGACCGAACGAGCGGTGAGCGCTGCGGCGAGCGCGGGGCGTCCCGGCGCATCCAACCAGGCGATCGACGCGGCTGCGGCCGGCTCGCCGACTGGGAGGCGCCGCTGCTTGCCGCCCTTGCCCCAGACGGTGACCAGGCGACGGTGCGTGTCGAGGCTGTCGAGATCGAGGGCGCACAGCTCGCTCACCCGCAGACCACACCCGTAGATCAGCTCCAACACGGCGTCGTCTCGGCGGCGACGCCACGCAGGCTCGTCGGGGCCACTGCGGTCCGCGGCGTCGAGCAGCGCACCGAGCTCGTCGGTGGTGAGCACCTGCGGCAGACGGCCGCCTCCGGAGGGTGCGCGCAGGCCCGCCGTCGGATCGTGCTCGCAGCGACCGGTGCGCCGCGCCCAGACGAAGTAGCGCCGCACGGCCGAGGCGCGTCGAGCGATCGTTCGCGGCGACAGCCGCCGGGTGGTACAGAACGCCAAGTACCGCCGCAGGGTCTGACGCTCGACCGATGCGGGGTCGGCACAGCCGCTGCGTTCGAGCCAGCCGAACAGGTCGGCGAGGTCGCTGCGGTAGGCGGTGACGGTTCGGGGTGAGACGTCGGTGAGCGACGCGATGAAATCCTCGACATCCCAGCTCACGTGCCAACGGTACCGACCGGATCGAGGCTGGTCGCGGCACTCGGGTGCCGGGGCGCCAGTTCACCAATCGACCGCCGCGCCGGCCGGCGTGAGTTCCCACCACAGGCCCGGCTGCTCGACGAGGCCGAGCTGCGCGAGCTCCTCGATCGCACCGGTGAGCGCGAGCGGGTGCACCGAGAGCTGGTCGGCGAGCGCCTCCGGGGAGGCGGGGCCTGCCGCCAACAGTTCACCCACACGCCGGGCGAGCGCCCCGGCCGGGCACTGCGGCCGTCGGGCCGGCGTGGGGCCCGCCGGACTCGCCAGGCCTGCGATGCCGAGCGCGCCGAGCACGTCGGAGACGTCGAGGACCGGCGATGCGCCATCGCGCAACAGCACGTTGGTGCCCCGGTTGACGGGGGTGCGTACCGACCCGGGAACCGCCAGGACCGTACGGCCGAGGTCGAGCGCGAGGCGGGCGGTGACGAGCGATCCTCCGCGCTCGGCGGACTCGACGACGACCACCACCTCGGCGAGCGCTGCGATGAGCCTGTTGCGAGCCGGGAAGTGGTGCGGCAGGGGTGGGGTGCCCGGACCGAACTCGCTGACCACGGCTCCGGTCGCCGCGACCGATTCCCACAGCTCGCGGTGCTCGGCCGGGTACACGACGTCGACACCGCTGCCGACGACAGCGAGCGGGCCGGGAACACCCGGAACGCTCCTGCGGGCGTCGAGCACCCCGCGATGGGCGGCGCCGTCGATCCCCCGCGCGAGCCCGGACACGACGCACAGCCCGGCTCGGGCGAGGCCGAAGCCGAGCTCAGCGGCGAACTCCCGGCCGACCCGGCTGGCCCGGCGGGTGCCCACGATCGCCACCCGGCGAGCGTCGCCGCAGACCAGATCGCCGAGCACGTACAAGCACGACGGCGGATCGGTGAGGTGCTCGAGCTCGGCGGGATACGACCCGCTCCCCCGACGTACGAGGACCGACCTCATGCCGCGACCTGCAGGTGTCTGGCCGGGTCCTGGCGCAGTTGCAGCGCGAGCGCCACCCATGACAACGCGAGCGGTCCGTCCTCCCCAGCGAGGTCGGCGAGCGTGCGGGCCACCCGGCGCACTCGGTGCAGGCCACGGCCGCTCAACGTGCCCGCTCGCAGTTCTTCCCGCAGCCGTTCCCGAGCAGGGTCGCTGAGGGGCGCGAGCTCGTCGAGACGGCTCCCGGGCAGTTGCGCATTGGCGACCACACCCCGCCGGTGCGCCCGCTCACGGGCCGCCGCCACCCGCGCCGCCACCGATGTGCTCGACTCGCCCGGTTCGAGGGCGAGCAGGTCGTCCTCGGGCGGGCGGTGCACCACCACCCGGACGTCGAACCGGTCGAGCAACGGCCCGGACAGGCGCCGCACGTAGCGCTGTCGTTCCGTCGCCGTGCAGCGGCACCCGCCCGGGCTGGTGGCATGGCCGCACGGACACGGATTGGTGGCCGCCACGACGAGCACTGCGGCGGGAAAGACCACCGACGCCCGCGCCCGGGTGACCCGCACGACGCCCTCCTCGAGTGGCTGGCGAAGCGCATCGAGAACGCTCGGCGGGAACTCGGCAAGCTCATCGAGGAACAGCACGCCACCATGTGCGAGCGACAGCTCACCTGGACGAAGCGCAGCCGTGCCTCCGCCGATCAACGAGACCAGCGACGCAGAATGGTGCGGTGCCCGCATCGGGGGGCGGCGCAGCAGCCCCCTGGCGAGGGGGAGACCGGCGGCCGAGCGAAGGATCGTGGCCTCGAGCGCCGTCTCGGCATCGAGATCGGGGAGCACGCCAACCAAACGGTGGGCGAGCATCGTCTTGCCGGCCCCCGGTGGACCGACCAGCAGCAGATGGTGGGCGCCGGCCGCGGCGACTTCGAGCGCGAGCCGCGCGAAGGCCTGGCCTCGCACGTCGGCGAGATCGGCCGGCCGCTCGCCGGCATCGGGCGGGCTCGGGTGCGCCGGCTCCGGCCAGGGCATGCCGTCTCGCAACACCCCGACCAACTCGCCCAGGCAGGACGCGCCCTCCACGTCCGGCGCCACGAGCCGGCCCTCGCTCACGCAATCGAGGGGGACGACGCAGCGATCGTCACGCCGGGCTGCGACCATCGGCACGATCCCGGGTACCCGACGCAACGACCCATCGAGACCGAGTTCCCCCAGGAAGGCTCGGCCCGTGACGGACTCCGCGGGGACGACACCGGTGGCGGCGAGCAACCCGACCGCGATCGGCAGATCGAGCACGGAGCCACCTTTCCGTTGGCCCGACGGTGCGAGGTTCACCGTGATGCGTTGCATCGGCCAGGCGAACCCGCTCGACAACAACGCGGCGCGGACCCGATCACGCGCTTCACGGCAGGCCTCGTCGGGCAGGCCGACGACGGTGAACCCCGGCAGGCCCGAGGACACGTGGACCTCGACGGTGACGGGGCGCCCCACGGCACCAAGGAGCGTGGCAGCAGCGATCATCGCCAGCACGGCGACCTCCGGGAGTTCCCTGGGGAAGGCCGGCTGCGGGCCTTCGATCACCGGGACCGTTAGCCGGCGGGTGTGCCACCGATCGACGGTTACCGGCTGGGAGAATGACAGCCCCATGCCGCGCCTCCCCCGCTTCGCCACCGCCGTGGCGGGGCTGCTGGTCCTCGCAGCGGCCTGCGGGGACGAACCCACCCGAGGGCAGGCCTCGTTCTGCCGTCAGCTGCTCGCCGACCGGGCCGCCATCGACACCCCGGCCGGCTCCACCGCAGCGGCGCTCCTGCAGGTGAAGCGTTTCCGGGCCTTGGATCGGCTCGCCCCCGAGGCCATCCGTGACGAGTGGCATACCGTCACCGAGCTGATGGCCCTCGCGTCCACGGCGGACCTCGCCACCGCTGCCGGGCGCGCTTCGCTCAACGAGGCCGCACTCGGCGCCTCGCGCGCCGCCGACACCGTGCGCGCCTACGTGCTCGACGTCTGCGGGGTAGACCTGACCGGCACGGTGGTCACCAGCCCGCCTGCCGCACCGGACCCGACCGCGTCGACGGGCACGGCTCCCACCGCGCCGGGGACGGCACCGACGCCGTAGGGTGCTCGGCCCGTGACCGACCAACGAGTGGGCATCGCCTACGGGCTGACCGCCTACCTGCTGTGGGGTGGGCTGACCGCCTACTGGAAGCTCATCCACGGGGTCGATGCGTTCGAGCTGATCGGCCAGCGGATCGTGTTCGCTCTCGGGTTGCTCGGGGTGATCGTCGTGTGGCGCCGAGCCGGTGCGAGCCTTCGCGCCGCTGCCGCGGATCGGGTCGTGCGCAGACGGGTCCTCGGCGCCGCAGCGCTGTTGCTCGTCAACTGGACGAGCTACGTGTGGGCCATCGTCCACGAGCACGTCGTCGAGACGGCCCTCGGCTACTTCATCTGCCCGCTGCTGACGGTGGCGATCGGGGTCGTCGGCCTCGGCGAACGGCTCCGGCCGGCGCAGACGGCGTCCATGCTCCTCGCCGCTGCGGCCGTGGTGTACCTGGCCGTCGTGTACGGCCAGGTACCGTGGGTCGCCCTGGCGATCGCCGGCAGCTGGGCTTTCTACGGGCTGCTGAAGAAGCAGGTGCCGCTCGGCGCGCTGGAGAGCCTCACTGCGGAGACGGCCGTGCTGTTGCCCCTCGCCCTGGTCGTGCTCGGCATCCGCCTCGCCACAGGATCGAGCGCCTACCAAACCGTCGACGGCCACACGATCGCGCTCCTGCCCCTGACCGGGGTGGTCACCGTCGTGCCGTTGCTGCTGTTCGCCGCGGCCGCCCGCCGCCTGCCGCTCACGGTCATCGGGCCCGTGCAGTACCTCGTGCCGACCATCAACTTCCTGCTCGGGGTGGTCGCCTACGGCGAGGAGATGACGGCCGAGCGCCTCACCGGCTTCGCGCTGGTGTGGCTGGCGCTCGTGGTCTTCACCGCCGACAGCCTGCGTGCCGCACGCCGGGCGCCGCGCCCGGCCCGCCTCACCGAGGTCAGCGGGTGATGACGGTGCACGCCGAGATGCCCGGCGCCCCGTACACGTGCGTGAAGCCCACCGCGGGCGCGTCAGGCACCTGACGGGCGCCGGCCCGGCCCTGGAGCTGCAGCACCGTCTCGTACACCTGCCGCAACCCCGATGCGCCGATCGGCTCGCCGTTGGCCAGGCAGCCGCCATCGGTATTGATCGGGAGCCGCCCGCCGATCTCGGTCTGGCCGGTCTGGAGTAGCTCCTCTTGGGCGCCGTCCGCGCACAGCCCGGTCTCGGCCATGTGCATGATCTCGGCGCCGGACTCGGTGTCCTGGATCTGGGCGACGTCGACCTCTCCGGGTTCGATACCGGCCTGCGCAAAGGCCGCGCGCGCCGCGTCGACCGACGGCGAGCCGGCACGCTCCAGCGACAGCCACGGGCTGAACACCTCGAAGCTGCCGAACCGACGGGACCGCAACGAGGCTGCCTTCAGGAACACCGCATTCGACGCTCCGAGCCGCTTGGCCGCCTCGGTGGAGGCGAGCACGAGCGCCACCCCGCCCTCGCCCGGCGAGCAGAACATGTACTGAGTCAACGGGTTCGCCAGCATCGTGGCGTTTGAGACCTGGTCCTCGCTCATCGGCTGCCGACGCCAGGCGTTCTCGTTCAACGAGCCGTTCCGGAACGCCTTCACGGCAACCTTGGCCAACGTGTTCTCCGTGATCCCGTACTCGTGCATGTAGCGCTGGATCTTCATGCCGAAGAACTGCGTCGTGAGCATCAGGCCCGTGTCGCCGTACCACTCCCCCAGACCGAAGTCCGCCGGGTTCGGGTCGAAGGCACCACGCGGGTGCTTGTCGAACCCGATGGCCATCACCACGTCGGCTGCGCCGGAGCGGATCGCGTTGTAGGCGCTGATGAGCGCCGAGCCGCCCGTGGCGCAGCCGTTGGCCACGTTGATGAACGGCAGCCCGGTGAGACCGAGCTGGGAGACCATCGTGTCGGCGTTGCCGGCCGCGGCCGATCCCCCGAACGCGTACTGCACATCGTTCCAGCCGATGCCGGCATCGGCGAGCGCCTGGCGGGCGGCGTGGGCACCCTGCTCCATGCCGGTGGCTTCGTGGCGGCCGAAGGGATGGATCCCGATGCCGATGATGGCGACGTCGTCGGACGACATGGTTCCTCCAGAGTGACGGTCAGACGGGCTGGAACGCGAACGTGACGAGCTCGTCGCCGTCCGCAGTGGTGAACGGCAGGATCACGAGCTCCATCTCCCGGCCGATGCGCAACTCGGCGGGATCGGCCGTCGTGAGCCGGGTCTCCACCTTCACGGAGCCGGGCAGTTCGACGTAGCCGACCCCATAGGGGGCGAAGTCCTTCGGGGTCTCGGGTCCCTTGTAGGGCGGGGACTTCGGCAGGAAACCCTGCACGGTCCACGTCCACAGCGTGCCCCGACGCGCCAACAGCTCGGCGGCCATCTCCGTGCCCGTGCAGTTCGGGCACGACCGCTGTGCCGGGAACGTGACGACGCCGCACCCGGTGCACCGGGCACCGATCAGTTGCGGCTCGTCCGACGGCCAGGTGAACAGCCCTTCGGCGACCGGCTTGCGCTCCGACATGCCGTGATCGTGCCACGGCGCAGCCCTGCGGACCGAACCACTCAGCCGGCGCGCCGAGCGGCGCGACGCGACCGACGCGGTCCGGCGCACGAGTCCACCTCGACCAGTCGATCCGCCCCCACCAATCGGAACAACGCCTCGTCGAGACGCGCCGAGCGTCGCCACTGGCTGGTATCGAGCGTCAGCGCCCGCCCGTCGAGCGCGTGCAGCGTCCAACGACCGCCCGGCCGCCGCTCGGCGACCGCGCACTCGAACGCGCCGAGCATCTCGGTCTGGTGACCGCGCTCGCGCCAGGCGACGCCGTCCTCGCCGACGACGACCGCTCGCCGGGACCGTCCGGTGAACGTCGACCCGGCGACGATCACCGGGGGCATCACCCGTCCCGGACCGTCGGCCGGGTACAGCGCCCGAACCGCGGCCGGCACGATGCCGGCGAGGCTTACCCGGGCCACCTCCCAGCGCTGGCGGACGTCGGCCAGGCCGACGCCCTCGCGCAGCTCCTGCAGGAACGCCATCGGCGAAGGTGCCGCCGGCATCCCCACCAGCGCAGCCTCGGCCGTCTCCAGCGCCTGGGTCTCGAGGTCCGTTGCCGTGGGCTCCATCACCCGCCGGGTCATGGCACGCCGCAGCCGGTCGAGCCCGTCGGTGCCGACCTCCCCGCGGCGCAGATCGTCGAGCACCCCGGCCACCACCGCCCCGGCCCGGCGGGCCGACGGTCCGGGCTCGGCGGTGAGGAGCAGGTGCCGCTCCTCGGCGGCGACCCGATCGGTGGTCACCTGCACCACCCCGGCGGCACCGAGACGGGCGTCGACCTCGTACGCGATCGTCGCGGCGAGCGCTGCGGTGCAGGCATCGCCGGGGAGCACCACCCCGAGGCGGAACTCGTCGTCGCTCGCCGAGCGCACCCGAGGCCCCTGGCCGAGCCCGCCGGGCGCAGCGGGCAGCGCGCTCGACGGGCCCACCGGCAGCCGCAACCGCACCAACCCCGGATTGGCGCCCGTGATCACGATCACGGCTTGGCCGGTCACCGCCCGACCCGCCCACCACTCCTGCACGGCGTCCGGTTCGGTCCGGTGCAGACCCAGCTCGGGCAGTCCGAGGAGCCCCCACCCCTGCAGCCCGGCGCGCAGCCGCAACACGGCACCGGCCGGCTCCCAAACGGCCGGTGCCGCAAGGAGCGCCTCTCGGGCGGCAGCGATCGCCGCAGGCGTCGGTCGCCCCAACGCCTCGGTCAACCGGCCCAGCTCGTCGGCGACGGCCGGACCATCGAGGGTCACCCGGGTCGTGAGCACCCCCACCTCGACGCGAGGGGCGACGCCGGACTGCGCGATCGCCGCTGCGAGCGCGAGCCGGCTGAACCCGCGGGTGCGCGGGATCTCGTCGGCGACCCCGACGCGCAACAGCAGAATCGCTCGCGTCGGTCCGGGCGTGGCGGCGACGCAGGCCCGGACGCCGTCGAGCACGCCGAAGCCCACGGCGGCGCGCCGATAGGCCGACGCCGCACCGTGTTGAGTGACCGCCTGCGCCATGGACCCCCGATCGACGGCTCTCCCGATCGACGCTCGGTCAGATCGACCCGCCGCCGCACGGCCGCAGCGGTTTGACGCGAACCTGAACGACCGACCGGGGTCACCCCGGGAGTTCGCCTACCGTCGGGACGTGCGCTGGACGGTCCACGGGGAACGCTCGATCTACGACAGCGAGTGGATGTGCCTGCGGCTGACCGACGTCGAGCTCCCGGACGGCCATCGCTTCGAACACCACGTGGTGCGGTACCCGCACGACGCCGCCGGAACGGTGGTCGTCGATCCAAACCGGGGGGTGCTGCTGCTGTGGCGGCACCGGTTCATCACCGACACCTGGGGCTGGGAGATCCCGGCCGGCCGGGTCGATCCGGGCGAGACCCCTGCGCAGGCGGCGACGCGCGAGGTGCTGGAGGAGACCGGCTGGCGACCCGGCGCCCTTCGGCCGATCGCCTCGTACCATCCATCGAACGGATCGGCCGACCAGGTGTTCCACCTGTTCGTCGCCGACGGCGCCGAACACGTCGGCGACCCGGTCGACGCGTTCGAGTCCGAACGGATCGAGTGGGTGGACCCCGAGCGAGTCCGGACCGAGATCCGGGCGGGGCGAATGCCCGACGGCATGTCGCTCACCGCCGTGCTGTGGTGGCTCGGCCTCGGAGCCTGAGTCGGACATGACCTTCAGCGCCGGAACAACCCACCCTCGAGCAGGAGCTTGAGCGCCCGGAACGCCCGGTCGTGCCGGTCTGCGTCGCCGGTCTGCACGCCCAGCATCACCATTCCGTTCAGCACGGCGTTCACGAGGTCGGTGACCGCTTCCGCGTCCACCGAACCGGCGAGCTCACCCCGCTCGACCGCTTCGGCAACGAAGCCGCCGAAAAACGACACCGCGTTGTGCCGCAACGGGGCGACGCGGGCTCCGAGCTCGGGATGGCGGGCCGACTCGGTGCCGACGAGCGCGACGAACCCTGCGAGCGACGGATCGGCCCGGTTGAGCGCCACGGCGGTGTCGCACGCCGCGAGCAGCCGGGCCGAGAACCCCTCGACCGCGGCCATCGCTGCGGCGAACTCGCCGTAGACGAGGTCCTGGACGTCTTCGTAGACGGCGACGAAAAGATCGACCTTCGACGGGACGTAGTGGTAGATCGCCCCGGCCGTGACCCCGGCTTCGGCGGCGACGTCCTTGTTCGTCGTCGCATCGAACCCGACCCGGGCGAACGAACGTCGGGCCGCGTCGAGGATCCGTCGGCGGGTGTCGCCGGCGTCGATCGCCGGCGGCCGGCCGAGCCGCCTCGGGGCGGCGACGCCGCCCATCAGCCCTCGGCGGCCTTGCGGCCGGTGCGCGGGCCGCCGGTGCCCGGCTCGACCGGGATCCCGTACTTGGCCCGGTTGTGGGCGTGGGCGACGTGCTGCAACGAGAACGCCGCTCGCCACGCCGTGTACTGGCCCTGGGCCTCGAGCATCTGGTTCACGCTCTCCTTGGCGAGCTTCAGCGCGAAGCTCGGGCGGAGCGCGATCCGGCCGGCCATGGCCAGGGTGAAATCGTGGAGCTCGGCCCGGGGCCCGACGTGGTTGACCATGCCGCGGACGCGGGCCTCCTCGGCGGTGATCCAGTCGCCGGTGAAGAGCAACTCCTTGGCCTTGCGAGCGCCCCACTCCCAGCCGTGGCCGTGCACCTCGATCCCGTTCACCCCGAACGCAACGGTGGGGTCGGAGAACAGCGCGTCGTCGGCGGCGACGATCACGTCGGCCACCCACAGCAGCGCGAGACCCCCGGCGATCGTCTTGCCCTGAGCGGCGGCGAGCACCGGCTTGGGAAGGTTGCGCCACCGCCAGCACATGTCGAAGTAGACCTCTTGCTCGTAGGCCATCTGGCCTTCCTCGCCGGGGAGGTCGAACCCGCCGTAGGGGAACACCTGCTCGAAGGCCGACATCGGCGTCGAGTCGCGGCTGTCGTGGCCGGAGTTGAAGTGCGGGCCCTCGGCGTCGAGGACGATCACCTTCACGTCGGTGCGCCGCGCGGCATCGGTGAACGCAGCATTCAGCTCGTACGTCATCGCCTTGTTCTGCGCGTTGCGGGCCTGGGGGCGATCGAGCGTGACCCGGGCGATGCCGTGCTCGCCGGGGTCGATGATCTCGTAGCGAAGCGTCTCGAACGTGCCGGGCTCACCCATGCCGGCGACGGTAGCCCACCGACCTCAGCGCACACCCATGACGGCGTCGAGCCAGTCGTGGTAGTGCTGGACACGCACCTCGTCGTCGCACAGGCGGGCCGCACGGAACCCACGCGAGTGCATGCCCCGCTGGACGTCGCGGATGTAGTGCACGTCCTGGTCGATGGTGATCGTCATCGTCTTGCGGCCGGCGATGATGTCCTCCTGGTCGAACTCGTCGTGCTCGGGCCGTTCGGGCTGGTCGAACAGCGTCGAGGGGTGCGGGTCGTAGGGCACGCCGGCACGGGCGGCCACCGCCGGGTTCGGGGCCATGCGGAAGGTGAGCTTGTCCCAGAAGCACACGTTCGGGTCGGTGGGATGCGGCCGGGCCCGCATGAGCAGCGCCGAGTCGGGCTGCACGGTGATCATGGTGTTCGGGAAGAGGTTGTACTGCTCGATGTCGCTCAGGCGCTCGTCGCTCAGCCGGTCGTAGTCGAACCCGAGACCCGGTGCCACCTCCCGGCGCACCTTCTGGACGTCGCTGCGGAAATCGAGGATCCGCCCGTGGTAGTCGGCGGGGTCGATGCCGAGGACCTTCATCTGGTGGCGCATGAAGAAGTTCGGCTCGTCGGGCACGGGCAGCCGCGTGTTGACGGTGTGGCCGTCGATCACGACCCCCGTGTGGCCGTTGGCGAACAGCTCGATCAACGCCGTCGGGCAGTCGAACAGCAGTGCGTGCTGCGGGTGGATGTGCTCCACGTGGTACAGCTCGCCGAAGTTGTCGAAGACGGCCTTCCAGTTGCACTCGAGCCGCACGGTCTGATCCCCGACGAGCACCATGTCCTCGAGCCGGTAGGGCTCCACCCGCTCGGCGACGCCCCCGAGCCACGACCGCAGCGGAGCGACGTCGGGGTCCATGCACACGAACACCAGCCCGCTCCAGGCCTCGACCCGGACCCGCTGCAGGGAATGGCGGGCCCGATCCACCCCGCCCGCGAACCGGTCGTTGTCGGGTACGACCACCAGCCGGCCGTCGGGCCGGTAGGTCCAACCGTGGTAGCCGCACACGATGCTCTTCGCGCAACCCTGTCCGTTCGTGAGGCGCATCCCACGGTGCTGGCAGCTGTTGTACGACGCCGCGAGCGCGCCGTCGTCACCCCGGGCGACGATCACCGACTCCCGGCCGATGTCGAACGTGACGTAGTCGCCCGTACGGGCGACGTCGCGCTCGAGACAGGCGAACAGCCAGGTGCGGGGCCACAGCTCCGTGGCCTCGCGCGCCGCCCAGGCGGGCGACACGTAGCGCTCGGCGGTGATCGGGCCGGGCGGCACGGGTGGCGCCTGGTGCACGACGGGCGGGCGGGCCTGGACCCGTTGCATGGCGACGCTCCCCTCGGGTCGGCCCCGGCACCGCTGCCGGCGGACCACCCCGCCGCACGCTAGCGGCACCGCCCGGCGCCGGGATTCGGCAAGGAACCCTCAGGATGGCGCCGGGCTGCTCACGGTGTGATCGCACCGGCCGACCGGCATCGGGTGGCCCGGAGAAGCTCGTTGTCCCGCCTGTCCGCCGTGGTGGTCGCTGCCGGCATCGTCGGTGGCCTGAGCGCGCTCGACGCCGGCACCGCCTCGGCCACTGCGCAGGCCGAAC
>JBEIFW010000080.1:0-14959 GCA_040382215.1 Acidimicrobiales bacterium
AACCACCACGCGCCGCCCAAGGTGACGCTCCGGCCGCGCTCGAATCGGCGAGCGCAGGCGCCGACCCTCGGCGACCCGACGGGGTGGCGGAGAAGCGATATGGCTGACCCGGATACGTCATGTCGCCGTCGCGTTCCCACCACTGCCGCGCCGCCAGCTGCTCATCGGCCAGCACTCCGGCGCCATCGAGCACCGGGGTGACGGCGACCCGCAACAACTGGCCGAGCTCCACCACCTCTGCCACGGTTCGAGACGACGCCCACGCCGCCACCGCTTCGAAGATCCGAGGGATGTTCGCATGCCAGGTGGGGATGTCCCGGGTGAGTTGCTCGTCGGCGAGGTCGGGCCGCTCGATCATCACGAACATCTCGTCCTTGGGGACGATCCGCATCACATAGACCCAGCCGTCGACGCAGCGGATCAGGTCGCCGGGCTGGCGCGTGAGCAGCTGCCCGCACGCCGCCCACGTCGTCACCAGCCACGAGTGGGCGACCAGCGTCGCTTCGAGCTCGCTCAGCTCGACCCGCTGGCCGAGCCCGCTGCGATCGCGCTCGCGCACCGCGGCCAGCGCAGCGAACGCCGCGTGGACCCCGGCGTGGAGCTGGGCCTGCGGACCGGGCAGCCAGATCGGCTCGCGTTCGGGCCGACCGGTGAAGTACTGGTAGCCACCCATCGCCCACACGACGAGGTCGCTCGCCGCCCACGAGGCGTAGGGCCCGCTGCGTCCGAACGGCGACACGTCCACCAGCACGGTCCACGGGGTGCAGGCGGCCACGGCGGCGTCGTGCCACGGCGACGTGCCATCGGTGAGCACCACATCCGCCCCGGCCACCCACGACGAGATCTCGTCGGTACCCGGGTCTGCACCGGGCACCACCGAACGCTTCCCGCCCGTCAGGTAGCCCCACAGGGGGTGCGCCCGAGCGCTCGACCCGCCAGCCGGTTCCAGCAGCACGACGTCGGCACCGAGATCGGCGAGCAACTTGCCGGCGAGGCCGACCGACACCGGACCCGACACCGGACCCGACGCCGGGCCCAGTTCGAGGACGGTCAGACCGTCGAGTGCAGCGCTCATCACCGCTGCCGGAAGACGGGCTTGCGCTTCTCCAGGAACGAGTTGATCCCCTCCTGGCCGTCGGCGGTGGTGGCCCCGGCCGACATCAGCTCGATCGCGTACTCGTAGGCCTTGGGCTGATCGAGGTCGACTTGGGCGTAGTAGCCGTGCTTGCCCATCCCCTTTGACAGCGCCGAGCCGCGGGTGGCCCGCCGGATCAGGTCGTCAGTGGCAGCATCGAGCGCGCCGGCGGGCACGACGCGGTTGACCAGGCCCCAGTCCGCTGCGGTGCGGGCGTCGATCGGATCCCCCGTCATCGCCATCTCGAGCGCGCGCTTGCGGCCGACGTTGCGGGCGACCGCAACCATCGGCGTGTGGCAGAACAGGCCACCCTTGCCGCCGGGAACCGCGAAGGCTGCGTCCTCGGACGCGACCGCCAGATCGCAGGTGGCGACCAGCTGGCAGCCGGCCGCGGTCGCGAGCGCGTGCACCTTGGCCACCACCGGCTGCGGGATCGCCTGCACGGTGTCCATCATCTCGGTGCAGAGCCGGAACAGCCGCCGGATCGACCCCAGATCGGCGCCGGCCATGTCGGCGAAGTTGTGCCCGGCGGAGAACACCGGGCCGTTGGCGGCGAGCACCACCCCGCTGGCCTCGCTCTCGCCGGCCTCGGCGAACGCAGCGCGCAGCTCGGTCATCACCTCGAACGACAGGGCGTTGCGCTTCTCGGGCCGGTTCAGCGTGATCGTGGTGATCGCGCCGTCGGTCTCGACGAGCAGGTGCTGGTACATGCGCGCAGTCTGGCACTCGCTGCCAGGATCATGGGCCATGCGCGCCGCCCGTTACGACCGCTTCCGGGGACCGATCGAGATCGTCGAGGTGCCCGACCCATCCGCAGCGCCGGGCGACGTGGTGGTCGAGGTGCTCACGGTCGGGTTGTGCCGCAGCGACGTCCACGGCTGGCACGGCACCGACCCAGACATCGTGTGCCCGCACGTCGGGGGCCACGAGTTCGTCGGCCGGGTGGTGGCGCTCGGTGCCGGGGTGGAGCGTGTCGAGCTCGGGCAACGCATCGTCGTGCCATTCGTGTGCGGGTGCGGCCGCTGCGAACCGTGCCTCGCCGGGCAGCACCAGGTCTGCCGCCACCAGGAGCAGCCCGGGTTCACCCGCTGGGGCGCGTTCGCCGAACAGACCACGATCCCCTACGCCGACGTGAACGCCGTCGTCGTTCCCGACACGGTCAGCGACGAGGCCGCCGCCCTGGTCGGCTGTCGCTGGTCCACTGCCTACCGAGGCGTGGTGGAACGGGGCCGGGTCCAAGCCGGCGAGACCGTGGCGATCCACGGCTGCGGCGGGGTGGGCCTCGCAGCGGTCGCCCTCGGGCATGCGCTCGGTGCCCGGGTGCTCGCGCTCGACATCGACCCCGATGCGCTCACCCTGGCCCGCCGGCTCGGCGCCACCGAGACCGTGGCGACGATCCCCGGTGATCCGGCCGCCACGGCGAGCATCGTGGCGGACCTCGGTGGCGCCCAGGTGTCGCTCGACTGCATCGGCCATCCCGACGCCGCCAACGCATCGATCCTGGGCCTGCGGCCGCTCGGCCGGCACGTGCAGATCGGGTTGTTCCCAGCCGCCACGGCCCCCCTGGCAATCGCCCGGGTGATCCGCGACGAACTCGAGATCCTCGGGGTGCACGGCCTGTCGGCATCGCGCCTTGGTGAGGTGCTCGCCCTGGTCGAGGCCGGCCGGCTGGACCCGACCGCCGTGGTCACCCGCCGGCTCGGTCTCGACGATCTCCCCGAGGTGCTGCCGGCGATGGGTCGCGCGTCTCCGGGCGAGACATCTCCAGCCGAGACATCTCCAGGCGTGACGGTGCTGGTTCCCCGCTGAGCGGCCGCAGGTTGCACCACCATCCGAGCACTACGGCCGCGCCCGCCGATATCCCGAGCAGCACGCTCGACGACGTGGCGTCGAGCAGCGGGCCGAAGACCGGCCCGCATAGCGACACCGTCCCGCCGAAGCTCATGAACCACAACGACATCACCCGGCCGCGCACACTGTCGTCGAGGCGCTGCTGAAAGATCGTGAGCATCGACGTGGTCGTCCCGAAGTACGAGACCCCGAGCAGGAACCACAGCGGGAACTGGACCCCGACGACCGGCACCGCTGCGATCGCCGCCATCGTCACCCCGAATCCGGTCAGACCGAGGCGCACCAGGCGCATCCGGTCGTGGTGGGCCAGCACCGACCCCACCGCCAGACTGCCGACGAGCGCACCGGCCCCGAACACCGAGTAGAGCAGGCCGACGGGCCCCTCGGACGCGAACGACAGGTGTCGGCGCACGAGGCTGGCCCACAGCGAGATGAACGGCAGGCACAGCAACGAAAACGCGGTCATCGAGGCCAGGATGCGCCGCAGGACCGGATCGGCTCGGGCGTAGCGGATCCCGACCGAGAGGCTGCGCCCGGTGCCCGCCGGGCGGGCCACGGCCGGCAGGCGCACGGCGACGAGCGCGGCCACCACGAACAGAAACGTGACGGCGTTCGCAACGTACAACCATCCGGCACCGACGATCGGATAGAGCAAGCCGCCGAGCGCCGGGCCGACGATGCGCGAGCCATTGATGGCGGCGGAGTTGAGGGCGATCGCACCCGGAAGGTCGCGTGCCCCGACCAGGCCGGGGAGCACCGCGCTGTAGGCCGGGGCGTTCAACGAGTTGCAGCAACCACCCAAGAAGACCAGTGCGATCACCGCGAGCTTGGGCGGAGCGTCGGTCGACAACGTCAACACGCCGAGCGCGCCGGAGAACACGAGCTGGGCCAGCTGCAACGAGATCAGCAGTCGCCGCCGGTCGAACCGGTCGGCCACCACCCCGCCGGGGATCGTGAACACGAGCATCGGGACCATCTGGGCGAACATCGCGATGCCCACCCACGACGCCTTGCCGGTGAGGTCCTGGAAGAAGAGCCCCACGACCAGGGTCTGCATCCACGACCCCATCGACGATCCGAGGTTGCCGAGCCAGACCGTGCGGAATTCACGTTTGGCGAGCGCGGCGCGCGCCGTCCCGGACCGAGGGGCGCTCACCGGATCGGGGTGGTCCGACCGGGCAGGTCGGCGTACTCGGTGCGCAGGTCGCGCTTGAGGATCTTGCCGCTCATGTTGCGCGGCAAGGGTTCGTCTCGCACGACGACGTACCGGGGCAGCTTGAAGTCGGCGAGCTGGCCACGGCAGGCCTCGAGCACCGCATCGGCGGTCACCCGCTGCGGATCGCCGACGGCGACCACCGCCGGGCTCTCCCCCCACCGCTCGTCGGGCACGCCGACCACGGCGACCTCGACGATCCCGGGCAGGCCGGCGAGCACCCGCTCGATCTCGGCCGGATAGACGTTCAAACCGCCCGAGATCAGCATGTCCTTGGCGCGGTCGACCACCGTCAGGTAGCCCTCGTCGTCGAGGAAGCCGAGGTCGCCGGTGTGGCACCAGCCGTCGACGATCGTCGCAGCGGTGGCCTCGGGCTTGCGCCAGTAGCCGGCCATCACCTCCGGGCCCTTGATGCAGATCTCGCCGACCTCGCCGACCGCGGCGTCCGACCCGTCCTCGCGCACGACCCGGGTGGCCGAGTGCAGTGCGGACACCCCGGCCGAGCCCACCTTGCGCAGTGCGTCCTGCGTGGGCAGCGTCGTGCCCGCGGCCGACACCTCGGTGAGGGTGTACGCCTGGATCATCGGGATCCCCCGCGCGATGAAGGTGCGCAGCAGCGACGGCGGCACCGGCGCCCCGCCCGAGGACGCCACCCGCCACGACGACAGGTCGGTGGTTGCGAAGCGCGGATGGTCGGCGAGGGTCTGGAAGATCACCGGCACGGCCATGAACACGCTGATGCGTTCGGACTCGATGAGATCGAGGCAGCGGGTGGGGTCGAAGGCCCGTTCGAGCACGAGCGTCGCCCCCGCCCACAACGTGGTGAGGTGCATGGCCAGGCCGCCCGTGAACGCGAGCGGGAACGGCAGCAGCGTGCGATCGGCCCCCGTGATGCGGCACTGCAACGCCCGACCCATCGAGGCGAAATGCCACGACCGGTGGGTGAGCACGGCGCCCTTGGGATCGCCCGTGGTACCGGAGGTGAAGCAGCAGAACAGCGGGTCGTGCTCGTCGACGACGACCTCGGGTGGCCGCCCACCGTCGACCCGCCAGGCGTCGAGGCCACCGTCGGCCGACACCACGGGCATCGCCGGCCGATCGCGCCGGGCCTGCTCGAGGCCGGCGGCGAGCGCGTCCTCGGTCACGACGAGGGCACAGTCGGCGTCGCCGATCTGGTAGGCGAGTTCGGGCGCAGTGAGCCGCACGTTCATCGGCACGGCGATCGCGCCGAGCTTCATCACCGCCCCGACCACCTCGACGAACTCGGGCCGGTTCCCGAGTAGGAGCCCGACCCGGTCCCCGCGTCCGATCCCGGCGGCGGCAAGGCCCGCAGCGAGCTCGTCGGTGCGCCGGTGCAACTCCGCCCAGCTCCAGGTCAGCTCCTCGAACCGCAGCGCCTGGGCCTCAGGTTGCCAACGGGCCCAGTACCGGATGACGTCGCCCCACAGCATGACCCCAGCTTGGCAGGACGAGAGTCCCTGGCGCTGCGAACGGGTGGGCCGGAACCTGAAGCCATGGCTGCGCCGCTGTGTCGTGTCGAGTTCGTCATGGTCGACGGGGTCGCACATGCGGCGGCCTCGGAGCTGCACGTCGAGCGGCACCGGATCGACGGCGAGGTGCGCCTCGTGCGCGGCGCAACCTGTCACGAGCAGGTCCTGTGCCTGCTCGACGGGCGGGCCACGGTGCGGGGCGACACCCAAGCGGTGGCGATCGGGGCGGGCGAGGGGGTGGTGATCGCCGCCCACACCCCGGTGGTGGTGGAGCTCGACGGCCCCGCCGAACTGCTGGTGGTGCGCCGGGCCGGCGACGAGCCGGTCCCCGGCCACGAACCCTCGCACTGGTTCGGCTGAGCGGCGTACGGTGCGGCCCCATGCTCTGGGGGGTCCATCTGCCGCACCTCGGTCGCCAGGCGACCGGGCCGAACCTCGCCCGCTTCGCGCGCGTCGCCGACGAGGCCGGGTACCACTCGGCCTGGACCAGCGACCACGTCGCCTGGCCGCGTGCGATCGAGTCGAAGTACCCCTACACCGAGGACGGCTCGTTCCCGGGCGGGAACGACATGAACTGGCTCGACCCGCTCGGCACGCTGTTCTACGTCGCAGCCGGTACGGAGCGGATCAAGCTCGGCACCACCGTGATGATCATGGGGTACCGCAATCCGGTGCTGTCGGCGAAGTGGTGGGCGTCGCTCGACGCGGTGTCGGGCGGCCGGGCGATCCTCGGGGTGGGCGTCGGCTGGATGCGCGAGGAGTTCGAGGTGCTCGGCATGCCCCCCGACAATCGGGGCCTGCGCGCCGACGAACAACTCGCCGTGTACGACCAGCTGTTCTCGAGCGACCGGCCGAGCTTCGAGGGCCGCTTCTACCGGTTCCCCGAGATCGGGTTCGCGCCCAAGCCGGTGCACGGACGCATCCCGATCTGGGTGGGTGGCGACACCGAACCTGCGTGGCGGCGCACCGTCCGGGTGGGCGATGCGTTCCATGCGGCGTTCCAGCCGATCGAGGAAGTGGAACGGGCGTGGGCCCGCATCGGCGAGCTGTGCGCCGAGGCGGGCCGCGACCGCGACCGCGAGCTCACCTTGTCGATCCGGCTCTACCACGACCCCGATTCGCTGATGAAGCCGGCGGTGTCGATCGCCGGCACCCCTGAGCAGCAGCTCGATCAGGTGCGTCGCTGGCGGGACATCGGCGTGTCGCACATCCTGCTCGACCCGGCCAGCCGGGGCGGCTTCGACCGCCGGGTGGACGAGCTCACCCGCTTCATGGACACCGTCGGAGGCCGGGTCGACTAGCCCGCCGGACACGCGGCCGGTGTCCGGACCCGGGCTCAGTCGGCGACGAGCACGATCTTGCCGAGCTTGCCGCCCTGGGTGAAGCGCTCGTAGGCGTCGGCCGCGGCAGCCATCGGGAACGTCGCGGCCACCGGGACGCTAAGGCGGCCGTCTGCGACGAGCGGAAGCACCTGGCGCTCCACCCGCCGGGCCGCATCGGCTTTGTCCTCGAGGCTGCGGGCCCGCAGCGTCGAACCGTGGATCCGACCGCGCTTGGCCATCAACCCGAACAGGTCGATCGTGGCCGCCGGGCCGGCGCCCACGCCGATGACGGCGATACGCCCGCCGAGCGCGAGCGCGCGGATGTCGTCGGGCAGGTTCGGGCCGCCGATCAGCTCGAGCACCACGTCGAACGGGCCGTGCTCGGCGAACCCCTCGGGGGCGACCACGGTGGCGCCGAGCTTGCCGACCGCACGGCGCAGGTCCTCGTTGCGCACCGTCGCCACCACCGACGCGCCAGCCGCAACGGCGAGCTGCACGCCCGCCACCCCGACGCCACCCGCTGCGCCGTGGACGCAGACGCGCTCGCCCATCGTGAGTCCGCACTGGGTGAACAAGGCGTCGTGGGCGGTGATGAACACCTCGGGAAACCCACCGGCCTCGACGTCGGAGAGCCGCTCGGGCACCGGGAGCAGATGCCGTTCGTGCACCACGCACTGCTCGGCCTGACCCCCGCCGCCGACGACGGCCATCACCCGGTCCCCGAGCCGCCACCGCGTGACGCCGGGCCCGACGAGGTCGACCTCGCCGGCGATCTCGAGACCGGGAATGTCCTGCGGCGAGCCGGCCGGGGCGGGGTAGCGGCCCACCACCTGGAGCCGGTCCGCCGAGTTGAGGCCCGCGGCCCGCACCCGCACCCGCACCTCGCCGTTGCCCGGCACGAGGTCGGGATGCTCCCGCCAGTCGAGCGTGCCGTCCACGATCGTCACCGCGCGCATCGCCGGATCGTGGCACACGGACGCTCGACCCCGCCGCGTACGCTCCGGGGATGCCGCTGTCGCCGCCCGTCCCGCCGTTCACCGCCGACGACGCCACCATCGAACGGGCGCTCGCGGACGCCGAACTGCCCGCCCTGCTCGCGACCGTCGCCCATCTGACCGGCGACCGGTCAGTGCTGCGGCCCGAGCTGCGGCCCGACCCAACCCGCCTGCGCGAACCCCAGGCCGGATACACCGCCGAGCAGCAGACCCTCGCCCGCCGGGTGTGCCTCGAGGCGCTGCGCCGGTTCCGCGACGAACGCGCCGGGGTACCCGCCCCGCTCGGCGCCGCCGACATGGTGGCGCTCATGTCGTTCTCCACCGGCTCCGACGTGCCGGAGCGATACGTGCCGCTGCTGCGCGAGGAGCTCGCGCTCGAGGGCGACGCCCTGCGGGCCCCTCGATGGCAGGCCGCCGAGGTGGCGCCGGGGCGCACCCTCACGGTCGCCGTGATCGGCGCGGGGATGTCGGGCCTCGCTGCGGCGCACCGGCTCGATCAGGCTGGGATCGCGTTCACCGTGTTGGAGAAGAACGACGACGCCGGCGGGACGTGGCTGGAGAACCGGTATCCGGGCTGCCGGGTCGACGTGCAGAACCACATGTACAGCTACTCGTTCGCCCAGAAGCACGACTGGCCCGAATACCACTCCACCCAGCCCGTGCTCCAGGCGTATTTCCGGGAGTGCGCCGAGCAGTTCGGCCTGCTCGACCGGATCCGGTTCGGCACCGAGGTGCGCTCGTGCACGTGGGACGAGGCCTCCCAGACCTGGTCGCTGGCCGTGCGGGGACCCGACGGCGACGGCACCGTCACCGCCAACGCGGTCGTGTGCGCCGTCGGTCAGCTCAACCGGCCGAAGTTCCCCGACCTGCCCGGCGTGGGCAGCTTTGCCGGCCCGGCGTTCCATTCGGCCCAGTGGGACGGCACCGTCGAGCTCGACGGCCGCCGGGTGGCCGTGATCGGCACAGGGGCGAGCGCCTGCCAGTTCATCCCCGAGGTGGCCGAGGTGGCCGGCCACCTCGACGTGTACCAGCGCACCGCACCGTGGCTCATCCCGTCACCCCGCTACCACCAGCCGGTCGCGACCGGCTTCCAGTGGTTGCTCGGCCACGTCCCCGCCTACGCCCAGTGGTACCGGTTCTGGCTGTTCTGGCGCGGCGCCGAGGGCATGCTGCCCGCGGCCTACGTCGACCCGTCGTACCCGCCGACCGAACGGGCGGTGTCGGCCCGCAACGAGGAGATGCGCCAGCAGCTCCAGGCCTGGATCGACCTGCAGGCGGGCGACGACGCCGAGTTGCGCGCTGCGCTCACCCCGACCTACCCGCCGCTGTCGAAGCGGTTCGTGCTCGACGACGGCATCTGGGCCGACACCCTTCGCCGGCCGACCGTGTCATTGCATACGCAACGGATTTCCGCGATCGAGCCCGACGGCATCCGCACCGCCGACGGCGAGCTGCACCCGGCCGACGTGCTGATCTACGGCACCGGGTTCCAGGCCTCCCGGTTCCTCACGCCGATGACGGTGACGGGCCACGACGGGATCGACCTGCACGAGCAGTGGGCCGGCGACGCTCGCGCCTTTCTCGGGGTGATGGTCCCCAACTTCCCGAACTTCTTCTGTCTCTACGGGCCGAACACGAACATCGTGGCCAACGGTTCGATCATCTACTTCTCCGAGTGCGAGGTGCATTTCCTCGTCGAGTGCCTGCACCTGCTGCTCGCGAAGTCGCTCGGCTCGCTCGATCCGCGCCGCGAGGCCCACGACGCGTACAACGAGCGCATCGACGAGGCCAACCGGCTGCGTACCTGGGGCTTTTCGTCGGTGTCGTCCTGGTACAAGAACGACTTGGGCCGCTCGGCACAGAACTGGCCGTTCGCCGTGATCGAGTTCTGGGAGCAGACCCGCGCCCCCGACCCGGCCGACTACGTCGTGCGGTGAGCCCGCGCGTCCCGGTACGGGTCACCGCCGACGCCGCCCGGCGGGTGCGCGCCGGTCACCCGTGGGTGTTCGACCGGTCCGTCACCCACGATCCCGGTGGCCCGTCCGGATCCTTGGCGGTCGTGTTCGACCCCGCTCGCCGCTTCGTCGGTGTCGGGTTGTACGACCCGGCGTCGCCGATCCGCGTGCGGGTCCTCGCCCGGGGAACGCCGGAGACGATCGACGACGGCTGGGTGCGCGCCGCAGTGGGGGCCGCCGTCGCCCGCCGGGCCGGGTACGCCGCCGATCCGGCAACGACGGCCTACCGGCTGGTGCATGGCGAGAACGACGGTCTCGGCGGGTTGGTCGTCGACCGGTACGAGGACGTGGCCGTGGTCCGGCTCGACACCGCAGCCTGGCTCCCGTGGCTCGACGCCGTCGTCGCCGGCCTGTCCGGAGCCGGGGGAATCCGAGGGGTGGTGCTGCGGGGTAGCCGCCGCACCGACATCGGGCCGGCCCGGCCCATCGCCGGCACGCTTCCGTTGGGCCCGATCCGCTACTGCGAGAACGGCCTTGTGTTCGACGCCGACGTGATCCACGGTCAGAAGACCGGCGCGTTCCTCGACCAACGCGACAACCGGGCCCGGGTCCGGGACCTGGCCGGCGGCGCCCGGGTGCTCGACGTGTTCTGCTGCACCGGCGGGTTCTCGGTGCACGCCGCCGCCGGCGGCGCAGCCGAGGTCACCAGCGTGGACCTCGCCACCGAGGCACTTGCGGCAACCGCTGCGGCCATGGCCCGCAACGCCCCCGGCGTCGCGCACCGCCCGGTGGTCGGCGACGCGTTCGCGGTGCTCGACCGCCTCGTGGCCGAGCGCCGGGCCGGGGCACCCCCGTTCGGGCTGGTCATCGTCGACCCGCCGTCGTTCGCCAACAAGACCGCCGCCGTGCCCGGCGCGCTGCGCGCCTACGCCCGCCTGGCTCGCGCCGCCGCCCGCCTGGCCGCGCCCGGGGGCACGGTGGTGCTGGCGTCGTGTTCGAGCCGGGTGAGCGCCGAGGTGTTCGAGGCCACGGTCCTCGACGCGACCGGTGAGAGGCTCGAACTCCACACCCGTGCCGCCGCACCGGCCGACCATCCCGTCGGCTTCCCCGAGGGGGCCTACCTCAAGGCGCTGTTCGCTCACCGCCGCTGAACGGGTTCACCCGGCGAGTTCGTCCACCTCCGCCCGGGCGGCCGCCTTGTCCCGGAACCACAGGGCGTTCACCTCGACCCATGCCTGCGCCGCTGCCGGGACCGTCTCCTCGGTGAAGATCGCCCCCACCGGACACGCCGGCAAACACAGGTTGCAACCGGTGCACTCGTCGGGATCGATGTAGCAGACGCGATCCTCGTCGTCGGCGTGGATGCAGTCGACGGGGCAGACCTCGATGCAGGACTTGTCCTTGACGTCGATGCAGGGGTCGGTGATCACGTAGCGCGACGGCATGGACGGCTCCCGGGACGGCTGTCGACGACCTCGGTCGTTATAGTCCAGGCGACACCAAAGGGGGGACTTCGAGATGGCCTCCAGCTGCCCGTTCCACGCCGTGGTCGACCGCGCCTTCGGCATCGACGCCGCCGGGGTGCCGGCGGAGCCCGGTGCCCGCAAGGACTTCCCGCTGATGCCGGTCGGCACTGCGGTCGACATGGGACACGCCCCCGACGGCACCCCGTTGTTCGACCCGCGGATCTTCACCACCCTCGAGTTCCAGCGCAATCCGTACCCCTACTACCGGATCCTGCGCGATCACCATCCGGTGTTCCACGACCGGCTGAGCAACGCCTACTACCTCACGCGGTACGACGACATCACCGCCGCCTACCTCGACGACCTCGGGTTCAACACGATCCCGAAAGGCTCCTCGTCGGGGGTGCTGGGCAACACCCAGCTCGAACTCAGCGGCATCGAGCACCGGCGGCGGCGCAACGTCTACGGCCGCCACCTCGTGGGCCTCGCGCTGGAGAAGCGCAAGCCGTACATCGAGCGTCTGGCCAACGAACTGATCGACGCCTGGGGCCTCGACGGCTCGTCGGGCACGATCGAGCTGGCCCGCAGCTTCGCGAACGAGTTCCCGATCCGGGTCGTGTGCCAGGTGCTCGGCATCCCCGACGACGGGCGCGACCGGTTCTTCTACTGGTACTCCTCGATGATGAACGGCCTCGGCGGCTCCGACACTGCGCAGCAGGGGCGTGAGGCCCGCCAGGATCTCGAGGAGTACGTCGCCGAACTCGTCGAGCAGCGCCGCAAGCAGCCCACGTTCCTCTACGACGAGGCCGGGGCCCCGATCGGCAAGGACATCATCTCCGAGCTGTGCGCCACCGAGATAGACGGCGACGTGATGTCGACCGAGGAGATCACCTCGAACATCGCGCTGGTGGTCGGCGGCGGCGGCGAGACCACGCGCGGCGCCATCTTGAACATGTGGTACCTGCTCTTGCAGCACCCCGAGCAATTCGCCGCCGTGCGAGCCGACGAGTCGTTGTGGGACGCCGCGTTCCACGAGACGCTGCGGCACTCCACCTCGATCGGCGGGCAGCCCCGCCAAACCACGTTCGACGTCACACTCCACGGGGTGACGATCCCCGCCGGCTCGCTCGTGCACTGCGTCGACGTGTCGGCCAACCACGACGACCGGATCTTCGCCGAGCCCGAGCGCTTCGACATCTTCCGGCCCGACCTGTACTCGGGCAAGCTACTTCGCTCGGGTTATGCGAAGGATGGTCGCTTCAGCCACATGGCCTTCGGTGTCGGTCCGCACCTGTGCCCTGGGGCGTGGATCTCGCACCAGGAATCCGTGATCGGCTCGATGGTGTTGTCACGCCGGTTGCGCGACGTCCGTATCGCGGTCGAGAAGATGCCCAAGGACATCGATGACACCTCGCTCGCCCCCATCGGGTTGGGCTCGATCCGCAACCTCTGGCTCGACGTGGAGCTCGTGTGACGGACTCACGGCGCACCGCCGCACCCGAGGTCGCCGTCGACGAGGCCGCCGCCGGGTTCCGCACCTACGAGGTGTACCAGCGGGAGCGAGTCTGGGAGCCCCGGCCTCCCATCAAGCCGCGCGAGCTCTACACCCCTCAGTTCCTCGACGACCCGTACCCCGTGCTGACCGCCCTGCGGGAGGCCACGCCGTGCTACCGGGACTGGCCGGGCAACGCGTTCTGGGTCACTCGGTACGACGACGTGACGTCGGTGTTCGTCGACGAGCCGAACTACGTCACGCGACCCCGGGCCTGGTTCGCCGAGCTCGAAGGGATCGGCCGGGACCGGCGCGACGAGATCGCCGTGCGGGCCTGCGTCACCCGCGTCGGCGACGCGGCCGCCGCCGAGGTGGCCCACGCTCTGTGCGACGAGCTGGCCGCCGAGCAGGACGGCGCCGGTGCCGCCGACCTTGCGATCGGGTTCGCCGCCCGGTACCCCGTCGAGCTGTGGGCCCGGGTCCTCGGGCTGCCGAGGCAGTCGTTCGCCTGGTTCGCCGAACGGCTGTTGCGCCTGCGGCGGGCTGCGAGCTGGGAGCCCCGCACCCGGGAGGACGCCCGCACGGCGTTCCACGAGCTACTCGCCGGCTTGGTGCCCGTCGTCGCCCAGCGCCGCGACGACCCGGGGGAGGACCTGGTCTCGGTGATCGCCACCCTCGGTGGGGACGAGCGCGACGTCGTGGCCACGCTGCTCGAGGAGGACCACGACACGCTCCACGGGTCGCTCGCCAACCTGTGGTTCCTGCTGCTCACCCACCCGGACCAGCTCGGCATCGTCACCGAGGAGCGCCGCCTGGTGAAAGCGGCATGGCTCGAGGCGATGCGCCACTCGACCCCGGTGCTGATCGCCCGCCGGTTCACCCGCCACGAGGTGGAGCGGTTCGGCCGCCTGCTTCCCGACGGGGCGCTGGTCGTGTGCTCGGCCGCTGCGGCCAACCGCGATCCGCGGGCCTTCCCGGACCCGGACACGTTCTCGATCACCCGCAAGAACCTCTGCCACCGCGAGGCCCGTGGGCACTACCGGGCCGACGGGCTGTGTTCCCCGGTGTCGTTCGGAACCGGGGCGCCGTCCAAGCACCCCGCCCTGCCCGAGGACCGGCCGCGCTCGCGGTTCGCGCTCACCCGCGACACGGCGGTCACCGCCAGCCGGGTGCTGCTCGACCGACTCGGCGACGTACGCCTCGCCGACGGGGCCACGCCCACGCTGCGATCGCTGCAGTGGGGCGAGCTGCGCACCTGCTGGTCCCTGCCGGTCACCTTCACCCCTGCCTGACCCCGCCGGGCGGGTCAGGCGCCGAGGACGGAGTAGGTGGCGTCGACGAGCGACTGGCCGCGCTCGTTCAGCAGGATGCCCTTGCCCATCTTGTTCATCGAGTAGCCGAACGACAGCCCGTGGGCGACGTCGGCGAACCCGATCGAGCCACCGGCACCGACGTGGCCGAAGGCCTGCTCCCCGAGCACCACCGAATCGGTCTCGACCTTGGCCCGGTTGTCCATCGACACCATGAAGCCGAGCGCGAACCGGGTGGCGATCCGCAGTGTCGCGTCGTCGTTGGTGGCGACCGAGATCGTGCGCATCCGCCGCAGCGTCGCTGCGTCGACCAGACCGTCGCCGCCGAGCGCGAGCGGGCGGTACATGCCGGCGAGCGCCCGGGCGTTGGCGATCCCGCCGCCACCACCCACCTCGGCCGCCCGGGCCGAGCGGCGCGCCGGGTTGAACGCCGGGCCGTTGCGGAACGAGCACGCCGGGATCGACGTCGGGTCGTTCAGGATCGCCTTCTGGAACGTCGACAGCGGCTCGCCCTTGGGCCGCAGGTACGGCAGCATCGGCGCAACACGGGGCTCGACGGCCTCGGGCAGGCCGATCCAGAAGTCCAGCCCGAGCGGGCCGGCGATCTCCTCGGCGAAGAACGTCCCGAGCGAACGGCCCGACACCCGCCGCACCAGCTCCCCGACCGTCCAGCCGAAGTTGAGCATGTGGTACCCGTTGCGGGTGCCGGGCTCCCAGAAGGCCTCCTCGG
>JBEIFW010000081.1:0-14872 GCA_040382215.1 Acidimicrobiales bacterium
CGACCGTGGCCCCGACCGTCACCGCGCGCAGCGCGTCGGCGTCCAGGCCCGCCTTGAGGTACCACCGGTCGGGTGCTGCCACGCTCGTGACCCGCCGGCCGACGGTCACCGCCGCAGCCTCCCGGTAGCGCTCCACCTCGAGCAGTTCCGGCATGCCCCCATCGTGGTCGCGGTGGCAGGCTCTCGCCGTGTCGACGTTCCTGACGATGTCCGCACTCGTGCTCGTCGTCGCCGTGCTGTTCTGGTTGCTCAAGCGTGACAACCACGCCTGCACCCCCGACGGCAGCCGGTTCACGTGCGAGGTCCAGGAGGTCGCCACTGCGTCCGATCCGCTCGGTGACCGGCGATGGTTCCCGGCCCGGGCCACCGTCGAAGGCCGGAAGGTCACCGTCGTGCGCATCGGTATCGGTGAAGCGTCGGACTCGCGCTGGTACACGATGAGCCGCGGCCTCCTGCAGAAGGCCAAGGGTGCTCGTGGCGGCACCGGCCCGCTGCGCCCGTTCAGCTACGAAGTGCGGGCCGAGGCCGCAACCCCACCGCGCGGCCAGGCCGTATTCCTGCTCGACGAGCACCTTGCGGTACGTATCCCGGCCCGCTCGCCGGCCGCCCCGGTGCTGCGCCGTCTGCTCGGTCAGCCGAGCGCCTGAGCCAGATCGGCGATCAGGTCGTGGGGGTGCTCCAACCCCGCCGAAATTCGCACCAACCCGTCGGAGATGCCTGCCGCCTCCCGCTCCTCGGGGCTCAGACCGACGTGGGTGGAGTTCGCCGGGCTCGACACCAGCGTCTCGGGCCCGCCGAGCGAGGAGGCCATCTGTGCAAGGCGCACGCCCTCAACCAGCCGCCGTCCAGCGGCCAGACCACCGGCGAGTTCCACCGACAGCATCCCGCCGAAGTGCCGCATCTGCCGGCGCGCGAGCGCGTGCTGGGGGTGCTCGGGCAGGCCGGGGTAGTTCACCGCCGCCACCGCCGGGTGCCCGTGCAGGAACTCGGCCAACCGAAGCGCCGTGTCGGACTGGCGGGCCAGGCGTACGGGCAGGGTGCGGATCCCGCGCAGGCCGTTCAGCGCATCGAACGGCGACGCCGTGGCGCCGTGCAGCACCCCGTAGCTCCAGATGGCGTCGATCAAGTCCTTCTCACCGGCCACGACCCCGAGCGTCGCGTCGTTGTGGCCGCTGATGCCCTTCGTGGCCGAGTGCACCACGAGGCTCACCCCGTGGGCGAGCGGCTGCTGGGCCGCGGGCGTCGCGAACGTCGAGTCGACAACGGTGAACGGGCCGCGCAGCGCACCGAGCTCGTCGAGGTCGACGAGCGACAACTGCGGATTCGCGGGTGTCTCGGCCATCACCAACATCGTGCGACCGGGACGTACCGCCTCGGCGAACGCACCCGGCCGTGAGCCATCGACGAAGGTGACCTCCATCCCGAACCGGGTGCACACCCCCTGCAGGAACAGCTGCGTGCCCGAGTAGATGTGCCGCTGCGCGACGATGTGGTCGCCCGGCGAGCACAGGGCCAACACCACCGTGGCGATCGCGCCCATCCCCGAGCCGAACGCCATCGCCGATTCCGCCCGCTCGAGTGCCGCCACCGCCTCCTCGAATGCGGTCACGGTGGGATTCGCATATCGACTGTAGAACTGTTGCGCCCGCAACCGGGTCGACGATCGGTGGGCGTCGTCGAGCGTCGGGTTGCGCCACACCGAGCTTGCCCACAGCGGAGTGGCCAGCGAGGTGCCGTTCGCCGAACGCCCAGCCCGGATGGCAACGGTGTCGGGATGCGGTGCGGGTGGTTCGGGCGACGGATGCGCGCTCATGGGAGGTGCTCCAGGAAGCGGGTGATGGCGGCACCGACCTGGTCGAGGTCGATGAGGAAGCTGTCGTGACCGTGCGGGGAGTCGATCTCGACGTACTCGGCCGGGGTGCCGGCGTCGCGCAAGAGCTGCACGATCTGGCGCTGCTGGTAGTTCGGGTAGAGCACGTCGCTGTGGATCCCGATCGACATCGTCGGCACCCGGATCCGGGCCATGGCCGCCTGGAGCCCACCGCGGCCCCGGCCGACGTCGTGCAGGTCCATCGCCGTGCCGATCACGCAGTAGCTGTTGGCGTCGAAGCGCCGCACGAGCTTCTCGCCGTGGTAGTCGAGGTAGCGCTCGATCTCGAAGCGCTGCCACAGGTCGAACCGCTCCGTCACCGACCCGCCGTCGGCGAGTTGGCGGCCGAACCGGTCGGTGAACACGTCGTCGGACCGGAACGTGATCTGGGCGATCATCCGGGCGATCGTCAGCCCCGTGTGCGGGCCGTTGCCGGGCACGGCATCGTAGTAATCGCCGCCATGGAATCCGGGATCGAGCCTGATGGCCCGGCGCCCGATCGCTCCCCACCCGATCTGCTGGGCGGTGGACTGTGCGCACGTGGCGATCGGCAGGATCGAGCGCACCCGGTCCGGGAAGGTGACCGCCCACTCCAGCACCTGCATGCCGCCCATCGAGCCTCCGATGACGCTGGCCCACCGGCGCACGCCGAGCCGGTCGGCGAGCACCGCCTGGGTGCGGACCATGTCCCGGATCGTCACCACCGGGAACGTGGACCCGTAGGGCCGACCGGTGGCCGGGTCATCCGACGACGGACCGGTCGAACCCTGACAGCCGCCAAGGACGTTCGCGCACACCACGAACCACCGGTCGGTGTCGATCGCAGCGCCCGGCCCGACAATCCCCTCCCACCAGCCGGCGGTCGGTTGCCCCGGCCCCATCGGACCCACGACGTGGGCATCACCGGTCCAGGCATGGCACAGCAAGATCGCGTTCGACCCGTCATCGGCGAGGCGGCCCCACGTTTCGTATGCGAGCGTCACGTCGCGCAGTCGGCCGCCGCCTTCGAGCATCAGCGGACGATCGGTCGCCATCGTCACGAACCTTCGCTGGGCGACGGGATCGCCGACGCGCCAGGCTCCGCTCACCGGCAGCGGCGGTCGTTGCATCGTCCCTCCTCGTGCGCTCGCACCCGACTCGAACTCGTGCACGCACCCGGACGCGTCGTTGCCGACGCACCGGCGGACCGGTAGCCGGCCACATCTCCCGCCGAGGCGGGAAGGCACCTTGGGATGTCCGACCCAGGTTGCCGGACCCCCCCCAGGGAGGGTCGCTCCGGATGCAGCGGGCGAAGTGTAGTGGGCTCGGATCAGGTCGCGTAACGTGATTCGAGCTCGTTGATCGCCGGGAGGCCGACGATCCCGGTGAACTCGTCGAACGGAACGAGATGGTCGAGGTGATCCCGCAGCGTCCCGGCGCCGCGCAGCACGCCGTAGGCGTCGCGCAGGGCCCGGGTGGCGGCGAACAGGCCGCCCACCGGGGTGATCACGAACCGGAACCCCCGGGCCGCCAGCTCGGCCGGCGTGAGCAGCGGGGTCCGTCCGGCTTCGACCATGTTGGCAACCAACGGGATGTCGGGCAGCGCCGCAGCGATGGCGTCGAGCTCGTCGAGGCTTTGCGGGGCCTCGACGAACAGCGCGTCGACCCCGCAGTCGCGCGCCATGCGCGCCCGCTCGATCGCCTCCGTCAGCCCGATCGGTGCCCGGGCGTCGGTCCGCGCCGTGACGTGCAGATGGTGTCGGCGGTCGCAGGCCGCCCGCAGCTTGGCGAGCCATTCGCCCCGCTCCACCACCTGCTTGCCGGCCATGTGCCCGCATCGCTTCGGCCAGACCTGGTCCTCGAGGAACATCCCGGACGCGCCCGCCGCCTCCCACAATTCGACGGTGCGCCGCACCGAAATCGGGTTCCCGTACCCGGTGTCGGCGTCGACGACGATCGGGACCCCGGGCGCGACCGCTGCGATGCGCCGGGCCGCGTCGGCCACCTCGGTCTGCGTGAGGAGGCCAACGTCGGGCACCCCGAGCAGCGTGCCGGCCACTGCGTAGCCGGACACGAACAGCGCCTCGAACCCCGCCTGCACGGCGAGCCGGGTGGACAACCCGTCCCAGACGCCGGGCAGCAACAGCGGCTCGGGCCGGCCCAGGCGCGCCCGCAACTCGTCGCCGCTCACGACTGCCCCCTGCCGATCTTCGACGCTTCCCGGACCTGGCGCGGTTCATAGATCGCCGTGTGGGCGATACGGGCGACCGGTCGGTCCGCAGTGCCCAGCACCAGCACATCGAGATCGACGAAACCGTGCCCCTTGTGATCGCGCACCCCGCTGACGAGCGCGCGCGCCGTGAGGGGCTCGTCGAGGTGGGCGAGGCCGAGGTGCTGCACCTGCGACCCGACGTGGATCCATGGCCCGAGCACCACGTTGCGCACGAGGACGTCGTTGGCCGCCCGCACCAGCCAGCCGGGTGGGACCAACTGCTGGTCGAGGTAGACCGGGTCAGCCTCCCGAACGGCCGCAAGGTACTCGCGCGCGACCTCGGCGGAGAGCGGGAACGGGACGGCACCGAGTGCCTTGACCCGAAGTGCCGCCGCAGAGGCCGCCGGACGCGGTCGGGGCGGTGGGGGCGCCGGCCACCGCGTCGGGTCAACAGCCGGTGCGGCGTCCGGCAGCGTGGCCGAGCCGGTCGCCAATGTCGCGCCGTCGGCCGGCCGGCGCAGCTCGAGCGTGAGCGAGCCGTCCTCGGCGTCCGACGCCCACACCTCCACCGTGTCGCCGTCGTAGGTCGGCGAGCCGAACCGGCAGGTGATCGTGCCGTGGTCGAGCCAGTCGAGGCCCCACCGTTCGAGGGCGCCGGCCGTCAGGTACGCGTGCACGTCGACCCCGGGGACGAGCCCGCCGGTGAAGCCGAATCGGGATGCCACGGTGTCGTCGTGGATCTTGTTGTCGCTCTCGGTCGCAGTGTTGAACGCGACGAGCGTGCGCACGAGCCGCATGGTCGGGAGGCTACGGCTCCCAGCCGGCGAAGGCGTCGATCATCGCGTGCACGTCCCCGAGGGGGTACAGGATCGGACAGGTCGCGCCGTCGCGCAGGTAGTCCGCCACCTTGGCCCGGGCCTCGGTCGGCGTCCCCGAGGCGGTCAGCATCTGGACGATCTCGTCGGGCACCAGCTTGGACGCCGCCTCGACCTGCTCGTGGGTGGCCGGCCAGGTAAGTACCTCGCCGACCTTGTCCAGCAACGACTGCGGCACGCCCGAAGCCTTCATGATGTGTGGCTGCTGGCCGAGGTACTGGGTGACCATCAAGCGGGCCATGTCGAGCGCAGTGGCTCGATCCTCATGGACCGAGCAGACGACGAGCTGCGGGCGGTCGATGTCCTCGACGCGGCGCCCGGCCTTTGCGGCACCGGCGGCCAGGTGCTCCATCGCCACCCGGTTGTAGTCGGGCGACACCAGGTAGTTCAGGACCACCCCGTCACAGATCTCCCCGGCCAGCTCCATCATCTGCATGCCTGTGGCGCCCAGGTAGATCGGCACGTCCTTCGGCCGGCGCTCCTGGTACACGTAGTCGAGCTCGACACCGTCGAGGTGCACGAACTCGCCGTGCATCGTCACGGTCTCGTTGTGCAGCAACGCCCTCACCGCAGTCACGATCTCCCGCATCGCCCGCAGCGGCCTGGCCCGGCTGATCCCCACCTTGGCTGCGAGCGGGTCCCACCACGCACCGATGCCGAGGATCACCCGCCCCGGCGCCAGGTCGTCCAGTGTGGAGAAGGTGGCGGCGAGGCGGGCCGGATTGCGGCTCCAGCAGTCGACCACGCCGGATCCAACCTTGATTCGCTCGGTGACCGACGCGAACGCGGCCAGCGGCACGGTCGCCTCGCGCACGAGGCGGCTCTCCGCCTGCCAGACCGCGTCGAACCCCTTCGCCTCGGCGTACTGGGCGAAGCCCATGCCCTGGCGCACCGTGTGGGCGTCCTGCAGGTACAACGCGGCGGGAACAGGCATCGAAGGACTCCTTTGCAGACGGCTACAGCTTCGAGAACAACCGGACGGCCTGCTCGGCCGCCTTGGCCCGGACCTCGTCGAGATCGACCCGGGTCGGGCGGCCGTCGGCGACGAGCACCTCGCCGTCGACCACCACCTCGAGGGCGCGCACCCCGGGGCTGAACGCGACGTGCCACGCCGAGTCGGCATGGTCGTAGTTCCAGGTCACCCGGTCCTGCGCCACCTCGGGGAAGAACCGCTCGGCCCCGTTGGCCAGCCAACCCCAGGGCGTGTCCGGCGACGCCAGCACGTCGTGCTCCCGCAGCCGCACGTAGGCGAGGCGGAACTCCTCGAGCATGTCTGCGCCGATGCCGTCGGTGCCGAGCACCACCCGGTTCGGCCGGGCCGTCGGCCGCGCGTAGCCGACCCCGTTGTTCATGTTCGAGCGCGGATTGTGGGCGATCGTGCCGGCAAGCCCCTGCTCCAGGTGCACGCAGTGGACGAGCAACCAGTCGTCGGCGGCGAGGGGCGCAAGTCGCATCCCGGCAATGCGGTCGACGGGTCCTTCCGCGACGTGGACGTGAACGCCGACCCCGAGGTCGCGGGCCAGGCCCGCTGCGGCCTCGAGCGTCTCGTCGCTGCAGGTGAACGCTGCGTGCACCCCGACCATCCCGCGGCCCCCGGTGCGAACGAACCGCTCGCACTCGGCCAGCCCCCGGCGCGCCCCATCGGTCATGCGTGCCGGCGGACCGCCGGCCCCGGTGACGAGCGCACCGTCGTCGGCCCAGCGGTCCGTGACGCCGTACGCGACGTCGAGACGAACGCCGACCATCTCGCACGCGTCGGCGATCACCGAGAGGCTTCCCTCGATGCAGGAAGGCGATTCGTGGTGGTCGACGATCGCCGTGGTGCCGCACAGCAGCGCTTCGGTGGCGCCGAGCAACGCAGAGGCGTGGAGCATCTCGTGGTCGAGCGCGACATCGAGGCGCCACCAGATCTGCTCGAGGATCGACGAGAACTCGGTCGGCTGACGGGGCGGTGCGGGCATTCCGCGGGCGAGCGCCGAGTACAGGTGGTGATGCCCGCAGACCAGGCCGGGGGTGACTGCGCCCATCGGGTCAGTCGTCGGCCGCGGTGGCCGCGGCCTTCGGCTTGAGCGGCAGCGTCGAACGCCACCGCCCATCGGCTTCGTGGAGTGCTGCGGCAACGGCCGGTGCGGTCGGCACGAGACCGATCTCGCCGACGCCCTTGATCCCGTAGGGCGACCGGGGCTGGGGCACCTCGACGAGCTCCACCTCGATCGGGGGTACGTCCTTGGCCCGCAGGATGCCCAACCCTCGCAACGTCATCGTGGTCGGGAAGCCGGTTGCGGGATCGTGCGGGAAGTCCTCGGTGAGCGCATAGCCGAGCCCCATGTGCACCGACCCTTCGATCTGGCCCTCGCACAGCAGCGGGTTGACCGCCCGGCCGACGTCGTGCACTGCGACGACGCGCTCGATCGCCTGGCTGGCCGGGTCCATCACGACGAGTTGGGCGGCGTACCCGAACGCCGCATGGATCGTGGGGTTCGGATGATCCGGATCGCCGAGGAGCTGGGTCCAGTCGACGACGTGCTCGCCGACGTGGTCGACATCAGGCGCGCAGCCGGCCGTCTTGGCCTTCTCGCATGCCGAGCGGACGCTGCCGGCCGCCATCAGGGTGCCCCGGCTCCCGGTGGTCTGCCCGAAGCCGAGCTCGCGGGTGGTGTCGACGATGACGTCGACGCGCGCCGGGTCGAGGCCGAGCTCGTGGCAGGCCACCTGCAACGCAACGGTGTGCACGCCCTGACCCATCTCGGTCCAGCCGTGGCGCACCTCCACCCGCCCGGTGTCGGACCGGAACCGCACCACGGCCCGGGTGACCTCGCGGAACCCGTTGCCGAGCCCGGAGTTCTTCAACCCGAGCCCGAGTCCCACCGCCTTGCCGGCGGCCTTGGCCGCGTCGTAGCGGCCCTTGATGGCGTCGAGGCACGCTTCGGCGCCCGCCGAACCTTCGTCCATGATCTGACCCGGCCCCCACACCTCGCCGGGGCGGATCACGTTGCGCTTGCGAATCTCCCAACCCGAGATTCCGACCTGCTCGGCGAGCCGGTCGAGCACGCCTTCCATGGCGAACTGCGCCTGGTTCGCCCCGAAGCCGCGGAACGCGCCGCACACCGGATTGTTGGTGCGCACCGCGACGTTGCGCACGTCGATCGTCGGCACCCGGTAGGGGCCCGAGGCGTGGCCTGCAGCCCGTTCGAGCACCTTCATGCCGACGCTCGCGTACGAGCCCGAATCCCCGATCCCGCGCACCTTGAGCGCCGTGAGGTTCCCGTCTGCATCGCAGCCCGCCCAGTACTCCATCCGGATCGGATGACGCTTGGCGTGGATGAGGAAGCTCTCCTCGCGTGACAGGGTGCACTTGACCGGGCGGCCGAGCAGCCAGGCCGCAAGCGCGGTCTGGCCCTGGTTCGACATGTCCTCCTTGCCGCCGAAGGCCCCGCCGTTGGAGACCAGCTCCACGGTCACGAGGTCCTTCATCACGCCGAGCGTCGCAGCGATCTGGTCGCGGTCGTCCCAGACGCCCTGTCCGCCGGAGTACACGTGGAGATGCTCGACACGGCCCTCCTCGCCGAGCGTCGGCACGGCGAGCGTCGACTCCGGTTCGAGGAAGGCGTGCTCGATGCGCTGGGTCTGGAACACCTCGTGGACCACGTGGGCGCTCGCTGCGAGCGCAGTGTCCACGTCGCCCCTGGCGTACTGCGACACGCTGAGGACGTTCGATGTCGTCCCCCACACCGCGAACTCGGGGTCGTCCATCGCAGCGACCGGATCGGTGAGCGGCCGGTGCACGACGTACTCGACCTCGATCAGTTCGGCCGCAGCGCGGGCCGCCCGCCGGGTGTCGGCAACGACGATGGCCAGCACGTCGCCGGCGTAGGAGGTGCGCTCGCCCTCGCCGATGAACGTGGGCCAGTCCTTGTAGATGATGCCGACCTTGCGGGCCCCGGACACGTCCGCGGCGGTGAAGACCGCCACGACGCCCGGGGCGGCCAGGGCCTGCGCCGTGTCGATCCGCACCACGTCGGCGCGGGCGTGATCGGTGAGCCGCAGCGCGCCGTGGAGCATCCCGGGCACGCGCAGGTCGTCGACGTAGTCGCGGTCGCCGAGGGCGAGCGCCTCGGCCTCGTACTTGACGCCGCTGCCGCCAACCGTGCCGGCGAGCGCAGTCTCGAACCGCTTGCCCTTCGCGACCGACTCGATCGCGTCGAGGATCTTCACGTACCCCGTGCACCGGCACAGGTGGGCGCCGAGGTGCCGGGCCATGTCCTCCCGGGTGAGCTCGGCGCCCTTGCGGTCGATCTGTGCTTTGGCCCGCACGACGATCCCCGGAATGCAGAACCCGCACTGCAGCCCGCCGCAGGCGGCGAAGGCCTCGGCGTAGCGGGCCCGTTCGTCGGGCTCGACCCCTTCGAGGGTGACTACGGACTTGCCGGCGACCTTGGCCAACGACTGCTGACAGGACACCACCGCCTTGCCGTCGATCAGCACCGTGCAGCATCCGCACTGCCCTGACGGCGAGCAACCGTCCTTGGGTGAGGTGACGCCCAGTTCCTCGCGCAGGGCCGACAGCAGGTGCGGATGGTCGTCGGCCACCTCGACCGGGGTGCCGTTGACGGTGAAGGCGGTGCTCATGGCAGCTCCACTCCTCGCTGTGCGGTGATCCGGGTGTACACCTCGGGCCGGCGGTACCGGTCGAAGTCGAACAGCGTGCCTTTGTACTTGTGGCACCAGTCGAGATCGCACCGTGCGACCACCAGCTCGTCGCCGGTCGTGAACGCCTGGGCGACGATCTGACCGGACGGGGCGATGACGCAGGACTGGCCGAGCGAATCGACCCCCTCCTCGACGCCGCCCTTGGCGACACCGACGACCCAGGTGCCGTTCTGGTAGGCGCCGGACTGCATCACGAGTGCGTTATGGAACCCCTGGAGGATGTCCTGGCTCGGGTCGGGTACGTAGTGGATCGGAGTGTTGTAGCCGCACAGGATCAACTCGACCCCTTGCAGGCCCATCACCCGATAGCTCTCCGGCCATCGTCGGTCGTTGCAGATCATCATCCCGACGATCCCGCCGAAGGCCCGCCAGACCCCGAAGCCGTCCGGACCCGGCTCGAAGTAGTACCGCTCGGCGTGCTGGAACGGGCGGTCGGGTTCGTGGTGCTCGTGCCCGGGGATGTGCACCTTCCGGAACGTCCCGACGATCGAGCCGTCGCGCTCCACGAGCGTCTGCACGTTGTAGCGGTGGCGCACGCCATCGGCATCGGGTTGGGTGAGGTGCGCGTAGCCGAGGCAGAACCCGACCCCGAGCCGGCGCGCCTCGTCGAACAGCGGCTGCGTGTCGGGGTTGGGCATCGAACGCTCGTAGAAGTGGTCGGCCTCGGCAATGTCGGTGACGAACCAGCGGGGGAAGAACGTCGTCAACGCCAACTCGGGGTAGACGACGAGATCGCAGCCGTGGCGGGCGCCGTCGCGAAGCAACACGAGCAGGCGCTCGACGACCTCGGCACGCGTGTGGTTGCGTTGGACCGGTCCGAGCTGCGCGGCACCGACGGTGACGATCCGAGGCACGGGCCGACCTTGGCCGTCCCTTTACAGAATGTCAAGCACCGGCGTGTGAACGCCCGCTGCTCAGGCGTCGAGGCGGCCGTCGGTGATGTGGACGACGCGATCGGCGTAGTGGAGGATCCGCTCGTCGTGGGTTACCACGATGGCCGCGGTGCCCCGACTCTTCATCTCGTGGCGGATGAGCGCCATCACCTGGTCGCCGAGCGCAGTGTCGAGCGCGGAGGTCGGCTCGTCGAACAGCACGAGCGTGGGCTCGTTCATGAGCGCCCGACCGATCGCCACGCGTTGGCGTTGACCGCCCGACAGCTGCGATGGGAGGTTCCCCGCCCGGTCGCTCAGGTCGAGCTCGCCGAGCAGCTGGTCGGCGCGCCGGCGCGCCGCAGCGCCGGTGCGGCGGCCCATCTCGTCGACCACGAGGAGGTTCTCCCGTGCGGTGAGGAACGGGATCAGGTTCACCGACTGGAACACGAAGCCCACGGTCGTGCGACGGAACTCGGTGAGCTGCTTGGAGGAGTACCCGGTGATGTCCCGGCCGCCTACGACCACCTGGCCAGCGGTGGGCGACAGGATCCCACCGGCGATCGTGCACAGGGTGGTCTTCCCCGAGCCCGACGGGCCGACGAGGGCGACGATCTCGTCGGCGCCCACCGTGAGCGTGGCGTGGTCGAGCGCGACGACCTCGCTGTCCCCCATCGGGTACACCTTGCGCACCGCCGTCATTTGCAGGGCGGGAGTCGGGTCGGGGTGGGTCACAGCGAACCTCCGATGGCGCTGGCGGGGTCCACCCGGAGGACCCGGCGCAACGAGAACGCGCAGCCGGCAATGGCGGCGACGAGCAGGGTGACGGTCGAGGTGGCGAACCGTCCGACCGAGATGGCGAACGGCAACGAGCCAGCCGGGACGGTCACGTCGACCAGCACGGCGAGCGCCCCGGCGATCACGCAGGCCGAGATCGTGACGACCGCGGCCTGCACGACGAGACCGGCGAACAGGGTGCGCGAGGACGCTCCGATCGCCTTGAGCACACCGTACAGACCCATGCGCTCCACGGTGAGGAGGGCGAAGAACAGCCCGACGACCACGAGCGCGACGAACACGATGGTGTTGATGATCTGGCCGAAGGTGGCGCGCTGCTCCTTCACGCCGGGAAGTGCATCGGCGGCGGCCTCGACGGTGAGCGTGCGGGTGGCGCCCCCGGTGGCCGCGTCGATCGCGGCCGCCAGCCCGCCCGGACCGGACGGCTCGCTGACGACCACCAGCGACTGGAACGTGTCGGCAGGCAGGATCTCGTCGGGTCGGTTGGCCGTGAGCACGGTGCGCCAGGTCACCGGCGAGCCCCACAGGGCGCCCTGACCCAGGTAGTTCGTCCGCTCGACGAAGCCGATCACGGTGACCGGGCTGCGGGCCGGGCCGAGCCGCAGCACCATGCCGCGCTCGACGCCTTGGTCTCGCAGGGTGTCGTCCGCGATCACCTCGCCCTCGGCCGGTGGTGTGTCGGGCAGGCCTCGGGGTGCCACCTCGTAGCCGAACAGGACGGTGTCGACGAGATCGCGCGGACCGGCATCGGGTAGGCGTGCACCGAGCTGCACGATCCCGATCCCGCCGGTGCGGGCAACCCCGGGCACCGCCTCGACCTGCGCCCGCAGGCCGCGGTCGATCCGGCTGCGCAGGAACGATTCCTTGGCCTGCGCCGAGAACACGAGCGCGTCACCGCGCTGTGCGCGCACACCGGCGGTCGAGTTGTCGAGCAGCCCGTCGAGGATGCCGCCGAAGAGCATCACGAGGCTTGCGAGCAGGGTGAGGATCGCTCCCGCCGTCAGGAACCGGCCGGGCCGGCGGAACAGTTCACGCAGGGCGAGACGCACGGCTAGCGACCCGCCCCGGTCGTCGCGGCGATCGGATCGATCGCCAGCACCCGGCGCGCCGACACGAGCGCGCTCACGAAGGAGAACGCGCCGAGCACCATCGCCCAGGTGATCACCGTGGACGTCTCGAACCGGAGGGTGACGCCGCCGGTGCCGCCGCCCGACACGAGCGCGCCGTACCCGCCGATGCCGAGTGCCAGGCCGAGCACGACGACGACGACGACCTGGATGAGCAGCGCCGTGACGAGTCGCCCCGCCGGGGCACCGATCGCACGCAGCAACGTGAGCGATCCCGCCTTCTGGACCGTGAGGATCAGGAAGAACAGGCCGGTCACGAACGGCACGACCACCGCGAGCAGTGCGAAGATGATCCGGAACGACAGCTGCACCTGCGACACGCCGGGGGCGAGGTCGGCAGCGTCGGACCGCGTGAGCGCGTCGAGTTCGTCGCTGGCGGCATTGATGCGCGCAGCGAGCTCGGCTGGCCCGACTCCGGCCGCAGGTTCGATGACGAGCGCGTTGGGCAGCGGGATGTCCGCAGTCGGATTGCGGGTGTGCACCGCTGCCAGGTAGGTGTCGTACGTGACGAACAACGTGGGGCTCACGCTGAGCTGCACGTCACGAGCCTGGCCGACGATCGTGATCGTCTGTCCGCCGGGCGCCACGGTGACCGTGTCGCCGAGTCCGAAGCCGTTGCCTGCGTCGCTCTCCGACGCGACCGCCTCGTCGATCCGCTCCGGCATTCGGCCGCTCGACAGCGCGGCCGGCGCGCCCAGCCCGGGGAGGTCGTAGCCGATGATCGCAGCATCCTGATCGCCGGTGCGGGTGACGACCGTGAAGGTTCCCTGGCCGAGCCGGCCGGCACGTCCGACTCCCTCCACCTGGCGAGCGGTCTGTTCGAGCGCAGGCAGCAGGACACCGCCCTGCAGGTTGCGCCGACCGTCGACGGAGTACACGAAAACCGGGGCCGAGTTGTTGCGGATCGCGCCGACGAACGCCGTCAGCAGACCGTTCTGCAAGGTGTTGAGGAACAGCACCAGGAACACCAGCAAGCCGACCGCGGCGGTCAACAGGGTGAACCGCACCTTGGCCCGGCGCATCTCCTTGAACGCCAGGAACACTCAGCGGCTCCCGACGTCGCCCGTCGCACCCGGCGCGGCACCGATCCCCTCGGTGGCGAGCGGATGCCATTCGGCGAGCTTGGCCAGCCGGGCATCGTTGGAGAACATCTCCACGATGGGAACGTTGAGACCGACCCGCTTCTGCAGCCGGCGAACTTCGAGCTCTTCGTTCCAGAGGATCAACGTGACGACCACGCCTTCCTCGCCGGCACGGGCGGTGCGACCGGAGCGGTGCAGGTAGTCCTTCGGGTCCGAGGGCGGGTCGTAGTGCACGACGATCCCGATCTCGTCGATGTCGAGCCCTCGGGCCGCGACGTCGGTGGCGACGAGAACGGCGATCTCACCCTTGGCGAACCCGGTGAGGGCCTTCTCCCGCTGGCGCTGGTGCAGGTCGCCGTGGATCGCCTCGGCGACGATGCCCTCGCGCCGGAGGTCACCCGCGATGCGATCGCACCCGCGCTTGGAGTTCACGAATGCGAGCGTGCGTGGATGCGAGCGTGCGATCGCAGCGAGCACCTTGAGCTTGTCGAGCTCATGCACGAGCAGGAAGCGGTGTTCCATCTCCTCGACGGTCTGGGTGCGTGACGCAACCTCATGACGCACCGGGTCATGGAGATGGTCTCGGATCATGTGGTCGACCGCACCGTCGAGCGTGGCGGAGAACAGCAGCGTCTGGTGCTCGCTGCTCATGTGCCGCAACAGCCATTCGACCTGGGGTAGGAAGCCCATGTCCACCATGCGGTCGGCCTCGTCGAGTACCAGCACCTCGACCCCGGCGAGCGAGACGGTGCCCCGATCGACGTGGTCGATCAACCGGCCCGGGGTGGCCACGACGACGTCGGCGCCCTCGGCGATCCGCCGGGCCTGCCCGTCGAACGGGGCGCCGCCGTACACCGGGACGACGGCACGGCCGATCGCAGCTCCGAGCGGCTCGAGCACGTCGGCAACCTGCAGTGCAAGCTCTCGGGTCGGGACGAGAACGAGACCCCGAGGTGCCTTGGGGGCTGCCTGGCCGACACGGGCAATGAGCGGGAGTCCGAAGGCGAGGGTCTTGCCGGATCCGGTCTTTGCTTTGCCGCACACATCGCGACCGGCGAGCCCGTCGGGAATGGTGAGACGCTGGATGGGGAAGGGCTCGACGAGCCCAGCCGATTCGAGGGCCCCGGCCAGCGGCTGCGGGAGGCCCAACTCGGCGAACGTGGAAGTCATGTCGTCTTCGTGTCGGGGGGGATGACGGCCGACGGCCGCCGATCGGATGCTATCCGTCGGCCGCTCGGTACGGTCGGATCCAGGGCCGATGGCGGGCGACCGCGGCGTCGGCACCCGCCGCCGGAGGGTTCATGCAGCTGCGCAAGAGGGACGTCGAGACGATGCTGGCGGCCTACGACC
>JBEIFW010000082.1:0-14727 GCA_040382215.1 Acidimicrobiales bacterium
CGGCACCGCTGCCGATGACCACCCCGCCGCACGCTAGCGGCACCGCCCGGCGCCACGGTTCGGCAAGGAACCCTCACGATCCCGCCAGGGCGCTCAGGACACGTTCGTGCCGACCGATCCGCATCGGGTGACACGGAGAAGTCGGTTGTCCCGCCTGTCCTCCTTGGTGGTCGCTGCCGGCATCGTCGGTGGCCTGAGCGCGCTCGACGCCGGCACCGCCTCGGCCACTGCGCAGGACGAACAGGTCGCCGTGACCGCCGAAGCGGCGTCGGTGCCGATGGGGTCCTCGCTCGATTGGATCGTGGGGTACTCCAGCAGCAGCGGTGCCCCAGTGCCGAACGTGCAGGTCGACGTCGATCTCAAGGCAAACCAGACCGTCGGTGGGCTCGGGGGCCTGCCCCCGGACTGGTCGGTCCAGTACTCGGGAGACGGCGGCACCACCTTCACACCGAGCCCGAGCGGGAACGATAACTACCTGCGCGTGACCACCCCGCTGCTACCGAGCCGCGCCACCGGGCGGATCGCGTCGATCCCCCCTCCGATCAGCTCGATGTCGACGGCCGGCACCAGCGGTGACGGGTACGCCCCGATCGTCGTCGGCACTCGGGCGTACATGCTCCACCACCACACGAGCGGCGACAACATCGCCTGTATCGATCTGCTCAGCACCGCAACAAACAAGGTCTGTACCGGGTACCCGAAGCCGGCCGGCACGTACCTGACGATGATGCCCGGCGTGCCCGTCGTGGTGGGCGGCAAGCTGTGGTTCCGGGTGAACGACACCAAGCTCGGGTTGACCTGCTTCGACCCGGAGACCGCCGCAGTGTGCGGCCGCCACGACTTCGTCGACCGACCGGCCTTCATCTGGTACCTAGGGGTGGATCGCGGCTCGCAACCCGTCGTCTTCGACGACAAGATCTTCCTCGTCGCCGACGACCACCGGATCTACTGCTACGACCCGTTGGCGACCGCCGCCTGCCCCGGGTATCCGAAGACCACCGTGCTCACCGGCGTCGCGCCGACCATCCCGGCGGTCGCCCCGGCCGACACCGGCTGGGCCGGCCAGGCTCGCGACGTCGGGTTGATCGACGTCGGCCTGCACGGCAGCCGTCTCTACGCCTCGCTCGCCACCGACTGGGTCGGCGACTTCAACAAGAGCGGCCAGTCCGTCGCCGGCGGGCGCCAGGGCTTCCTCCACTGCATCGAACTGACCACGGGCGCAGCGTGCGCCGGCTGGTCGGCCCCGATCACCATCACCCCCACCGGTGAGGACTTCTGGGCGTTCCCGATCGTGTTCCGCAAGAACAACGTCGGTAATCGAACCGGCGTATGCCTCGGTTCGCGCCTGTCGCTCACCTGCACCGGGTTCGACAAGACCGGCACGTCCACCATCACCACCCCCGACGGCATGTGGGGGGTGAACAAGCTGAACGGCAACTCCTACATCGTCGGCAGCCTGCTCGAAGCCGAGGGCCAGACCCGCACTTACCACCACCGAGTCTGGTTGTCGAACTCGTTCATCTGCTGGGACTGGGTGGCGATGGCGGCCTGCACGGGTACCGGCTTCGATGCCAACGGGGTGAGGGAAAACGTCGCACCCGGCTCGAACGGGGCGTACGGCTACACCACGACCGGCACGTGCGCGTGGGGCGCCAGCGACAACAAGGTGCTCTACGCGTTCGACACCACGACCGGGGACCTCGGTTGCAGCGCCCAGACCCTGCAGCTCGCCGTACGCCCCGCCGATTTCTACTGCGACGGGAAACCCCACCCGATCACCTGGGACCGGGCGAAGCTCCGTGACGTCAACCTCTCGCCAGACGTCGAGTTCAAGTCCGTCTCGGCCCGGGTCCGCAACACCGACACCGGCGCCGTCGTCGTCGGACCCGTCAACTTGCTGGGCACCGACGGCACGATCGATCTCTCCGGGGTCACCTCCACCGTCGGGGAGCTCACCCTCGAGCTCGCCGTCGAGACCGTCGGCACCAAGGCGTGGGACGACGGCATCCCGCCCAAGGCCGAGCTGCTGTTCATCGGCGACCCGGTGCAGACCTGCCTGACCAGCACCGTCGCCGTCGACTGCGAGATGTCCCCCCGCACCGTGCAGATCCTCGCCACCGCGGCGACGACGAACGTGTCGGCTTCCGGCACGAGTTCGGTCATACTCGACCCGAGCTGCGGTGGGTCGGTGAGCGGCACGGTCCGGCTCGACTTGAACAACGACGGCGTGATCACCGCCGCCGATCCACCGGCGGTCGGGCTACCGGTGTCGATCTCCCGCAACGGCACCGTCGTAGAGACGCTGACCACGGCGGCCGACGGCACGTACACCGCGCAGCTCGCACCACCCGGTCAGTACGTGGTCAGCCTCTTGCTGACCGGCAGCCTTGTGTCGTTCCAACCGCTCGGCGACCCCGATCCGGGCCCTGCCGACGGCACGGCGACCATCACCGTGACCGGTGGCACCGACGTGGCTGCGAACTTCACGATCAAGCCCCGGCCCGGCGCGACGGGAGCCCCGGCATGACCTCGCCCCGCGCGCTGGTCGTCCTCGCCCTCCTGCTCAGTTTCGTCGTGACGGGCGCCCTCACGCTCGGGTTGCGCTCCAACCCGACCGCAACCGAACGCTGGAGCAAGCAGGCCTGCGCGGCGACAACCGCATGGGCGGTCGCACGCGAGGCCGACCCCGTCGACATCGTCAACGCGATGCGAACCTCATCCGGACCCGAGGAGGCCCGGACCCTTGCGCTCGGGTTCGTCGACCGGGCCCAGGCCCGTGCGGTGCAACTCGGCGCCGCTCTGGCCGCGCCCGGTGCACCCGAGCGCCCCCGGCACGTCGCCGAGGAACTCGAGCAACGGACCGCGGCGCTCGCCACCGCCCGCAGCCGGATCGAGCAGGCGGACATGGCGAACCTCGCCGCGTTCGCCGGCACGCTGAGCGAGGCCGTCCTCGATGCGAGCAGCGGGGAGAGCATGCAGGCCTACGTCGCCTGCCCGGCGAAGGTGTGAGCGCGGCGGCACTCAGCGGCGGCAGGCGGCGACGAACCCGTCGAACAGCAGCTGGTTGACCGGGTCCGTGCCCGCCGTGTCCTCGGGGTGCCATTGGACGCCGAGCACCCAGGCCCCCGGGAGCTCCACGGCCTCGACGGTGCCGTCCGGGGCCCGGGCCGACACCACGAGGCCACGGCCGAGCCGGTCGATCGCCTGATGGTGCCAGGAGTGCCCGACGGCCACGCCGACGCCGAGCACGTCGGCCAAACGGGTTCCCGGCACCACGGTCACCTCGTGCAGGCGGTCGCGGTGCGCCGGGCCGTGCTCCCCGAGGTCCTGGTGCAGGGTGCCCCCGAGGGCGACGTTGAGCACCTGGTGACCGCGGCAGATGGCCAGCACCGGGATCCTCCGGCCGATCGCGGCGCGCACGACGGCGAGCTCGACTGCGTCATGCACCGGATCGACTCCGGCTACCGCCGGGTGCACTTCGCTCGCGCCGTAGCGGGCCGGCTCCACGTCGCCGCCGCCGTGCAGGAGCACCCCGTCGATCCGACCGAGGACCTCGTCGAGTTCCTCGAGCCGGTCGTCGATCGGCGGCAGGGCGAGCAACCGACCGCCGGCCCGGTGCACCGCTTCTGCGTAGGTCCGCCGCACCGAGAACGTCACGTCCCGGGGACCCTTCGCCTCCCCCGTACGACGGCCCGGCTGGAGCACCAGAGGCACCACGTCGGCGCCTACTGCTCGCGGTAGTCGCCGAAGGGCTTGTCACGCTCGGACAACGCCTGGGTGACCGACTCGCGCAGCTTGGCGTGGTACTCCTTGCTGGAGCGCTGGTGGAAGCCGAGGGCGTTCAGCTCGGCGGTGGCCTTCATCCCGTCGCGCATGCCCATCACCTCCATCGCCCGGTGCACCACCCGCTTGTTGATCGCCTGCAGGTCCGCCGGGATGGCCGCCACCCGCCGAGCCATCGCCAGCACCTCGTCGTCGAGACGTTCGGCCGGGAACGCCCGGTTGGCGAACCCGGCGGCGACGGCGTCCACCCCGCTCATCGAATCGCCGGTGAGCATCGCCTCCATCGCCCGGCGGAACCCGAGGAGCCACGGCTGCCAGGCCATGTCGGGCGACGACATGAGGCGCACCGGCGGGTAACCGATCTTCGCGTCCTCGGCCACGTACACGAGGTCGCACGCCGTCGCGAGTTCGGTGCCGCCCGCCAGGCACCACCCGTGCACCTGGGCGATGAGCGGGGTCGACAGGTCCATCATCTCGAACCAGCCCTGCAGCACGTGGCGAGCCCACGCGCCGTCCGCCGGCGAGATCGGCCACGGCGGCGCCTCGCCCGGGGTCTGCGCGAGGTCGTAGCCCGCCGAGAAGCACGGCCCGGACCCGCGGATGATCACGACGCGCACCTCGCGATCGCGGTCTGCGGCGCGCAACGCGTCGAACAGCTCGCTGCGCAACCGGTGCGACAGCGCGTTGCGCTTGTCGGGACGGTTGAGCGTGAGGCGCCGGACGTGCTCTGCCGGATCGTCCGCCAGGACGACAGGATCGGTCATCGGTCAGCCTCCGATCGTGCGGCCCGTCTCCCAGAAGGGAGCCCGGAGCTGGCGCTTGTTGATCTTGCCCATCGCGTTGCGGCCGACGGTGTCGACGATGTCGAGTGTGCGCGGGCACTTGTAGCCGGACAGGTGCTGCCGGCAGAACCCGATCAGCTCGGCCGGGTCCGGCGGATTCGTCGGATCGACCGGCACGACGAGCGCCTTGACCTCCTCGCCCATCTCGGCGTTCGGCACCCCGATGACGGCCACGTCGGCGACCCCCGGGTGGGTGAGCAGCACCTTCTCGGCCTCGGCGGGATAGATGTTGGCCCCGCCCGAGACGATCATGTCGCTGAAGCGATCGGTGATGTAGACGAACCCGTCCTCGGTGACGTACCCGATCTCGCCGATCGTGAACACGCCGGGGCGCAGGTGCGAGGCCGCCGTCTTGGCCGGATCGCTCGGGTACACGATGCCCCGGCCGGTCGAGTCCTCGAAATACAGCCGGCCCTCGGTGCCCGCCGGCACCTCGTTGCCGTCGTCGTCGACGACCACGGCACGAGCGAACGGCGGGATGCATCGACCGACCGAACCGGGGTGCTCGAGCCACTCCGGCGAGGTGATCGTGCAGATCGTGCCGACCTCCGTGGCGCCGTACGCGTCGAAGAAGATCGGCCCCCACCACTCGATCATCGCCCGCTTCACGTCCACCGGGCAGGCCGCGCCGGTGTGGCCCACCACCTGCATCGAGGACACGTCGTAGCGGGCCTTCACCTCCTCGGGGAGGGCGAGCAGGCGTACGAAATGGGTGGGGACCATGATCGAGGTCTCGGTCTTGTAGGTGTCGATCGCCCGGAGCACCGTCTCGGCGTCGAACCGCCCGAGCACGAGCACCGGGGTGCCCGCCGCGAGGACCCGAACCCCCGACAGCGGGCCCGTGTGGTACATCGGCCCGATCACGATGTGGGTGCCGAACTGGCAGAACCGGTTCTTCTCCAGCGCCTCGACGTGCTCGCGCAGGTCCTTGCCGGCGGCGAACATCGTGGGCGGCAGGTCGACCCCTTTGGGCCGGCCGGTGGTGCCGGACGTGTACATGAGGTTCGGCAGCGGCGGCACGTCGATCGGCGGCGATGCCGGCGAGGCGCCCGCCAGCGCCTGCTCCCACGGGGTGACGCCCTCGGCAGGCTCGCTACGCCAGGCGATCACGTGCGGCGTGCCGGCGGCCCGGGCGGCGACGGCGGCCCGGCCCACGGTCTCGGGCCCGACGAGGACGACGGCCGCCCCCGAATCCGAGAGGATGAACTCCACCTCTTCGGCGGTGAAGTGGAAGTTCACCGGCACGCTCGAGGCCCCGGCGAACAGCGCGCCGAGGTGGGCGATCACGGTCTCGGCGGCATTCTCGGCGTACACCGCGACCCGGCGCTTGGGCCCGAGATCGAGCGCCCGCAGCGCGTTCGCGGCCCGGTTGACCAGGTCGTCGACCTCGGGCCAGGTCAGCGCCACGCGGTCGTCGCGCAGTGCGACCTCGGTCGGCCGCTCGGCCGCTCGTTCGGCGATCTTCAACGGCATCGTGTTCGTTCCCCCCGGATCCGGCTCGGCGAAAGCCGCCCGGATGGTACCGCTGTCGTTCTTTGCGACCCCAAGGGCGCCTCAAGGCGAGCCACGAGCGGCCGATCAGTACGGAGGCGCCAGAGAATCGTCGTCATGGCGCACCGATCCGATGACCACAGCGCAAACCGTCGATCTCCGTTCCGTGACCGGGTGGGAGCAGGTGCTCCTCCCCGACTCGTCGATACCGGTGTCCCTCGCGCGGTTGCGGATCAGCCCGCGCCGCGGGCTCACGGCCCTCGTGTGGTATCCGCCCGGCTGGGAGTTCACCGCGACGGGCAACTACGCCGCCGACCTCGACCTCGTCGTGTTCGAGGGGGCCCTCACCATCTCCGGTACGACGGTCCGTACCTCGGAGTACGTGTACCTCGAGACCGGGTACTTCTGGAACGGCGCCAAGACCGTCACCGGCGCCCTCGTGATCCAGCGCTTCTCCGACGCACCCCGGTGGGTGGCCTCCGACAAGCCCCGCTTCCGCATCCCGCAACGGCCGTGCTTCCTGCCGTCGGTGGCCTTCAGCGACAGCGGTCAGGTGCGCGACCTGCGCAAGAACCGCGGGGCGAGCACCCGGTTCCACGCCCGGCTCGAGCCGTTCAACGTGACCGACGCCGAGACCGAGGTGATCGACACCGTGCAGCGACGCTGGTTCCATCTGCCGACCGGGGTCACCTACCCGGAGACGGAGCGGGCGATCGTCATGTCGCCGGCGGGCTGACGCGTTCGAGCAACGCGCGGGTGACGACCTCGGGGTGGTCGTCGGTGAGGAAATGGCCGCCGCCAGGTACGACCACGAACCGGTACGGCCCGACCACCTGCTCAGCCGTGCCGTGGGCGGCGGCGGCGCCGACGCTGGAATCCGCATCGCCCCACAGGTAGGTCGTGGGCACGACGACCGGGGCCGCCTCGATACCGCTGAGCGTGCCCGCCGCCCGATACCAGGCGAGCGCAGCCTCCAGCGCGCCGGGATCCCGCAACACCGACACGTACTGCGCCACGTGGGCCTCGGGCACGCCTTGGCCTTGGAACGACCGGCGCAATCGCCGTGCGTCGTCGGCGAGCAGCAGGCTGGCGGTCGCGGGGTCGTGGAACGCCCGGTGGTGCCGCGACCGGTGCCGCTGGCCGTCGGCGTCGGCGCGGTACGCCTGTGCGAACGCGGCCGGGTGCGGGCGGGACAGCACGGTCAGGGTGCGCACCCGGCTCGCGTGGCGGTCGGCGGTGACCCAGGCGATCGCACCACCCCAGTCGTGGCCGACGAGGTGGAACCGCACACCCGGCCTGCCGACCGCGTCAGCCACTGCCAGCACGTCGCCGACGAGACGGTCGACGGTGTAGGCGGGCAGATCGGCCGGATCGGGCCGCAGCCCGGGCGAGTACCCCCGTTGGTCCGGTGCCACCACCCGGAACCCGGCCGCCGCCAGCGCCGGCACCTGAGCCCGCCACGTGTGCCGGCTCTGCGGAAAGCCGTGCAGGAGCACGACGAGTTCGCCGGCAGGTGGCCCATCGAGTTCGACGGTGAGCGCACCGGACCCGACCGGCACCGTGGTGGTCGGCATCGGCTCAGTTGACCTGCCGGGTGCGGCCCGCCCAGAACGGCTCACGCAGCTTGAACTTCTGCAGCTTGCCGGTGGCGGTGCGGGCGAGTTCGGTACGGAACTCGACCTTCTTGGGACACTTGTACCCGGCCAGCTTCGACCGGGTCCACGCGATGACCTCGTCCTCGGTGAGGGCCTCGCCCGGCACGAGCACGACGAGCGCGGTGACCAGCTCCCCCCACTTGTCGTCGGGGATGCCGATCACCGCCACCTCGGCCACCTTCGGGTGGCTGAAGATCGCGTCCTCCACCTCGATCGACGACACGTTCTCACCGCCGGAGATGATCACGTCCTTCTTGCGGTCCTGGATCACGACGTAGTGCTCGTCGTCGATCGCGCCGCCGTCGCCGGTGTGGAACCAGCCGTCGGGGATCGCCTTGGCGGTCTCGTCGGGCTGCTCCCAGTAGCCGCCCATGATCACGTTGCCACGGGCGTGCACCTCGCCGTCGGCCGACACCCGCACGTCGACGCCGAGCGCCGGCGCGCCGGCCCGGCCGAGCTTGCGGGCGCGCTCCGCTGGGGACAGCTCGTCCCATTCCGAGCGCCGACGCGACATGGTGAGCAGCGGTGAGGTCTCCGTGAGGCCGTAGATCTGCACGAACTCCCACCCGAGCTCGGTCTCGATGCGCTCGATCGTCCGGGTGGGCGGCGGCGCACCGGCCACGACGATACGGACCCGGTCCCGGCCGGGGATCGGGCCGTCCCAGCTCGCCGCGGCGTCGAGGATCATGTTGGCGACCGCCGGCGCACCGCACAGCAGCGTGACCCCGTGCTGGTCGACCCGTCGCAGGATCTCGGCCCCGTCGACCTTGCGAAGGATCACGTGCGTGCCGCCCATCCCGGTGACCGCGTAGACCATGCCCCAGCCGTTGCAGTGGAACTGCGGCAGCGTGTGCAGGTAGACGTCGCGGCCCGACACGCCCATCTGCCACCCGAAGGTCGCAGCATTGATCCACAGATTGCGATGGGTGAGTTGCACACCCTTGGGGCGGGCCGTGGTGCCACTCGTGTAGTTGATCGTCGCCGTGGCGTCCTCGTCGGGTGCCGACCAGCCACGCGGCTCGAGGTCGTGGCGATAGAGCAGGGCATCGGACTCGGCGCCGATCACGAAGCGGTGCTCGGCGGTGACCTCGGCCATGGCGGCGTCGAGTTCGGGGTCGACGAGCAGCACCCGGGCCCCGGAGTGGGCGACGATGTATTTCACCTCCTCGGCGGCGAGGCGGAAGTTGACCGGCACGAGGATCCGGCCCGAGCCCGACACGCCGAAAAACGCGGTGAACAACCGGGCCGAGTTGTGGCTCATCACCGCTACCCGCTCACCTTCGGCGATCCCGAGCGCGTCGAGCCCGGCCGCCTGCGCCCGGGCCAACTCGGCGACACGCCGGTAGGACGCGGATCCCCACGTTGCGGCCGGTTGGTCGGGTTCGTCGATCACCCCGACCCGGTCGGGATAGAGCAGTTCGGCCCGGCGGAGATGGTCGTTGACGGTCAGCGGCACCTTCACGATCCGGACGCTAGCCCTCAACTCCGGACGCGGTCGGCCGACGGGAACGACGGCTGGGTTGAGAGGTGGGTACATGCGTGAGCAGGCGGGACAGGACTGCCCCGGTGGGACATGGCAACGGCGGCGGCGGGTCGCTGCGCTGGTGGTGGCGGCGCTGATCGTTGCGGTCGCACCGGTCGTCGGGTCCCGGGCGGGCACCTCGGCGCTCGCCCAGCCACCGACGGTCACCGAGGCCGTCACCGTCGACGGTCCGGCGGTGGCGACCAACAACGCTGCGGTGCCGTGGCGGGTCGGGTATGTCCTCGACGCGAGCGGGCCGTACGCGAACGCCACGGTCACCGCCACCGCCGATGCCACCCAGTCGTTCGCCGGTGTGACGGCCAACGTCCCCCCGGGCTGGAGCGTGTCGTGGTCGAGCGACGGCACGACGTTCACCGGGACGCCGTCGGCAACGACGCGGATCGCACGGTTCACGAACCCGCTCCAGCCGCGCAAGGCCACCGGGCGGGTCGTCGCCGTCCCCCCGCCGCCAGACTCGTCGATCGACGCCGGCAGCACCGGTGACGGGTACGTGCCGACGATCCTCGGCGGCCGCGCGTACGTCGTGCATCACCATCACGACGACGCCAACAACCCCATCAGCTGCACGGACCTGACCACCAAGCAGATCTGCCCGGGCTTCCCCCGAACCCTCGGGGCGTACGCCGGCGTTGCGCCCGGCGCCCCGGTCGCCGTCGACGGCAGGCTCTGGTTCCGGATCAACGACACGCAACTCGGCTTGGTGTGCATCGAGACGACGGGCGCCTCGTGCGGCCGGGTGAACCTCGCGGCCCGCCCGCAGTACCAGTGGGAGATGGGCCTCGACCGGTCCTCCCCACCGGTCGCAATCGGCTCCAAGGTCTACCTCGTCGCCGACGACCACAACGTCTACTGCCTCGACACCGTCACCGCGACCCCGTGCACCGGCTACCCCAAGCCCACCGCCCTCACCGCGGTGCTCAACCCGGTGGCGGCGACCACGACCGAGGTCGGCCTGATCGACGTCGCCGTCGACGGCACCCGGCTCTACGCATCGTTCTCCGACGACTTCGCCCGGCCGAGCGTCGCCCCCTGGGGCAACACCAAACGCGGCTACCTCCACTGCTTCGACGTGGCCACCGGGCTTCCGTGCCCGGACTGGCCCGGACTGGCGCTCGCCGCTGACTACCGGATCGGCCCCGCCGTGTTCTTCCGCAAGAACGCCGCCGGGCAGCGAACCGGCGTCTGCCTTGGTTCAAGGCAGATGCGGCACTGCGTCGGACTCGACGGCAAGAACCTCACGTTCCTGCCGACCCCTGAGGGGATGTGGGGGACGTTCAACGTGAACAACTGCTGCTGGATCTCGTACGTACCCGCCTGGTACGAAGCGGAGGGCCCGACCCGCACGTTCCACGCAGCCGGTGGCTTCTACAACGACCAGGGTTCCGGGGTGTTCTGCTGGGACTGGACGACCGACGCCCCCTGCTCGGGGAACGGCTACACCAACGGCCTGCGGCGCGGCCTACCGCCGAACTCCAACGGCGGGCCCTACGGCTTCACCATGGTGGGGACGTGCGCCTGGGGTGTCACGGACTGGGCGAAGATCTTCTCGTTCAGCGTCGTCGACGGCACCCCGGGCTGCAAGCGGTACACCACCAGCGTCACCGCCCGACCCCGCTCGTTCTACTGCGACGGGCAATCCCGCCCACTCCCCTGGTCACAAGCCCGACTCAGCGACGCATCCCTGACCCCCGGCACCGAATTCACCGTCGCCCGCATGACCATCGTCAACACCGAAACCAACACCCCCGTCGCCGGCCCCGTCAACCTCCTCAACACCAACGGCACCATCGACCTCAGCGCCATCCCCGAAACCACCAATCAGGAACTGCGGGCCGAGGTCGAGCTCGAAGCCGTCGGCACCACCGCCTGGAACGACGGCACACCCCCCAAGATCGAACTGCTCTTCACCGGCGACCCGATCCAGTTCTGCACCAACCCCACCCCCACCCTCACCTGCACCACCAACCCCCGACAGGTCTCGCTCAACGCCGTCACCGGCACCAACGCCACCGCCGCCCGCAACATCCCCGTCGCCGCCGACACCACCTGCAGCGGCACCATCACCGGCCGGATCGTCGAAGACACCGACCGGAACGGCACCGTCTCCGGCACCGACCCCGGCATCCCCGGACTCACCGTCGGGTTCCGCCGCAACGGCGCCCAAGTCGCCACCGCTACCACCACCAGCACGGGCACCTACACCGTCACCCTCAACCCGCCCGGCACCTACGACGTCGAGCTCACCCTCGCCGGCACCAGCTACACCGTCGCCATCGACCCCGACGGCACCCTCGACGGCCGAACCACCGTCACGGTCCCCACCAGCGGCACCATCACCGCCGACTTCGGCCTCCAAACCCCGCCGGGCGCGGCGATCACACCGATCGGGGCGTCGTGATGACCCGCCACCTTCGAATCGTCGGCGCGCTCGTCGCCGTCACCGCAGCGCTCGCCCTGCTCACCCTGCAATCCGGACTCCTCACGCAGACCGACGAGCCCGACACGACACGCGACGCCATCCCCGCTGCCGTGCGAACCCAACGCTGCCGAGCCGTCACCACCTGGCAACAGACCCGCGCCAAGGCCGACCCCGACCCCCTCGCCGCGCTCCGCCAAGCCCCCGACCTCGAAACCGCCCGCACCCGCGCACTGCGCATCATCGACGACCAGATCACCGCCATCACCCCCGTCCTCACGGAACTCCGACGACCCGACACTCCCCTCTCCCAAACCCAACGCACCAGCCTCGAAACCTTCGCCACCCAACTCACCGACACCCGCGCCCGCATCGCAACCGCCGACGCCACCAACCCCACCACCTTCGCCAACACCCTCGTCTACGGCGTCTACAAGACCTCCACCGGTGCCGCCGAACTCAGCGGCACCGCCTGCCCACCGGGATCCTGACCGCCGGCCAACGACGGCCCCGGCGTTCCCCAACGAGGGCTCGGTTCGCTAAGGAGGGCTCGGTTCGCTAAGGAGGGCTCGGTTCGCTCCGATAAGACGGCGTGCGTCTCCACGAGCACCCGTCGCTCTTCGCTGTGCTGGCACTCGCCGTCGGTGCGACCGTCCTGGTCGTAACCCCCCGTGCCGGAGCCGACGCCGGCGCTCCTACCCGCACCGGATCGTCCGGCGCAGAAACCCTCACGGTGACCGGCGCGACCGACACCGTCGCGATGACCGGCACGGCATCGTGGCGGCTCGGATACGCCCACACCTACGGCGTGCCGCAGAAGAACGTGGCCGTCACCGCCTCGCTGAAGAGCTCGCAGTTCGCGACCCCGGGCACCGTGCGTGTCCCACCGGACTGGACGGCGGCGTACTCGACCAACGGCGGCGCGACCTACTCGGCCACGGCGACCAGCGCGGACAACGCCCTCAAGGTCACCACCCTGCTCACCCCGAGCAAGGCGACCGGGCGCATCTTCACGCTCCCCAAGCCGCAGACCAACCTCAGCACGGGCGACAGCGGCGGGGACGGGTTCACCCCGACGATCATCAACGGGCGGGCCTACGTGCTCTACCACCACGAGGACACGAACTCATTGCAGTGCGTCGAGCTCGCATCCGGGTCGGTGTGCAGCGGCCACCCGAACGGCGCCTACCAAGGGAAGACCAGCGACGTCCCCGGCCGGGCCGCCGTCGTCGGCACGAAGCTGTTCTACCGGCGCAGCAACAAAGACACCGGGTTCGGCCTGTTCTGCTTCGACACCGCCACGACCGCTGCGTGCGGCACCCAACCGTTCTTCGTCGCACGAAAGGCCAAGGAGAAGAAGGACCGCGGCTCCGAGCCGGTCGCCGTCGGCGGCAGGGTGTACGCCGTCGTCGACGATCACAAGCTGTACTGCTTCGACCCGGTCACCTCGACCAACTGCTCCGGCTACCCCAAGAACACCGCTCTCGCCGGCACCGTCAGCGCCCCGAGCGCAACGGGGAACGATCGGGGTCTGATGGACCTCGCCGTCGACGGGACCCGGATCTACCTGTCGTACGCCGACGACTATGCCCTCCCGAGCAACAACAGTGCCCCCACCGGCTACCTCCACTGCTTCGACACGGCGACCGGGGCGTCGTGCTGGGGGACGTACGTGACCTGGAGCCTGTCCGCCGACGACGGCTTCGGATTCGCCCTGTTCTTCCGCAAGAACGCAACGGGCGAGCGCACAGGCGTCTGCCTCGGCTCGGCGCTGAAGCGACTGTGCACCGACCTCGACGGCAAGAACCAGACGATCACCGACACCCAGGACGGGATGTGGGGGGCGGGGAAGAACGACAAGCTGGCGGCGAACGAGGCCGAGGGACGGACCAAGACCTTCCACGGCACCGAGAAGCCCGATCGCGGTGTGACGTGCTGGGACTGGGTCACCGACGCCCGGTGCAACGCCGGCGTCTTCAGCAACGGTCGCTGGTACTCCACCACGACCCAGCAGGTCTACGGCGTCAACGCCGATCCGGCAGGCCGGTGCGGCTGGGGAGCAACGCACGACAAGATCCTGTTCAGCTTCTCGCTCGTGTCGGGGGCGGCGGGATGCGGAGCCGGAGACGCCAGCCTCACGGTGAAGCCGGCCGCGTTCTACTGCGACGGCAAGACCCGCACCACCACCTGGGACGCCGCCCGCCTCCTCGACGCGAACCTCGCCGCCGGCGGTGACTTCACCAGCCTCAAAGCCACCGTCGTGCGCACCTCGGACAACAGCGTGGTGAAAGGCCCCGTCGAACTCGTCGGCACCGACGGCACCGTCTCGCTCGCCGGCGTGACCGGCGCAGAACTCCGCGTCGATCTCCTCTTCACCCCCAACGGCACCAGCCCCTGGAACGACAGCGCCCCACCAAAGATCGAACTGCTCTTCGACGGCGACCCGATCCAGACCTGCTGGGACACCAGCGTCGCCGGAACCTGCACCATGAACCCGCGCCGTGTCGAAACCGTCGCCACCGCCGCCAAGACCGGCGCAGTCGCGTCCGACAGCATCGAAGTCGACCTCGCCCGGACCTGCACCGGCACCGTCACCGGCACCATCCGCATCAACACCAACGGCTCCCCCTCGGCAACCGACCCACCCGGCCCCGGCATCCCGCTCCAGATCCTCTCCGGAACCGCCGTCACCGCAACCACAACCACCGCAGCCAACGGCACCTACCGCATCGAGCTCACGCCGGGCACCTACACCGCACGCATCCCCCTCCAAGGCATCCTCACCGCATACGTCTCCGTCGCCGAACCCGACGGCACCAACGACGGCCAACGAACCGTCACCGTCACCGGCGGAGCCACCGCCACCGCCGACTTCACGCTCGCCGTCACCCGAAACGGCGACGGCGCCCTCGGACCCGCATGACCATCAAACACCGCACCGGCATCGCCCTCGCTGCGCTCGCCGTCGCGGCGGGTGCCGCGTTCATGCTCCTGCCC
>JBEIFW010000083.1:0-14707 GCA_040382215.1 Acidimicrobiales bacterium
CAGGGGCAAGAATATGTCCTCCTGCGAGAGCGCGATATCCATGCCGTCGCGGCCGAGCATGCGAGTACTGCAAGCACCGGGCTGTACCTGTGACGTCCGATCTGCCAACAGAGGCGGTCGACTGTGTCATCATCGGCGGCGGCCACAACGGTCTCGTCGCCGGCGCCTACCTGGCTCGTGCCGGGAAGCGGACCGTGGTGCTCGAGCGCCGCCACCTCGTCGGCGGCGCGTCGGTCACCGAGCAGCCGTGGGGCCCCGACTACAAGGTCACGATGCTGTCCTACGTGGTGAGCCTGTTGCCGCCCACCATTCTTCGCGACCTGGAGCTCGAACGTCACGGCTACCACGTGTACCCGCAAGGCCCGTACTTCGTGCCCTACCCCGACGGCCGCAGCCTCCAGCTGCCGTCGGATCCGGCCGCCCGACGGAGCGAGATCTCGACGTTCTCCGCACGCGACGCCGACGCCATGGACCGCTGGGACGCCTGGCTGCACGGTCTGGCCGAGGTGCTCGGCCCGCTGCTGTCGGCAGTCCCGCCCCGCTTCGGCAGCCGACGCCCCGGCGACATCGCCGGCCAGGCCGAGCTGCTGTGGCGGCTGCGTGACGTGCTCACCCCTCGCCAGATCGGTGACATCACCCGGCTGTTCACCATGTCGATCGCCGATCTGGTCGAGCCCCGGTTCGAGTCCCCCGAGATGCGCGGGGTGCTGTCGGTGTCCGGCGTGATCGGCACCTGGGCCGGCCCGCGCTCGCCCGGCACGGCGTTCGTGATGGCCCACCACAAGATCGGCGACGTCGGCGACGGCGAGCTCGGCTCGTGGGGCTTCCCGCGCGGCGGGATGGGCGGCCTAGCCGACGCGCTCGCGTCGGCGGCACGGGCCCAGGGCGCCGAGATCCGGCTCGGGGCCGGGGTGCAGCGGATCCTCACCCGCAACGGCTCGGCCTGCGGCGTGGTGCTCGACGACGGCACCGAGCTGACGGCGCCGGTCGTGGTCACCACCGTGCACCCGAAGATCGCCTTCCTCCGCCTGCTGGAGCGACGCGACCTGCCCGAGGATTTCGTCGACGACATCACGGCGTGGCAGACCCGCTCGGGCACGGTGAAGGTCAACGTCGCCGTCGACCGGCTGCCCGAGTTCACGGCCAAACCGGGCGGGTTCCAGCCCGACGTCCACGGCGGCACGATCGTGCTGGCCCGCAGCCTCGACGAGGTCGAGAACGCGTTCCAGGACGCCGTAGCCGGCCGGCCGGCGGCCCGACCGTTCGCCGACATCTGCATCCCGTCGGTGTTCGACCCGACACTGGCCCCCGAGGGCCACCACATCGTGTCGATGTTCACCCAGTGGGTCCCCAAGGACTTCGCCGACGAGCCCCACCGCGACGAGCTCGACGCCTACGCCGACCGGGTGATCGGCCTCGTCGACGAGGTGGCCCCCGGGTTCGCCGACTCGGTGCTGCACCGCGCCGTGCTCGGCCCGCACGACATGGAGCACACCTACGGCCTCATCGGGGGGAACATCTTCCACGGCGAGCTCACCCCGTCGCAGCTGTTCCACATGCGCCCGGCGCCGGGATGGGCCGACTACCGGACCCCGGTCCACGGCCTCTACCAGGCCGGCTCGGCCACCCATGGCGGCGGCGGCGTGACCGGCATCCCGGCGCTCAACGTCGTCAAGGCGATCGAGCGCGACGAGCGCCGGGCGTCGTGGCGGTCCCGGGCCCGGTTCTGGAGCCGCCGGGCATGACGTCGCCGCCGGCTCCGCTCGACCGGGCCGCCGTCGACGCGGCTCTCGGACCGTTGGGGCACAGCCGCATGCTGCCGGCCGCGGCGTACACCGACCCGGCCGTGCTCGCCTGGGAACGGCGCGAGCTGTTCGACAGCGGATGGGTGTGCCTCGGCCGGGCGCACGAGCTGGTCGGCGCCCCGGGCGACCAGGCCGCGGTCGCCACCGGCACCGGATCGGTGCTGCTCACCCGGGACGGCGGCGGGTCCGTGCGGGCCTTCGCCAACGTGTGCCGCCATCGCGGGCACGAGCTGCTGGCCTGCGGGGCCACGACGAACCGCCGCGTGGTGCAGTGCCCGTACCACGCCTGGAGCTACGAGCTCGACGGCCGGCTGCGCCTCGCACCCCGGTTCGACGGCACGGCGAACTTCGAACCCGAGGAGATGGGCCTGGTCCCCGTCGGGGTGACCGAACGCCACGGATGGCTGTGGGTCAACGTCACCGGCCGTGCGCCGGCGTTCGAGGACCACCACGCCGGCCTCACCGCGGTGCTGTCCCCGTGGCCGTTGGACGAGCTGGTCGTGGCCGTCACACACCGGTACGAGCTGGCCGCCAACTGGAAGCTCGTCCACGAGAACTACCAGGAGTGCTACCACTGCCCGTTGATCCATCCAGAGCTGTGCCGCCTGAGCGACCCGCTGTCGGGCGACAACGTGGAGGCCGGTGACCGGCCGTGGGTGGCCGGGGCGATGACGCTCACCGACGGGGTGGCCACCATGGCCGACGGCGGCAGCGCCGTGGGCCCGACGTTGGCGGGGCTCCCGACTGCGTGGCAGCGCCGGGTGCTCTACGTGAGCGTGCTGCCCAATCTGCTCGTCGCCCCCCATCCCGACTACGTGCTCACCCATCGCCTGACGCCGCTGGCGCCGGATCGCACCGAGGTGGAGTGCCAGTGGCTGGTCCCCGCCGACGGCTCCGCCAATGCCGGAATCGGTCGGGCAGTCGAGTTCTGGGACCTGACCAACCGCCAGGACTGGGCGGCGGTGGAGAGCGTGCAGCGCTCGATGATGTCGCCGGGGTACGTGCCCGGGGTGCTGGCCCCGATGGAGGACGCCGTCCATCGGGTCGTGCGCTGGCTGGCGGCTCGCTACGCCGGTGATCCGCATCGGTAGCGTGCGTGCATGTCCGGGTACACCTGCTTCGCCGTCGAGGTCGCCGACCACGTCGCCCATGTCCGCATGATCCGACCCGAGCGGGCGAACTCGATGATTCCGGCATTCTGGCGGGAGTTCCCGGCCATCGTGCGCGAGCTGTCCGACTCCGGCTCCGTTCGGGCCATGGTGCTGTCGGCCGAGGGCCGCCACTTCTGTTCGGGGATGGACACCACCGTGTTCACCGGCGCCGGTGGCCTCGCCGACGCCGGGGCGTCCGACCGGCGTAGCCGGGCGCGTTCGGCAGAGTCGTTCCGCACGATGGCGCTCCGGACCCAGGAGACGATGAACGTCCTCGAGGCGGCCCGCATGCCGGTCCTGTGCGCCATCCAGGGCGCGTGCGTCGGTGGCGGGCTCGACCTCGTCACGGCCGCCGATCTCCGTTACGCGACGACCGACGCGTTCTTTTGCATCCAGGAGATCAACATCGGCATGGCGGCCGATGTCGGCACGCTGCAGCGCTTGCCCAAGCTCGTGGCACCGGGCGTCGTCGCCGAGATGGCCTACACCGGCCGACGCATGCCGGCCGGTCGGGCCAAGGAGGTCGGGCTGGTGAACGAGGTCTTCCCCGACCACCCGACGATGCTCGACGCCGTGCTCGCAACCGCAGCCGAGATCGCCTCGAAGAGCCCCCTGGCGGTCTGGAGCTCGAAGCGCTCCATGGCCTACGCCCGGGAGCACCCGACCGCCGACGGCCTCGAGCAGATCGCCGTGTGGAACGCGTCGATGCTCGATCCCGCCGACATGGCCGAGGCGTTCACCGCCCAGATCGAGAAGCGCCCGGCCGTCTATCAGGATCTCGATCCGGTCCGTCCGGCCTGGTGAGCGGCCGGGCCTGGTGACCGGCCGAACCCCGACCCGGATCAGCTCTCGGTAATCGTGACCTTGGTGATGAAGACGGGCTCGGTCGGGGGGTTCGGGTCACGAGCGGCGCCCACGGCGTTGAGCGCGTCGAGCGTTGCGCCGCTGTCGGCGTTGACGGTACCGAACACCGAGTAGTTCGACGCGAGACCCGGGTTGTCACCGAGCATCGTGAAGAACTGGCTTCCGTTGGTGTTCGGGCCCGAGTTCGCCATGGCGACGACCCCTCGCTTGTAGACGCCGCTACCGGCCGGAAGCTCGTCGGCAAAGGTGTACCCGGGCCCGCCGGTGCCCTTGCCCGTCGGGTCGCCGCACTGGGCCATGAACCCCTTCAGGATCCGGTGGCAGGGCGTGTTGTCGTAGTAGCCGTACCGGGCGAGCACGACGAAGTTGTTCACCGTCTTGGGGGCTGCCTTGGCGTCGAGGTTGATCGTGTACGTGCCCTTCGTCGTCTCGACCTTGGCGGTGTAGGTCTTCGTTGCGTCGATGCACGTCGGTGGGGCCTTGGCGAACGCGATCGTGCGGTTGGCACCGCTCGCCGGAGGACACGGAGTGTCCCCGGTGAGCGCAGCGCCCGGCACGGTCGTGGGGGCCGGCACGGTCGAGGCTCCGGAGGTCGGTGCAACCGACGTCGCCGTGGTCGACGCGATGGTCGTCGCTGCGGGCTTGTCGTCGTTGCCGCCGAGGGCGAACGCGAGACCGAACACGGCGACCACGGCGATCACCACGATCACCGCCCACTTCGTCACGGTCCGCTTGCGCTTCTGCTTGGTCTGCTCCCGTTGGAGCTCGGCCAGACGATGCTGGCGATTGGCCTTCTGACGTTCGCGCTTGGCGGTGCCCACGGGCGCCGAAGGGTAGTGGCCGACAGTTCCGCTGCGGGAGCGGGACCCGACCGAATCATTTACCGCTAATGACCGGTATCGTCTCGGTGTGGTCCATGCCGACTGGGTCGCCCCACTGCATCTCAGCGTCACCGCCGCGCTCGCCGGGCTGATCTGGGTCGTCCAGGTGGTGCACTACCCGCTCTTCGCCGCCGTCGGGCCGGAGCGGTTCACGGCGTACGAGCAGCGGCACCGCACCCGCATCACGCTCCTGGTCGGGCCGCTGATGGCCGTCGAAGGACTCACGGCGCTCGCACTGGTGCTCGCTCCCAACAGTCGGGCGCTCGCGATGTTCGGGCTCGGGCTGCTGGCAGCGATCCATGCCTCGACCGTGTTCCTGCAGGTCCCGCTCCACGAGCAGCTCTCCCGTCGCTACGACGGGCGACTGATCGCCCGGCTGGTGCGCACGAACTGGATCCGGACCATCGGCTGGACCGCCCGCACGGTCGTAGCCGCCGCCGTGCTTGCGACGACGTGACCCGAGGAGTCCCGATGCCCTTCCCCGACCGAACCCTGGGCCGCGCCGCCCGCCGCACGTGACGATCACCGTTGTCGCCGTGCACGGCAACGGCGGCGGCGCCCACCGCTTCGCCCGCCTGCGCCCCTGGCTTCCCGACGACCTCGAGCTCGTCGCCGTCACGCTGCCCGGGTTCGCCGACCGGCCCGACGAACCCTCGTGCCGGACGATGGCCGGCCTCGGCGCCGCCCTCGGACGGGAACTGGATCGCTTCGACCGGCCGATCGTCCTGGGCCACGGCATCGGCGGATCGTTCGCCCTCGAGCTCGCCCAGCACCGTCCGTCGTCCTTCGGTGGCCTCATCGTCCATGCCCCCGTCGGCGCTTCGCTCGACCGGCGGCTGTTCCCACGCCTGATGCGCTTGCCCGGCGCCAAGCCGGCCGTGCAGCGGGCGATCGCGTCGCCGACCCTGCGACCCCTGTGGCGCAAGACCTTCTTCACCGATCCTGTCGACGACACCTATCTGGCGCAGTTCTTCGACGAGTACCGCAGTTGCCGGGCGTTTCCCCGAATGTTCGAGCTGATCACCGCCGAATGGTTCGACGCCCTGCGGCCCGTGGAGCTTCCCTCGGTGATCTGGTGGGGCGCGCGCGACCGCGTCCTCGCCGTCGAGCAAGCCGGCGCGTTCGGTCGGGTGCTTCCCCGAGCATCGGTCGAGGTTGTCGCCGACTGGGACCATTTCCCGATGATCGAGCGGCCGAAGGAGTACGCCGATGCGCTCGCGGGCCTGGCGCGCCGGCTCGCTGCCTGACGGCCTGCTCGCACTCGGCGGCGGCCGGGCGGGCACCCTCGGTCCGAAAGCGGCGTTGCTGGATCGGCTCGCAGCAGACGGGATCGCCGTGCCCGAGGGCGTGATCCTGCTCGACGGTGCACCGAGCGCAGTGCTAGCGGGCCATCTGCCCCCCGGACCGCTCGCGGTGCGAAGCGCCTTCGCGCTCGAGGACGGCGCGACGAGCAGCCTGGCCGGGCGGTTCCGCACCGAGCTGCGCGTCGACACGTCGGACGTCGAGGACGCCGTGGCGCGCGTGCGTGCCTCGGCCGACGGCGACACCGGCGGCGTCACGCGCGACGTGCTGGTGATGCGACTCGTCGAAGCCCGTCACGCCGGGGTGGCCTTCACCGATCCGGACCGCTACGACGACGTCGTCAACGTCACCAGCGGAACCGCCGAACGCCTCGTCGGGGGCGAGGTTCCCGGCCGGCGGTTGACGCTCGGCTGGTGGGACGACGTGAGCGGCGAGGGGAACTGGGCGCCACGACTGCAGCGGCTCCTCGCCGCCGTGCGCCGCCGCTTGGGCCCGGGCCCGCAACGTCGAGGGTGGGACGTCGAATGGGCCGACGACGGCCACCGGTGCTGGCTCGTGCAGGCCCGGGCGATCACCGCACCGCTCCCCGATCCGGACCGATTCACGATCGCCAACCACGCCGAGATCCTCCCTGCACTGCCCTCGACCTTCATGACGAGCCTGATCGCCTCGTGTGACGCCGAACTGTGGGCCTGGTACCGCCGTCTCGATCCGGGCCTCCCTTCGAACCGCCGGCTGGTCGCCGCCATCGGGGGACGCCCGATGCTCAACTTGTCGCTGCTCGAGGACCTGCTGCGCCGGTTCGGGTTGCCCACCCGCCTGGTGGCCCAGAGCTTCGGCGGAGAACCGGTCGCCGATCGCCCCGCACGGCCGGTACGGATCCTGCGGTCGAGCCCGGCGCTGGCCCGGTACGGCTGGGCGCAGCTGTGCGCCGTCGCCACCAATCGACGCCTGCGCCGCCAGCTCGCCTCGTCGGGGGCGGCTCTGCCGGCGGATCCGTCGTTCCGGGCGGCGGTGGACGCCGCCCGGAACGCCTACGTCGGGTTGGTCACCGGCATGTTCCCGTTGTCGGCCGCCGTGGGTGGCCCGGTCGCCGTGCTCCGGCGGGCCGGGACCCTGGTCGAACATGCCGGGCGGCACCGCAGCGTCACCTCGGCCTTGGCCGAGGCCCTCGCCGCCGCCGGGCCCGGCGACACGACGGCGTTCGTGACCCGCTTCGGCCACCGTGGCGTCTACGAGAGCGACCTCGCCCGCCCCCGGTTCGCCGAAGTGCCACCTACCCCGGGGCCCGCACGGCCCCGGCACGCTGCGCCGCCGCGCACCCTGGCCGGGTGGTTGACCGCTCCGGTGTGGTGGTTGGCCCGTCCGGCGCTCGACGCCCGCGAGTCGCTGCGCGACGACGCCATGCGCGGGTTCGCCGACGTTCGTCGAGCGCTGCGCCGGGCTGCGGCCCGCGCCGTCGATCGGGGGGCGCTGTCCGAGGTCGACGACCTGTGGCTGTGCACGGTCGACGAAGCCTTGACGCTGGACGCCGGATGGCGGCTCGAACCTGCCGAGGCGGACCGCCGTCGCCGGGTTCGGGACAACCTGGCGCAGACCGTTCCGCCTGCGCTCGTCGGTCCCGGGGACGATCCGGCCTCCTGGCGGCCCGGCGACGCCCCGGTGAGCGGGGTGGGGCTCACGCTCGTGCCCGGCGTGATCTCCGGCCGGGCGTGGGTGCTCGACGAACCGGCGCCGGGCCCGCCGCCCTTCGACGGGCCCGTGGTGCTCGTGGCCCGCTCGGTCGACGCCGGTTGGGTCGCCACCTTCACCCATGCAACCGGCGTCGCGGTCGAGACCGGGGGCGACCTGTCCCACGGCTCGATCCTGTTGCGGGAGCAGGGTATCTGCTCGATCACGAACGCCCCCGGCATCACCCGGGCAGTGCGCACCGGCGATCCGGTCACCCTCGACGCCTCCCGCGGCGTCCTCGTCTCGCAGGAGGTCTCCCATGCCCCGCTCGCTCACTGACGCCGTCGTCGCCGTAATCGGCGCCAGCGGTGGGCTCGGTGCACCCGCCAGCCGGCTCCTCGCCGAGCGCGGCGCCCGGCTCGTGCTCGTCGGACGCGACACGGCCCGGCTCCGAGCGCTCGAGGTGCCCGGGGCGTCGGTCGTAGCCGCCGACCTGCGCGACACCCGGGCCGGCGACGCCGTCGTCCGAGCCGCGCACGACACCCACGGCCGCCTCGACGGGGTGCTCAACTGCGCGGGCGTCGTCGCGTTCGGCAGCCTGGCCGACACCGACGACGTGATCCTCGAGGAGTTGTTCCTCACCAACGTCCTCGGCCCGCTCTGGCTCGCCCGGCGCGTCGCCCCTGCCCTGGCGGCCACCGCCGGGTTCCTGGCCAACGTCAGCGCCGTCGTCGCCGAGACGCCGCTTCCAGGCATGGCCGCCTACGCCGCGTCGAAGGCGGCGCTGACCGCTGCGGACCGGGCGCTCACCCGGGAACTGCGACGCGACGGCGTCACCGTCATCGACCTGCGCCCACCACACACCGAGACGGGACTCGCGACCCGACCGATCGCCGGCACCGCACCCCGACTGCCGACGGGCCTCGATCCTGCGGCCGTGGCGGCCCGGATCGTCGTCGCCATCGAGCAGGGCGAGTCCGACGTCCCGGCGTCGGCGTTCACGTGACGCCACTCCCGACGCCCGGACCCGGCGAGGCGACCGCCTGGGTCGACGCCCACCTGGCGCACCTGGTCACGGGTGAGGTGCGGGCTTCACCCCGGTTCCGAGGCGGTCAGACAGCAGCGGACACGGCACTCGAGTCGTTCGACGTGTCCGGGTACGCGGCGCGCCGCAACGAGGTGTGGCCGTCGACCCGGCGGGGTGCGTCCGGGCTCTCGCCCTGGATCCGGCACGGGTTGCTGACGCTGCCCGAGGTGTGGTCGGCCGTCGCGGGCGGCCCGGCGCGCGACGTCGCCAAGCTGCGCGACGAACTGCTCTGGCAGGAGTTCGCGCGCCACTGGTACGCCCGACTGGGCCCTGCGAGCGCTCGGGCGCAACGCGCCGAACCCCGCGACGACGGACCCGACGACCCGTGGGCCGGCGACCTCGCCTGCGTCCGGCTCGCGGTCGACGAACTCGAGCGTGACGGCTGGCTGGTCAACCAGACCCGCATGTGGCTCGCCTCGCACTGGACCGTTCGCAGCGGCTCGGCCTGGACCGACGGTGAAGATCGGTTCTTCCGTCACCTTCTCGACGGCTCCCGGGCTGCGAACCGGCTCGGCTGGCAATGGACCGTCGGCGCCATGACCGGCGAGCCCTACGGGTTCAGCCGCTGGCAGGTCGCCAAGCGCGCGCCCGGGCTGTGCCGCACCTGCCCGCACCAGCACGCCTGCCCGATCGAGCACTGGCCGGACGGACCGGCGCCGCGCCGGCGCGATCCGGACCCGCTCCTGCGTCAGGCACCGACTGCCGCCGCCGGGCCACGCACGATCGAGCGGGACGCGCCAGCGTCGGCGGTGTGGCTGACCGCCGAGTCGATCGGGACCCGAGACCCGGCCGCCGCCGCCCACCCGGACCTCCCGGCGGTGTTCGTGTTCGACGAGCCGTTGCTGGAGCGGCTGCGCCTGGCCGCACCCCGGCTGGTGTTCCTGGCCGAGTGCCTCGCCTCGATCGCCGAGGAGCGCGAACTCGAGGTCCACCTCGGCGACCCGGTCGCCGTGCTGGCGGGCCGCCCCGTGGCAGCGACGTTCACGCCGGTTCCCGGCTGGCGACGCCGTGCGCAGCGCCTCGACGTCGTGGAACGTCACCCTTGGCCGTGGCTGCGCCGACCCGGTACCGGTCCGGTGAGCTCGTTCAGCGCCTGGCGCAACGCTCTCAGTCCGCGCAACGCCTAGAGCGAGGCGATGACGCCGTCGGCGGCGAGCGCGTCGAGTTCGGTCTCGGACACGCCGAGTTCTCCGAGGACGGCCCGGGTGTCGGCGCCGGTCCGGCCGATCGCGGTCACCCGCTCGGCCGCGCTGGACCCGAAGTGCCACATCGGGGCGGGCTGGCGCACCCGACCGATGCCTTCGCCGGCGTCGTGCTCGACGATGAGCCCGAGGTGCTGCGCCTGCGGGTCGTTGTGGATCTCCGTGCGCCGCACCACTGGCCCGGCGGCGACGTCGTTCTCCTTGAGGCGGGCGAGCAGTTCCTCGGTCGTGAAGCGGGACGCCGCTTCGTCGATCTCGGCCTTGAACGCCGGGAAGTTGAACATTCGATTCATCCCTTGGAGCCGCTCGTCGACCACCCACTCGGGCCGGTCGAGCGCAATGGCGAAGCCGTCGTACGGGGGGAGCAGCGGGCTGCACGCGATCTCCCCGCCGTCGGCGGTGCGCAGCACGACCAACCCGGCGGCCGGCATCTGCAACATGTGCGGCGGCAACAGCCCCAGCGGGATCGCCGGTTCCACCTGGGACAGCAGCGCCATGGCGTCGGGCCAGTGGAAGTGCATGCCGACGCCGAGCATCGGCACCTCGACCCGCTGCCCCCGCCCGGTGCGCTCACGCACGTAGAGCGCCGCAAGGATGCCCTGGACCGCCGCGAGCGCCGAGGTCTTGTCGACGATGACCTGGCCGATGAGCGACGCCTGGCCGGTCGTGACGTCCCGCTGATAGTCGACCATGCCGCTGCGGGCCTGGATCACGTAGTCGTACACCGGCTCGCCCGAGTCGGGACCACTCGAACCGAGACCGGAGATCTCCGCAAAGATCAACCGGGGGTTGCGCGCCGAAAGATCCTCGAACCGCAGGCCGATCCGGTCGGGCTTGCCGGGCCGGATGTTGTGGAGGAACACGTCGGCACCAGCGACGAGGTCGGCGAGCAGGCCGGCGCCGCGCTCGGTCGACGCATCGATCGACACGAACCGCTTGCCCTTGTTGAGCGAGTAGAAGACCGGGCTCACCTGGTACGGATCCGTGCCCCCGATGTTGCGGATCAGGTCCGGCTTGCCAGCGCTCTCCACCTTGATGACCTCGGCGCCCAGTTCGGCCAGGATCATCCCGGCGAACGGACCCGAATAGATGCTGGTGACCTCGACGACCCGGATCCCCGCCAACGGCGAATCGCTGCTCATTTCCTCAGGCTACGGGCCGTCTCGCGCTCGCGTCGGGTCGTGGACGGAACCTCACCGCTAGCATCGCCCGCCCGTGGCCCTGATCGTCCAGAAGTACGGCGGCACCTCCGTAGCCGACGCCGATCGCATGCGCAGCGTGGCCGAGCACATCGCGTTCACCAAGCGGCAGGGCCACGACGTCGTGGTCGTGGTGTCGGCCATGGGCAAGACCACCGACAACCTGATCGCCCTGGCCAACGACGTGTCCCGGACGCAGCCCGGCCGTGAGCTCGACATGCTGCTCACCACTGGTGAGCGGATCTCGATGGCGCTGCTGTGCATGGCACTCGCCGATCTCGGGGTGCCCGCCCGCAGCTTCACCGGGAGCCAGGTCGGGATCATCACCGACACGGTGCACACCAAGGCCAAGATCGTGGAGATCACCGGGGACCGCGCTCGGACCGCGCTCGCAGCAGGCGAGGTCGTCGTCGTCGCCGGCTTCCAGGGCGTGTCCACCGAGCGCGAGATCACCACCCTCGGTCGGGGCGGTTCGGACACGACGGCCGTCGCCCTCGCTGCTGCGCTCGGCGCCGACGCCTGCGAGATCTACACCGACGTCACCGGGGTCTTCTCCGCCGATCCCCGGATCTGCCCGCAGGCGCGCAAGCTGCCCCGCATCTCGATCGACGAGATGCTCGAGATGGCCGCCAGCGGCGGCAAGGTCCTCGCGCTGCGGTCCGTCGAGTTCGCCCACAACCACAGCGTCCCGCTGCACGTGCGGTCCAGCTTCACCTGGGAACCCGGCACGTGGGTCACCGCCGAGGAGCCCGCCATGGAACAGCCCGTCATCTCCGCCGTCACCCACGACGTCAGCGAGGCCAAGGTCACGGTCCTCAACGTGCCCGATCGGCCGGGCATCTCCGCCGCGCTGTTCGAGCCGCTGGCCGAGGCCAACGTCAACGTCGACATGATCGTGCAGAACACCTCGAAAGACGGCACGACCGACATCAGCTTCACCCTGCCGAAGGCCGACCTCCTCAAGGCAGACCCGATCGTGGCCCGCGTGGCAGCCGAGGTCGGCGCCGCCGGCGTCACCCACGACCCCGACGTCGCCAAGGTGTCGGTCATCGGCGCCGGGATGAAGTCGAGCCCGGGCATCGCCGCCCGGATGTTCCGCACCCTGGCCGACCGGGGGATCAACATCGAGATGATCTCCACCTCCACGATCCGGGTGTCGGTGGTCGTGCCCTCCGAGAAGGTGACCGAGGCGGTGCAGTCGCTCCACACCGCTTTCGGTCTCGATTCCGGCCAGGACTACGCCGCACCGCTCCCCGAGCGGAAGTGACGCTGCGCACGTAATCACCGGGCGCCCGACCTGGGGCGTTCGGTAGCCTGGAAGCCCTATGCGCGTCGGGATCGTCGGAGCAACGGGTCAGGTCGGCGGGGTCATGCGGGCCATCCTGGCTGAGCGGAACTTCCCCGTGGACGAATTGCGGTACTTCGCTTCGGCCCGCTCGGCAGGCTCCACGTTGCCGTGGGGTGACGGCGAGATCGTGGTCGAGGACGCCGCCACTGCGGATCCGACCGGTCTGGACATCGCACTGTTCTCCGCAGGTGCCACGAGCTCCAAAGAACTCGCCCCGCGCTTCACCGCAGCGGGCGTCATCGTCATCGACAACTCTTCCGCCTGGCGCATGGACCCCGAGGTGCCGTTGATCGTGAGCGAGGTCAACGGCCACCTGGTCCTCGACACGCCGAAGGGCATCATCGCCAATCCGAACTGCACGACGATGGCGGCGATGCCGGTACTCAAGCCACTCCACGACGAGGCCTGCTTGGTGTCGCTCGTGGCGGCGACCTACCAGGCGGTGTCCGGTGGCGGCCTCGCCGGCGTGCGTGAGCTCGACGAGCAGGCCCGCAAGGTGATCGACGGCGCGGCGGCGCTCACCTACGACGGCGAAGCCGTCGAGTTCCCGACGCCGACGAAGTTCGCGAAGCCCATTGCGTTCAACGTGCTCCCCCTCGCCGGCAAACTCGTCGACGACGGCCGGTTCGAAACCGACGAGGAGCAGAAGCTCCGCAACGAGAGCCGCAAGATCCTCGGCATCCCCGGGCTCAAGGTGTCCGGCACGTGCGTTCGGGTACCGGTGTTCACGGGTCACTCCTTGTCGCTGAACGCTGCGTTCGAGCGACCGATCTCGGTCGAGCGGGCACTCGAGCTGTTGCGGGCGGCACCGGGCGTCGTCGTGTCCGACGTCCCCACCCCGCTCGAGGCCGCCGGCAAGGATCCGAGCTACGTCGGGCGCATCCGGCTCGACGAGACGGTCCCCCACGGGCTGGCGCTGTTCGTGTCCAACGACAACCTGCGCAAGGGCGCCGCGCTCAACGCCGTGCAGATCGCCGAGGAGTTGCTCGCCCGCCGGTCGTGATTCGAGCGCTCACGGGCAGCCGCACGGCGACGCCGCACACCGCGGACACCCGGTGGCATAGCGGCTCACCGCTTCGTCGAGCGAGAGCCCGAGTTGGTTGGCCAGCGAGGCCACCCAGGCGAGCACGTCACCGAGTTCGGCGAGCTGCTGATCCCGGGTGCCCTTGCGGACCGCCTGGGCCAACTCGCCGACCTCCTCGCAGATCCACGCCACGGTCGAGGGCACCCCGCGCACCCGGTCCCGGGTGCCGTAGGTGCGTTCCATCAGGTCCTGGAAGCCGCCGAGTTCCACGAACCCGGACGGTACCGTCACTGCGGTGGCCACCGACTGGAACCCGCTACTGCGGGGCGAGTTCGACAAGCCGTACTGGACCGAACTCCAGGCCTTCGTGCGCGCCGAGCGCGAGCGCGCCACGGTGTATCCGCCCCATCCCGAGGTGTTCGCCGCCCTCCACCTCACCGCCTACGCCGACACGAAGGTGCTCGTCCTGGGCCAGGACCCTTACCACGGACCACGTCAGGCACACGGGCTCTGCTTCTCGGTGCAGCCCGGGGTCAGCGTCCCGCCATCGCTCGCCAACGTGTTCCAGGAACTGCACGACGACCTCGGCGTACCGGTACCCACCCACGGCCATCTCGAGCGCTGGGCCCGTCAGGGGGTGCTCTTGCTCAATGCCACGCTCACCGTGCGCGCCGGGCAGGCCGGCTCCCACCAGGGCAAGGGGTGGGAGACGTTCACCGACGCCGTGATCCGAGCCGTGAACGACAAGCCCGAGCGCGTCGTGTTCGTGCTGTGGGGGAGCCACGCCCGTCGCAAGAAGGCCCTCGTCGATCTCGGTCGCCACGTCGTCGTCGAGTCGGCCCACCCGTCCCCGCTTTCGGCCCGAAACGGGTTCTTCGGCTCCCGGCCGTTCTCCCGGGTCAATGCGGCCCTGCGCGAGGCCGGACGGGCCCCGATCGACTGGGCGTTGCCGTCCGCCCCGGCCTCCTGACGGCTAGCGTCCGGACCGGACGGAGCCGGGCCCGGCGCCCGGCCGCGCTCGTAGGGAGGTCGACGAGGTGGTACGGGGGACGATCGGGGCACTACTGCTGGCCGGGCTGTCGGGGGCCGCTGCACTCGTGATCGCAGCGCCCGCGGCTGCCGCACCGGCTGTACCGGCCACCTCGGCGTATTCCCCGGTGGCACCGGCCCGCC
>JBEIFW010000084.1:0-14545 GCA_040382215.1 Acidimicrobiales bacterium
GCGGTGCGTGAGCAGTTGTTGGGCTCTGCGTCGTGGTTGGCGGGGAAGGCGGCGTCGTCGTCTCCGGAGCAGTTGGAGCGGTCGTTGGAACGCGAGGTTCGTGAGTTGGTGAAGTTCGACGCGGCGAGCGTGCTCGCCGCGCAGCGGGCCCGGTCCCATCTCCGCCATTGGGTGGCGGCGGATGGGATGCATCATTTGCACGCCGAGTTGGATCCCGAACGCGGGGCCCGGGTGTTCGCGGCGTTGGGCGCGACGGTCGAGCGGTTGTTCCATCAGGGCAACCCGGCGTCGACCGGACGCGCACCATCCGGCGGGCCGGTCCAGTCGGCGTTGGCCGCGGATGCGTTGGTGGAGTTGTGCACGACCAGCCGTGGTGCGGGTCCGGGATCGGAGCTGGTCGTGCTGATCGACTACGAGTCCCTCACCGCCGGGGTCGAACGGGTCGGTGGGGTGTGCGAAACCTCCACCGGGGTGCCGTTACCGGTATCGACCGTCCGGAAGCTGTGGTGCGAGGCCGACATCTTGCCGGTCGTGCTCGGCGGCGACGGTGTCGCGTTGGATGCGGGACGCACCCGACGGTTGGCGACCAAACCGCAGCGGCGGGCGTTACGGGCGATGCACCGCACCTGCGCCTGGCCCGGCTGCACAACCCGGTTCGACCTGTGCCACATCCACCACACCGACCCGTGGGGCCGCCACGGGCCCACCGACCTCGAGGTCCTCGCCCCGGTCTGCTCCCATCACCACCACCAGATCCACGACCTCGGCTGGAACCTCACCCTCGACGAGCACCGCAACGTCACGGTGATCGCTCCCGACGGGCGCACCGTGCAACACCAGCGGTTCGAACCGATCGTTGCGTGCTCAACCAGCCGGCAGACGGTGCAGGCCGCCGTCGGCGGTGGCAACCACGGCGTCGCCGCCGGGCAGCACCAGGGCGGCTGCCGTGATCGGGCCCGGCAGCCGGAACACCTCGACCGTGGTCCCGTCCGCAGCATCGAGACGATGGACGGTTCCGTCGGTCGCCGGCTGCCACAACACCCCTGCGTCCCCGAGGCTCGGTCCGCAGGCCAGAGCCGCACCGTTTCGCCGGTAGGGGCCGAAGGGGAGCGGTGGGGAACCGTCGAGGAGTCGACGCCAACGGACCGCGCCGGTGTCGCCGTCGAGCCGGTACAGATCACCCGCACCGGTCGTCACCACCACGTCGGTGTCGGTGTCGGGCGCAGCGGGGGCGCCGCTGACCGGGACGAGTGCGGGTCGCCCCCGTAGGAACAGCGCGTCGAGCCGGGCCTTCCAGCGCACGGCGCCCGTCGCCCCGTCGAGTCGGTCGAACCGGCCGCCCATCCGTCCGATCACGACATCGCTCGTGCCCTCGATACCGACCGCATCGGTGAGCGGGCAGCGGTGCTCGGGTTCGGTTCCCGCCCACAGCGTGGCGCCGGTGTCCGGATCGAGGCCGTAGAGGTTTGGCTCGTACATACCGAACCCGGCGACCAGCACCCCGCCGGCGAGGGCCGGCGCGGACACCGTCACGTAGTTCTCGGGGCGCCCGAAGTCATCGCGTTGCCAACGCACCGACCCGTCGCCGAGGTCGAGCGCTGCGAACGTCCGGTACTCGCCGACGTAGACGACGTTGCGATCGTCATCGACGAGCGGGGTGGCGTGCACCCACATCGCCAACGGATCACCGACCTGGGCCCGCCAGCGCACCGTGCCGTCCCGGGCATCGATCGCAGCCACGCCGCCGTTGACGGTCACTGCGACGACGAGATCACCGCTCGTCGCCGGCGTCGCCCAGACCGGCGCACCCAGGGGCACCTGCCAGCGCATCGACCCGTCGGACGGGTCAACGCCGGACAGGCCGCCGGCGGCCCGGTCGTCGTCACCCCAGGCGCACACGACGATGCCACCGGCCAGCACCGGCGCGGCGAGGTGCACGGCACCGGGCACGCGCACGGCCCACCGCCCCGGCCCCGCAGGGGTCCCGGCGGCGGCTCGGAACGTCGCACCCCGGTCGTGGTCCGCTCCCAGGGCGACGGTGTGGATTGCGAGCGCGGTCCCGTCCCACCGGTAGAGCCGACCGTGCGCAGGCGACCAGTCGTAGGAGCCGAACGTGGCGTTGCCCGTGTTGACGTGCAACTGCCCGTCGATGCTGACGACACGAGAGGTGTGCCAGTGGCCCGACAACGAACCGACGATCCGCACCTGCGGGGCCACGGAGGCCATTCGGGCGAAGAACGACGACGGCATGTGGTCGTGCGTCAGGAACAGCACCGGCGTCCCGGCCGGCGCGGTCGCCAGGTCGCCGGCCAGCCAGGTCTCCTGGCGTGCCCCGTCTCCCCCGACCCGCCATGCGAACCAGTCGATCGCCACGAGGCGCAGCCCGCCCCAGGTGCGCGACCACCACCGCGGCCCGACGTGGTGCTCGTACCGCCAGGTGGTCATGGTGCCCATGCCGGTCGATTCCTCGGGCCGGTCGGCCGGGTCGGCGTCATGGCCGTGGCCGTAGTGGTCGTGGTTGCCGGGCAGCACCAGCAGCGGCACCGGGGCGGCGGCGGTCACCTCGGCGAGCAGGCCGAACTCGGTCGCAGTGCCGTGATCGGTGAGGTCGCCGGTGGCGACCGCGAACGACGGCACCGGGAACCCGGCGGCCGATGCCCCGGCCAGGATGGCGTCGAGCGCACCGAGCACGTCGGCCGGAGCGCTCAAGGGCTTGGACCGCAACGCTCCAGCCTGGTCCCAGCCGTACAGGCCGTCGGGGTGGGTGAGCCGCACCGGCTCGGGTCCGGCGGACAGGTGCAGATCGGTGATCTGCGCGAACGAGAACGGCACCGGCTGGTCCTTCCCTCGCAACGCGAACCGCACCTCACCGGCCCATGGAGCCCACCACGACCCGACGACGTCGTGGCCCGAGGGCACCGAGAGCTGCGCGAACGGACCGTCGGGGGCGGCGACCTCGACGGTGCCGTCGGCGCCGGTCACCCACGTGGACACGCCGTCGCTCACCGAAACCCCGGCCGCGGGCAGGCCGTCGACGGTGACGACGACCCGGGCCGTTCCGGCCGGCCCTGGCGGGCCCACCTCCGGGGCCATGACCTCAGTCCACACCCTTGCCGGCGGCGATGGCGTCCTGGGTCATGCCGGCGAACTTGGCCGCCGAGAAATCGACGACGAGGCGGGCAGGCGTCTCGACGATCACTCGGTGCGGCGAATCGAGGAAGGCGCGAAAGTTCTTGGTGTAGGGGTCATCGGGCCGTTCGGTGATGCCGGAGAGGGCGTCGTAGAACCACGCCTTCAGCTCGTCCCAGCCCGGCTCGCCTGCAGCGTGCACGACCGAGTCACCCTTGTAGCTCGCCGTGATCCCGGCCCGGTTGACGACGATCGCCGACTGGGGCCGCTTGCGCAGCGCAGGAACCCGCTTGCGCCGCTCGGCGCAGGTCGTCCAGAACGTGCCGTCCTTGTAGACGTAGGCGACGACGACACCGACCGGGTAGCCCTCGGCGGTGGTCCAGCTGAACACGCACTCACCACGCGAACCGATGAGGGCGTCCCGCTCGGCCTCGGTGAGCTGCATGCCGCTCAGGTCCTCGTAATCGTGGCTCATCGTGCTACCCCTCCGACCCGGCCGGGCTCCTCGACCCGTGCCGCTCCGAGACGCTACGCCCTGCGCTTCGACGGCGCGTACGGTGCAGGTCATGACGACCATCCAGGGGGAGGTCGCCGCCGGTTGGGAGCCGGTGCGCGACGCGTTCGCAGCCAACTTCACCGAACGGGGCGATCTGGGTGCCGGCGTCGCCGTCGTCCACCAGGGCCGGCTCGTCGTCGACCTCGTCGGCGGGCATCGCGACCGGGACCGCACGGTGCCCTACGGCCCCGATGCGCTGCAGCTCGTGTTCTCGACCACGAAGGGCCTCACGGCGGTGTGCGTCGGGTTGTGCCTGCAGCGAGGCTGGCTGTCGCCGACGCAACCGGTGCGCGAGCTGTGGCCCGAGCTTCCCGCCGAGGTCACCGTCGAGCAGTTGATGAGCCACCAGGTCGGGCTCGTCACCGTGGAGCCGCCCCTTACGCTCGCCGAGGCGCTCGATTGGGACACCGTGGTCCGGGGTCTGGAGGGAACCACCCCGCTGTGGGAGCCCGGCACCCGGCACGGGTACCACGCGATCACGTACGGCTGGCTCGCCGGCGAACTCGTCCGCCGCAGTGACCCGGAGCACCGCTCGCTGGGCCGCTTCTTCGCCGACGAGGTCGCCGGCCCGCTCGGCCTCGACACCTGGATCGGGCTGCCCGCCTCGCAGGAACCGCGCGTCGCCCGGCTGTTCGGCTCCTCCCCGCCCAGCGATCCGGCGCTCATCGAGCAGCTGCTCGCCACCATGGGACCGGCCACGCTCGGAGGCCGGGCGCTGTCGATGAGCGGCGCGTTCGCGATGGGCGGCAAGGACCTGCCGTGGAACAAGCCCGAGGTGCGCGCCGCTCAGATCGGGGGCGCCAACGGGGTCACCAACGCCCGTAGCCTGGCCCGCTTGTACGGCAGCCTCGTCGGTTCCGTCGACGGCGTCGGGCTGTTCGATGCGGCGACGGTCGAGCTGATGCGGGCGCCCCGGGTCGCCGGACCCGATGCCTGCCTGCTGGCCGAGACCTCCTTCGGGATCGGGTTCATGCTCGACACCGCGTTCAACCCACTGCTCGGGCGGGGATCGTTCGGTCACCCGGGCGCGGGCGGGTCGCTCGGCTTCGCCGACCCCGAGACGGGGATCGGGTTCGGCTACGTGATGAACCAGATGCAGCAGAACCTCTCGGCCGACCCTCGCCAGGGGGCGCTGCTCGACGCCATCCGGACCTGCGTCTAGCCGGGCCCGGGGGGGGTCGGGGCCCGGAGCCCCGGGCGTGGGCCGCATGGACGGTCGGCGACGGTGCGCACTAGTGATGCCGTCCGTGATGGAACACCTGAAGGCTGCGTGGGACGAGCTGACCGGGCCCGGCGGCCAGTTCGAGATGGTCGACACCGAGATCCTCGGCAACCCGATGCGGGTGTTCAAGAACGCGCCGCCATCGATGCGGTTCGTCTGGGAGATGGCCCGGGGCAACGGCGACCGGGACTACGTCGTGTACGAGGACGAGCGGTACACCTACGCCGACATCGACGTGCGGGTGCGGGCGCTGGCCCACGCCCTGGTCGATCGCTTCGGCGTCGGCCGGGGTGACCGGGTCGCGATCGCGATGCGGAACTATCCCGAATGGGTGATCGGCTACTGGGCAACGGTGTCGATCGGTGCCGCGGTCGTCGGCGTCAACGCCTGGTGGACCTCCTCGGAGCTCGAGTACGGCCTGACGGACTCGAGCCCGAAGGTGGTGATCGCCGACCGCGAGCGACTCGAGCGTCTCACCCCGGTGGTGGCGGGCCTGCGGGCACATGCGCCCCTCGAGGTGATCGCCGTACGGGCCGATACGGCCCTCGTCGACGGCGCCGTCGCCTGGGACGACGTCGTGCGGCCGGGCGACGCCCCGGCCGATCTACCGGCCGCCACGATCGAACCCGACGACGACGCGTGCATCTTCTACACGTCGGGCACGACGGGCTTCCCCAAAGGGGCCCAGCTGACCCATCGCGGCTCGATCAGCAACCTCATGCACCTCGCCTTCTGGGCGACGGCGACCGCGCTCGCCGATGCCAAGGCCGCCGTCGCCGAGGGCCGGACGCCTGGAGCCCCGCCGGTGCCCAAGGCCGGCCAACCGGTGTTCATGGCCCCGACACCGCTGTTCCATGTCACCGCCAACAACTGCCTGCTGCAACCGTGCACGCTCAGCGGTGGCCGACTCGTGCTTACGTACAAGTGGGACCCCGCCCGGGCGCTCGAGCTGATCGAGCGAGAACAGGTCAGCAACTTCTCGGGGGTGCCGACCATGAGCCGGGAGCTGTTGGCGCATCCCGACTGGGGCCGGCGTGACACCTCGTCGTTGCAGGGGATGGGCGGCGGTGGCGCCGCCCTGCAACCCGACCTGGTCGACAAGATCGACAAGTCGCTGACCGGAGGCGCACCCTCCACCGGCTACGGGCTCACCGAGACCAATGGGATCGTCACGGCCAACTCGGCCGCGTACTTCCTGGCCAAACCGGCATCGTGCGGGCCGGCCATGCCGAGCTTCGACGTCCGACTCGAGGACGCCGACGGCCAACCGCTGCCCCCCGGGCCGGACACGATCGGCGTGCTGGCGGTGAAAGGGCCGAGCGTCATCAAGGGGTATCTGAACCGGCCCGACGCCACTGCCGACGCCATCCGTCAGGGCTGGTTCTCCACCGGCGACATCGCCCGCATCGATGCCGACGGGTTCGTCTACATCGTCGACCGGGCCAAGGACATGGTGCTGCGGGGCGGCGAGAACGTGTACTGCTCCGAGGTCGAGACGGTGATCTACACGAACGACGCGGTCGCCGAGGTGGCCGTGTTCGGGATCCCCGACGAACGTCTCGGCGAGGAGGTCGCCGCCGCAGTGGTGCTGCACCCCGGCGCGTCGCTCAGCGCCGACGGGCTGCGCGCGCACCTCGCCGAGCGGATCGCCAGGCACAAGATCCCCGCCCGGATCTGGTTCCTCGACGAGCCGCTGCCCCGCAACGCCAACGGCAAGTTCGTCAAGCGGGACCTCAAGGCCAAGCTCCTCGCCGACTGACCACCGTCGGCGGCGCATCGCCGGCGCGGCTAGAACCGCGGCCATGTCCGAGGCCTACCCGCTCCCGTACCGCTCCACCGACCTGACCGGCCAGGTCGCGCTCGTCACCGGCGCCTCCTCCGGCCTCGGGTATCGCTTCGCCCGCACGCTCGCCGCGGCCGGGGCCTCGGTGGTTGCCGCGGCCCGGCGCGTGGACAAGCTCGAGGGGCTCGCCGCCCAGATCGCCGCCGACGGCGGGCGCTGCCACACCGTCGCCTGCGACGTCACCGATGCCGAACAGCTCGCCGGGGCCTGCGACGCTGCCGAGGCGGCGTTCGGCACGGTCACGATCCTGGTGAACAACGCCGGCCTCCCCGATGCCCAGCGCGCCCACAAGATGTCGCTCGAATTCACCGACCTCGTGCTCGATACCAACCTGCGCGCCCCGTGGCTGCTGTCGTGCGAGGTCGCCCGCCGGCTCATCGCAACCGGCACGCCGGGCCGGATCGTGAACATCTCCTCGATCGGGGCGTTCCACTACGCCGGCACAGGCGCCGCGCTGTACTCGGTCACGAAATCCGCGGTGAACCGGATCACCGAGGCGCTCGCCGTCGAGTGGGCCCGCTACCGGATCAACGTGAACGCCATCGCGCCGGGCGCGTTCTCGTCGGAGATGATGGACGGGATGGTGTCGCGCATCGGGGACTTCACCAACACCCTGCCCCGCAAGCGGATCTGCGATCCGGCACTGCTCGACTCGACGTTGCTGTACCTGGTCGGCCCGGCGTCGGAGGCCGTGACCGGCACGGTGATCAAGGTCGACGACGGGCAGGGTTCCCGCTAGGCGCCGAACTGGCCGTCGGCCTGCTGCGCAACCCGGTCCGCGGCCCAGGGCAGCATCCGGCGGACGAGATCGTCGAACGCGGCGACGCCGAGCTCGACGTCAGCCTCGGTGGTGTCCTCGATGTGGGTGTGGGACAGGCCCTGCAGCGACGGGACGAACAGCATCACGGTCGGGACCCCGCAGCGGGCCATCTCGGCCGAGTCGTGCATCGGACCCGACGGCATGACGTGGCGGACCCCGCTGCGGGCCTCGACGACCTCGGCGGCGAACGCCACGAGGTCGGGGTGGAACGTGATCGGGTCGATCGACCACAGCGTGTCGATCGTCGGGGTCACCTGCTCCTCGGCCGCGATTGCGGCCACCAGTTCCTCGAGGCCGGCGAGCAGCGCGTCGAGCACGCGGCGGTCGAGATGGCGCATGTCGACGCTGAACTCGGTTCGGCCGTTCACCGCGGTGGGAACCCCGGGGTGGACCCGCCACACCCCGACGGTGGTGAACGCGTCATGGGCCAGGCCGAGGTCCCGGATGGCCACGGCCATCCGGGCCGCGGCGACGGTGGGGTCACGCCGTAACGGGATGGGGGTGGCGCCCGCGTGACAGGCCTGACCCTGCAGCCGTACGAGCCGACGCTCCACCCCGAGGATCCCGTGCAGTGCGGCGAGCCGCAGGCCCGCGGCCTCGAGCAGCGGACCCTGCTCGATGTGCAGCTCGGCCGAACCGACGAGCAACGGCTGCACGTCGGACGCAGTGAGGATCTGCTCGAGCGCCACCCCGTGGGCGGCGACCACGTCGGCCAAGGCGTTGCCGTCGTTGTCCCGGAGGTTGCCCACCGCATCGATGTCCAGCGTCCCCGACACTGCGGCCGACCCGAACAGCGACCGCCCGAACCGGGCGCCTTCCTCGTCCGCCCAGTCGACGACGCTCACCGACACGGGCAAAGGCACCCCGTCGCGGTGCAGAGCGCGCACCACCTCGGCCCCGGCGAGCACCCCGAGCGCCCCGTCGAGCCACCCGCCGTTGGGTACCGAGTCGAGGTGACTGCCGAGCACGATGCGCTCGGGCCGTTCCCCCCGCAGGGTCACCCACAGGTTCCCGGCCGCGTCCCGGGTGGTCTCCACGGGCACACCGTCGAAGGTGGACACGAACCATTCGCGTGCCCGGACCCATGGATCGGTCCAGGCCAGGCGGGCCGAGCCGAGCGGCGTTGCACCGGTGGGTACGCCGCCCAGCGTCTGGGGCAGGCCCTCGACCGGCCGGGAGGTGAGCGCACGGAGTTCCTTCAGGTCGGCGACGACGCGTGCGGGGTCGGCAGGCATGCCGACGACGGTACCGGCCGGGACGGGCAGCCCGACGGCTCGGTCGGTAACCTGCGCGGCGGGCTGATCCTGGGGAGGTCGCAGCATGAGCGTCGAGGAGCTCGACTGGCGGAGCCGGTGCACGCCGGACCTCGCCGAGCAGTACCGCCGGGACGGGGTGGTGTTCCTGGAGCAGGCCATCCATCCGCTGTGGTTGCAGCTCGTCGAGATGGGGATCTCGCGCATCCTCACGAACTCGAGCCGCAAGCAGGTGTTCTTCGCCGAGGACGAGGGCCGGTTCATCGACACGGTCCGGAACTTCGATCTCACCCCCGAGTTCCAGCGCCTGCTGTTCGACTCGCCGATCGCCGACATGCTCGGCGCGATCATCGAATCACCGCGGGTGTGGCTGCTGTTCGACCACGTCTTCGTGAAGGAGGGCGGCAACTGCAAGCGCACGCCCTGGCACCAGGACCTCACCTACTGGCCGGTGGCGGGCACGCAGATCGCGTCGATGTGGATCACGATCGACCCGATCCCCAAGCACGAGTGCCTCGAATACATCGCCGGGTCGCACCGCGCCACCTTGTACGACGGCTTCGACCCACCCCGCGCCGGCGAGGACCCGACTCTGCCGTTCTACGGCGAGGGGTTCCCCCGGCTGCCCGACATCGAGGCCGATCGCAGCGCCTGGGACATCCGCTCGTGGGACATCACCCCGGGCGACGTCGTGGTGTTCCACCCGGGAGTGCTCCATGGCGGCGGCCAGACGAGCGAGGGTCGTCGGCGGCGAACGCTGTCGGTGCGCGTGTTCGGGGAGGACGTCGTGTTCGCCGAGCGGCCCCGCACCCGGCCGACTGCGCCGCGCACGCCGGGCTTGGAACTGCAACTCAAGCCGGGCGACCCGTTGCGCCACCCGTACTACCCGCGTCTACGGCCGCTCCCCGCCAACCAGCGCCCCGAGTACTTCGAGTGACGCACCGCTGAGCGGACCGGCCGGCGGGCGCCTCAGGATCCGCCAACGCCGGCGTGCTCGGCGACCAGCGCCACCCAGCGGTCCCAGTAGGCCGGCGGGTAGTCGTGGCCCATGCCGTCGAGCTGCACGAACCGGGCGCCGGGCACCAGCTCCGCGGTGCGCCGCCCGCCCGAGATGTCGATGAGGGTGTCTCGGTCGCCGTGCAGGACCAGGAACGGCACGGTGACCGCGCGCAGCCCCTCGGCGCGTGATCCGGACCGGCCGACGGCCATCGCCTGGCGGGCCCGGCCCGCCGGGTCGAACGACCGGCGGAACGCAGCGATCGCCGAGGCCCGGATCGCCACTTCGTCGACGTGGGTCGGGCTGCCCCAGCACCGCAACCCGGCGAGCTGGCGCTGCACGTAGGCCTCCTCGTCGGTGGCCGGCGGGCCGAACAGCAATCCGATCGCCTCGTCGCTGGCCTGCCCGTACTCGGGCTCACCGGTGTTCGACATCACCGAGGTGACGCTCAGCAACCGGTCGGGGTGCTCGATGGCGAGGGTCTGCACGATCATCCCGCCCATCGACAGCCCGCACACGTGGGCCCGGTCGATCCCGAGGTGATCGAGCACGGCGATCACGTCGGCGGCCATGGCCGACAGCGTGTACTCGGCGTCGGGATGACCGTCGGTGAGGTGGGTGGACAGCCCGACGTCGCGGTTGTCCATGCGCACGACGAGGAACCCCGCCGCCACGAAACGCTCGCACCAGGCCTCGTCGTAGTTGATGCACTGACTGCCGAGCCCGTTGACCAGCACGAGCGGTGCGGCCTCGGCAGGGCCGAAGGTCTCGAAGTAGAGCTCGACGGCTCCGTTGCGGGCGTAGGGCATGGGGGAGTTGTAGCAGCCGGCCCGGTAGGGTCCGGCGCCGTCGGAGGGGGAGACGATGGCGACGTACGTGTTGGTGCACGGGGCCTGGAGCGGCGCGCACGGCTTCCGGCTGGTGCGCCGCCGCCTGGCCGCAGGGGGTCACGAGGTGTTCACCCCGTCGCTCACCGGACTGGGGGAGCGCTCGCATCTCGTGAGCCCCGAGGTGGGCCTGGGCACCCATGTGCGAGACCTGGTGAACCACGTCTGGTACGAGGACCTGCACGACATCGTGCTCGTCGGGTTCTCCTACGGCGGCATGGTCATCAGTGGCGCGCTCGCCCACATCGCCGACCGGGTGCGCCACCTCGTGTACCTCGATGCGGTCGTGCCCGGCGACGGGGACTCGGTCAGCTCGCTGCTGGGTTGGCCGGTCACCGAACCGTTCGGCCCGCAGGCCTCGTGGCTGGTGACGTCGGCGCCCCGCACCTTTGACGATCCTGACGAGGGGGCGTTCATGGTGCCCCGCCGCGACCCACACCCGGCCCGGTGCTTCGTCGAACCCGTCCGCCTCAACCAGCCGCTCGAGTCCTACCCGTTCGGCCGGCTGTACATCCGCGCCACCGCCGACGCGCCCGACGCGCCCGGCCGGGTCGCGTTCGAGCGCTTCGCCCGCCACGCCCAGGAGTCGTCGGCCTGGACCTACCGGGGGATCGCCACCAACCACATGATCGCCAGCAACCGCCCCGACGAGCTGACCTCGGTGTTGCTGGAGCTGGCGTGACGTCGCCGTACGCTGCGGGCATGGTGCCCTTGTCCGTGCTCGACCTGTGCCCGGTCGCCGAGGGCTCGACCCCCGCCGACGCGCTCGCAAACAGCCTCGCCCTCGCCCGCCACGCCGAGGCCTTGGGCTACCGGCGGTTCTGGGTCGCCGAGCACCACAACATGGAGGGCATCGCGTCGGCCGCGACCGCCGTGGTGCTCGCGCATCTCGCGGCGGGCACCTCGACGATCCGGGTCGGCTCGGGCGGGATCATGCTCCCCAACCACTCGCCGCTCGTGATCGCCGAGCAGTTCGGCACCCTGGCCTGGCTGCACCCGGGCCGCGTCGACCTCGGGCTGGGCCGGGCGCCGGGTACCGACCTGGCGACCGTGGCGGCGATGCGTCGGCGGCCCGAGGCGAGCGATCGGTTCCCCCAGGACGTGCTCGAACTGCAGGCGCTGCTCGGCCCGGCCCGCCCGGGCCAGGCCGTGCGGGCCGAGCCGGGCACGGGAACCGGGGTTCCGCTGTGGATCCTCGGCTCCAGCCTGTTCGGGGCGCAGCTGGCCGCAGCGCTCGGGCTGCCGTTTGCGTTCGCCTCGCACTTCGCGCCGGCGCAGCTGTTCCAAGCGCTGGAGATCTATCGGGATCGCTTCGAGCCGTCGGTGACGCTGCGCGAGCCCTACGCGATGGTGGCGCTCAACGGTGTCGCCGCCGACAGCGATGCCGAGGCTCGTCGCTTGTTCACCACCGTGCAGCAGGCGTTCACCAACATCCGGCGGGGCCAGCGGGGCAAGCAGTTGCCGCCGATCGACGACATCGACGCCTACTGGTCCCCGTTGGAGAAGGCCCAGGCCCAGCACATGCTCGGCTTCGCCGTGGTCGGCGGGCCCGAGACGGTGCGCTACGGGCTCGCGCGGGCGCAGGCGGCGACGCAGGCCGACGAGATCATGATCACCTCGTCGATCTTCGACCCGGCGGCCCGTCGCTACTCGTACTCGGTCATCGCCGAGCTTGCCGGACTCGCGGGGCCCGACCCGGTGCTGGCGGGCGCCGGGCTGGCAGCCGCTGCGCCGGTCTGAACCCGCCCGCGAGCGGCCCGCGACGCTCGCACTACGTGGCCGCGAAGCACGCCGTGCTCGGCCTCAACCCGACCGGTTCGCTCGTGCCGCCGGAGGAGATCGGCCGCACCGTCGTGTTCCTGTCCAGCGACGCCGCCGCAATGATCAACGGCCACGACATCCCACTCGACGGCGGGCAACTCGCCCGCCTCTGACCGCAGGAGGTCCGCTCCCATGGCCTACACGCTCCAACAGCTGTCCGACCTGCAGCAGATACGCGACGCGACGTTGCGCTACTGCCGAGGCGTCGACCGGCTCGACGAGGAGCTCATGAAGTCGGCGTACTGGCCCGAGGCCGTCGACCATCACGGGAACTTCGTGGGCAACGCGCACGAGTTCTCCGCCTACTGCATGCCTGCGCACCGCCGGTGGCGCTGGACCATGCACTCGGTCTACAACCACACGATCGAACTCGACGACGACGGGATCCACGGCCGGGGCGAGCTCTACAACATCACCTCGATGGCCCGGGCCGACACCGGTGCGATCGACACCTGGTACGGCCGCTACCTCGACGCCTACGAGAAGCGAGGCGACGAGTGGCGGATCATCGACCGGGTCTGCGTCCACCACGGCACGCAGACCGTGACCGACCCCGTCCCCATGGAGATCACGACGACCACGTTCCGCCAGAACGATTTCGATCGTCCGAGCAGCGGCCGGCGGGTGGGCCCGTGAGCGCGCCCGCCGGGGCCGTGCCCACCTGGCTCGGTCCGATCCGTCAGACCGCGTTCCTGGCGCAGTGCGGAGGTCAGCAGATCGAAGGGTTCCCGTACCTCGAGTTCGTCGACCCTGCGGGCGGAATGAAGGTGTTCTTCGACCGTGTCGCAGGTGCAGCGCAGGATTGGGACGGCAGCGACCCGTTGCGCTGAGCCGGCTCTCGCCGCCGGGCGCCGGCTCAGCCCTCGAACCGGGTCGCGTTGTCGATCAACTGCCGCAACAGCTCCGCGAGCAGCTTGCGGTCGCGGCCGCTCATGCCGAGGTGCAGCGCATTGCGGATCTCGGTGTGCCGGTGGTCGAACCGTGCGGCCATGCGCGCCCCGTCGACGCTGAGCGTGACGCGCCACACCCGGCGGTCCTCGGGGTCGGCGACCCGCCGCACGATCCCGCGGGCTTGGAGTGCGTCGACGAGCGTGCCGGCCGACGCCCGCCCGATGTGCAGACGCCGGGCCAGGTCGGTCTGGGTGAGCGGACCGTGGGCGGCGAGGTTGGCCAGCGCGCCGGCTTCGGACATGTTCAGATCGAGCTCGACGAGGCCTCGGTCGAACGCGCTGCGCAGCTCCCGGGCGGCGACGACGACCAGCGCCTCGAGCTGATCGGCGTCGCCGTAGGCCGCGACGGACGAGCGGGGTTCGGCAGCGCTGCGCACGATGCACCTTCCCACGGTCGGTCGCTTGGGACCCAACTGTATGGCGCCATACACTCCGAGAAGGTCGGGCCCGCCGTGCGCCCGCAGTCGAGGGGAGCGGTCATGGGTGACGCCGACATGGTTCGTGGTGCGGAGTTGGTCGGCCGGGCGTTGGCCGATCAGGGCGTGACGGACCTGTTCTTCATGATGGGGATCGGCGGCCCGCACTCGCCGGCGGTGCGGTCCTGCCTCGACGCCGGGATCACCGGCTATTACGTGCGTCACGAGGAGGGCGCTGCGATGGCCGCGCACGCGTACAGCCGGCTGGCCAAGCGCCCGGGGGTGTGCTGCACCCCGCTCGGCCCGGGCACCACGAATGCCGTCACCGGGTTGATGAACGCGCTGCTCGACGCGTCGCCCGTCGTCCTCATCGCCGGTGGACCCAACCGCGGCGACTGGGGGCTCGAGGCGTACCAGGAGCAGGACCAGATGGCGGTCATGCGCCCGGCGTGCAAGCGGGCGTTCCGGGTGGAGCTCGCCCGCAAGATCCCCGAGACGCTGGCGATCGCCCTCCACGAGGCCAACACCGGCCGCAAGGGCCCCGTCTACGTGGAGATCGCGGGCGACGTGCTCACCGAGAAAGTCGACGCGTCGCGCCTCGCCTGGCCGAAGAAGATGCCGGCCACCGCTCGGCCCGCGGCCGCCCCCGAC
>JBEIFW010000085.1:0-14461 GCA_040382215.1 Acidimicrobiales bacterium
CGCGAGCAAGAGGAGCGCCTCGAGCTGATCGGCCGGGTCGTACGCAACCACGGGTTCGATACGTCGGGTGCTTCGCACGGCGCAGCTTCGCACGACCGACCGCTTTGGACAGAACTATATGTCTCCATACACTCAGGCGCAGGACGAACGCGCGGCGAGGGGAGCGATCATGGGAGATGTCGGCATGGTTCGGGGAGCGGACCTCGTCGGGCGGGCCTTGGCCGATCAGGGCGTCACCGACCTGTTCTTCATGATGGGGATCGGCGGGCCGCACTCGCCGGCAGTGCGCTCCTGCCTCGATGCGGGGATCGCCGGCTACTACGTCCGCCACGAGGCGGGCGCGACCATGGCGGCGCACGCGTACAGTCGATTGGCCAAGCGCCCGGGTGTCTGCTGCACCCCCCTCGGTCCGGGCACGACGAACGCGGTCACCGGGCTGATGAACGCACTGCTCGACTCGGCACCGGTTGTGCTCATCGCCGGGGGGCCCAACCGGGGCGACTGGGGGCTCGAGGCGTACCAGGAACAGGACCAGATGGCGGTGATGCGCCCGGCGTGCAAGCGGGCGTTCCGGGTGGAGCTCGCGCGCAAGATCCCCGAGACGCTGGCGATCGCCCTCCACGAGGCGAACACCGGACGGAAGGGCCCCGTCTACGTCGAGATCGCGGGCGACGTGCTCACCGAAAAAGTCGATGCCTCCCGCCTTGCCTGGCCCAAGAAGATGCCGGCCACCGCTCGGCCCGCTGCTGCGCCCGACGACCTCGACGCCATCGCCGAACTCGTTGCGCAGGCCGAGCGGCCGTTGTTGCTCACCGGCAGCGGGATCGTGTGGGCCGACGCTGCGGACACCCTGCAGGACGTGGTCGCCAGCACCGGGTTGCCGATCGTCACCACCCCGCAGACGCGCGGGGTCGTGCCCGAGGACCACCCGCTCGCGCTGGTGGCGTCACGCAACCGAGCACAGCGGGAGGCCGACGTCGTGGTGGTGATCGGCACGCGGGCCAACTGGCTCAACGGCCACCTTCGCCCGCCGCGGTTCTCTCCCGACGCTCGCTTCGTGGTCGCCAACGTCGACCCGAACGAGATCGGTCGCGGGGTGGTGCCTGCGGTCGGCGTCGTCGCCGATGCCGGGGTGTTCCTCGGCCAGTTGCGGGACAAGCTCACCGAGCTCGGCGGGATCAGCGACGCCGCTCGCGCCTGGATCGGGCAGCTCGTCGATCTCGATGCCGCCAAGGAGCCGGACCGGATCACGATGAGCGACCGGGTGCCGATCGATCCGAACCGGTTCTGCGAGGAGATCCGGCGGGTGCTCCCGCGCGACGCCGTCGTGATCGTCGACGGCCACGAGACCCTCGAGTTCGTCCGCCGCTGGATCCCGAGCCTGTCGGAGGCGAACTACCTCACCTCGGGGCCCAACGGGTGCATGGGGGTCGGGGTGCCGTTCGCGCTCGGCGCCGCAGTCGCCGTGCCGCAGCGGCCGGTGTTCGTGATCATGGGCGACGGCGGGTTCGGCTGGCACGGCATGGAATACGACACGCTGATCCGCCACAAGCTCCCCGCGGTCGGGATCGTGTTCAACAACGCCGGGTTCACCGGGCGGCCCGCCGCCATGGGCACCGGGCGCGAGCTCGGCTTCCAGCGCTACGACCTGATGGTCGCGGGCTTCGGCGGGCACGGCGAGTTCGTCGAACAGCCCGGCGACATCGCACCGGCGCTGCAGCGGGCGATCGCCTCGGGCAAGCCGGCGCTCGTGAACATCTGCGTCGACCCCGACGCGCAGGCCGCCGGCGGATTGCTCGGCGCGCTCGGCTCGGAGAAGGCCGGCAAGCAGTAGCCCGGTCTCGGCGCACCGGTCCGGCCGTCCGGGTGCGGCCCTGCGGGCGGCGACCGGTACCGTCCCGGCCATGTCCAACGATCGAGTCTCCGCCACCCGCCGCATCGCCGCGCCGGCCTCGGCCATCTACGCCGTCGTACGCGACCCGGCGGGACACGTCCGCATCGACGGCTCCGGGATGCTCGAAGCGGCCCCGGAGGCCCGACCGGTGAGCGCAGTGGGCGACACCTTCGACATGGACATGGACCGGGCGCCGCTGAACGACATCCCCGGCCTGGGGAAGTACCGGGTGCGCAACACCGTCACTCGTATCGAGCCCGACCGGCTCGTCGAGTGGACCATCGGCGCCGTCGACCAGCCGCCGCTCGGCCACGTCTACGGCTGGCAGCTCGACCCGGTCGACGCCGAGCACACCGACGTCACGAACTACTGCGACTGGACCGACATCGTCGACGCCTTGCGCGCCAGTGGCCGGACGTGGCCGATCGTGCCGGTGTCCATGCTCGAGCAGAGCGTCGCCAACCTCGAGCGGATCGTCACCGGCGGCTGATCGGACCGGCGTGGTCGAGCACGATGCGGGCGATACGCTCGCCGTGCGTGTCCTGCAGGAAATGACCGGCGTCGTCGAACGCGTCCCAGGTCGCACGGGGCAGCCGGGCGTGCCACCGACGGCCCCACTCGCCGGTGAACACGTCGTCGGCGAGGCCCCACACGAAGTGCACCGGCATGGTGGTGGCGTCGAAGGCGGCGAAGTGCTGGGCCTGCGCGTCGCCGTTGCCCCGGGCGTGGTCGTGGAACGGGATGCTCACCGGGAACTGGCGGGGCCCGGTCACGCCGGCCTCGCCGAGCCCGGCGAACGGAGCGTCGTACGCAGCCCGGACCGCCTCAGCCTCCGGCGAGAGCATCGCCGTGCGGCCCTGTAGCAACGGCATCAGCGCGTCTCCCGGTGATGCCCGCCGGGTACCGATCGCCAGGAGGGTCCCCCAGCCGAAGCGTTCGGGGACGCTGTCGCGGAACAACCCGCCGGGCAGGTTCTGGGCGATCCAGTGCTGGATGCCGGGGGAGTACTCGTAGCCGTCGTGATGCAGCCAGGTGTTCATCACCACCACCCGCTCGAAGCGCTCGGGCGTCCGGACCACCTGCGCAAGGCCCGTTGGGCCGCCCCAGTCCTGCACGAAGATCGTCACCCTGCCGAGATCGAGCGCGTCGATCAACCGGGCGAGGTTCGCCGTGTGGCGGGCGATGCCGTACCACGCGGGGTCGGTCACCTTGTCGCTGCGCCCGAACCCGATGTGGTCCGGCGCCACGCAGCGGTACCCGGCGGCCAGCAGCGGCGGGATGATCGTGCGGTACAGGTAGCTCCACGTCGGCATGCCGTGGACCAACGGCGCAACGGGGGCGTCGCTGGGGCCCTCGTCGACGTAGTGCATGCGCAGGCCGTCGAGGTCGACGTAGTGCGGTTCGTAGGGGAACCCGACGAGGTCGGCGAAGTTCTCGTCGGGGGTGCGCACGAATGGCGGTGCGGTGTCGTGGGCTGGCGGGTCGAGCGGCACGGTGCCTCCTCGGCGGCGAGGCGGGTGAGCCGCGATCCTCGCAGAGTGGCCGGACCGTCCCGTCCTAGGCTCCCCGGCGGGCCGGGTGGGCCGGACCGCAGAGAAGGAGCCGAGTCGTGGCACTGACATGTCCCACCCGAGCGGTCACGATCGAGTTGAGCCAGTCCCGTCTCGAGGACATCGACCCTCGCAGCACCGTCGAGTTCTTCGCCCGACGTTCGTTCAACACCCTCGTGGTGTTCGCGCTCGGCTACCTCCACGGCGAGACCTATTTCCCGAGCAGGTATGCACCGTCGCGCGACGGGCTCGGCGACCGTGACGTCTTCGGCGAGTTCGTCGAGGAGGCCCGGCGTGTCGGATTGGGAGTGGTCGCCTACGTCAACAGCTTCTTCGGGGGCCCCGACGCCTGGGAGCAGCATCCGGACTGGACGCAGCGATGGGTCGACGGGACCGAGACGACGCAGGGTCGGGCGAAGGGTCTGTGCATCAACTCCCCGTACGGCGAGCGCATCGTGTCCGTCGTCGGTGAGGTGTCCGAGCGGTACGAGATCGACGCGGTGTACCTCGACGAGCCCAGCCTGCAGAGCTGGTGCGCCTGCCCGAACTGCGTGACCCGGTACCGAGCCGACACCGGGTGCGAACTGCCGCTGGCCGTCTCGGGCGGTGATCCGGCGTTCTCCGTGTTCCTCGACTGGCGGAGCCGGGTGGTGGCCGAGTTCGTCGGGGCCGCCGGAGCCGCAGGGCGCGCGGCGCGGCCCGGGCTGTCGATGATCGCCCAGCACGCCTTCCCGTTGGCCTCCACCTCCGACGACCACTTCCGCCGCCTGTTCTGGGGGCGCACCTCGGGCCGGCGGCCCCCGCAGTTCGAGGGGTGGTACCGGCCGAGCTTCTACGGCCAGGACATCCGCCTGGTGGCCGAGCAGTTGGACGTCGTGGCGATCGAGCCGTGGCGACGCTTCGTCGGCGCGCCCGCCTGGTGGGTGGGTGCGGCGGTGTCCTACGCGCGCTCCGCCGGCGGCCACAAGCCGGTACTGCCCCTGCTCGAGTATGCGCATTTCCCGTGGGGGTTGAGCCGGCTGTCCGACGACGAGTTCGGGGTGGCCTGTGCCGACGTGGTGGCCAACGGCGGCGAGTTGTGGTGGCCGATGTACGCACCGGGACAGGCCGACGCCACAGGTTGGGACCGGATCGCCGAGGTCATCGGGGCGCTCGACGGGGTGCGGACCGTCGAGGCCCGGGAGGCCGGCGAGGTCGGGATCGTCGTGTCCCGGCGCACCGCCGAGCGGGTGGCGCTCCACGACGTCGATTCCGGCTACTTGGACCACGTCCTGGGCGCCGTGCAACTCGTGCGCGAGCTGCACCGGCCGTACCGGCTGGTGTCGGCCGAGGCAATGGACGACGCCACGCTCTCAGGCTGCCGGGTGCTCGTCGTCCCGGGCGCAGCCGCGTTGGGCCACGCCGAGGTCGATCGGGTGCGCCGTTGGGTCGCCGCCGGCGGGCATCTCGTCACCGTCGGGCCGACCGCGACCCACGACGACGACGGCCGGTGGCGACCCGACGGGCTGCTCGACGACGTTCTCGGGGTGCGCCAGCGTTCCGAGACGATCGCGGCAGGGCTCGGATACCTCGTCGGCCTGCCCGTCGACGGCGAGCGGGTCCTCCCGGCACGTACCCCGGTGCGTGACGACCAACACCTTCTGGAGGTCGCGACGGCGACGGTGCTCGCCGAGACGACTCCGATGTGGGATCTGTTCACCCCGGCGCCCGATGTCGTCGGTGTCCCGGCGATCACCCGTCACCGCTACGGCGCCGGGACGGCGGATCACGTGGCGCCGGGTATCGGACGCTTGCGGTACCGCTTCGAGTGGTTCGAGGGCGCAGGCGTGCTCGGCGCGCTGCTCGACCACACCCCGGCGCCGATCCGCGGCCACCGGCTCGGACCGGACGTCGCACTGCACAGCTGGACGACCGACGCCGGGTTGCGGGTGTTCCTGGTGAACGGCTCCTCGATCGACACCACGGGGCGGGTCGCCGTGCTGGCCGACCAAGCCGTGGTGGTGCCGGCGGGCGTCGCGGTGCGTTCCGTGCGGGGGACCGGGCTGAGGATCGAGCCGCTCGGGGCCGAGCAGCTCGTCACCCTCGAGCGTCTCGGCGACTGGGACTGCCTGGTCCTCAGCTGACCACCCGGGGCCACGGGGCGACCTGTTCCCAGATCCGGGCGAGGCGCAGGCAGATGTCCTCGCGGTGGCGCGGCGCCGTGACCATGAGGCCGAGGGGCAACCCGTCATGGCTGAACCCGGCCGGCAACGTGATCGACGGCAGGTTGGCGATGTTGGCGAGCATCGTCAGCAGAGCGGCGTGCCCGCCGTGGCAGGGCCGGCCGCCGATCTCGGTCGGCATCGGTCCCTCGGCGGCGAACGGGGCGCAGGCGTTGGTCGGGGTGAGGATGACATCGGTGTGCTCGAACAGCTCGGCCACCTGCAACTCGACTTCTCGCCGTTTGCGCTCGACGGCGGCGAATGCGGGCAGCGGCTGGGCGCTGGCCGACCGCCAGCCGTCGACCACGAGCGGATCGAGCTCGTCGAGGCGGTCCGCCCACCCGGCCGGCAGGTCGACGAACTGGTCGGCGCCCTCCATCGCGATGTACACGAGGATGTAGTCCTTGAGCCGGATGTCGTACCCGGTCGGCTGCAGGCCGGCAGCGGCGATCAGGCGCTCGGCGGCTGCAGCCGTCACGCCGGCGACGTCGGGGTCGACGACGACGAAGCCGAGATCGGCCGACCACGTGGCCCGCAAACCGGCCACGTCGAGGTGGTCGATCGCGTCGCGGTACCGGATACCCGACGGGGGCAGGCAGGTACGGTCACGGGCGTCCGGTCCGGCGGCCACGTCGAGCAGCACAGCGGTGTCGGTCACCGTGGTCGCGAGCGCGAACACCACGGCGTTCTGCGCCATGCGGGTGACGCCGAAGGTGGGCACCCGCCCGTAGGTGGGCTTGAGCCCGGGCAGGCCGCAGGAGCTGCCCGGGCCCCGGATCGAGCCGCCGCCGTCGCTGGCCGTGCCGAACGGGACGAACCCTGCAGCGACGGCCGCGGCCGTCCCGCCGCTCGACCCTCCGGGGGTGCGGGACGGATCCCACGGGTTGCGCGTGACACCGAGGAGGGGGCTGGCGGTGTACCCCCAGGCGCCGAACTCCGGGGTTGCGGTCTTGCCGATCGGGATGGCGCCGGCGTGGCGCAGGCGGGCGACGTGGATGTCGTCACGGGTTGCGGGCGGGGCCTGGGCGAACCACCGCGAGCCGCGGGTGGTCGGCATGCCGGCGCAGTCCTCGAGGTCCTTCACCCCGAACGGGACACCGGCGAGCGGGCCCAGGTGATCGCCGCTACGGCGGGCGGCGTCGATCTCGTCGGCGGCGCGCAACGCCCCGTCGGGGTCGAGGTACACGAAGGCGTTCAGGCGCCCGTCGCCGGCGGCGATCGCCGAAAGGCTGCGGGTCACGAGCTCCCGGGCGCTCACCTCGCCGGCGCGCACGAGCGCCGCTGCCTCCATGACGGTCAGCGCAGAAGCGGATCCGCCGTGCTCACGTTGCCGATCGTTCATTTGAGGTATCTCAGCGCATATCGCACGATGACACCAGTGCCTCCGCACTGCCCGAACCCCTCGCGCAGGCCGGCAGGTAACCGGAGAAGGGAACGACGATGACGACCAACTCGCTTCGCGGGGCCGTGGTGCTCGTGACCGGAGGTGCCCGCGGCATGGGCGCCGAACACGTGCGGCGTCTGGTGGCACTCGGCGCCAAGGTGCTCGCCACCGACGTCCTCGACGACGAGGGCCGCGCGCTGGTGGCCGACCTCGGCCCGAACGCCGCCTACGTCCACCATGACGTCACCGAGGAGACCCACTGGCGGGTTGCCGTGGCCCTGGCCGAGGACCGTTTCGGGCCGGTGCAGCACCTCGTGAACAACGCCGGGATCGTCACCTTCGGCACCATCGACGGGATGGATCCGGCGGTGTTCCGCCGGACCATCGAGGTGAACCTGACGGGGTGCTGGCTCGGGATGCACGTGACGGTGCCGTCGATCCGACGCGCCGGGGGCGGCTCGATCGTCAACATCTCCTCCACGGCCGGGCTCCAGGGATACGCCAACCTGGGCGCCTATGTGGCCAGCAAGTGGGGCCTGCGTGGGCTCACGAAGGCGGCGGCGCTCGAACTCGGACCGCTCGGGATCCGGGTGAATTCGATCCACCCGGGGCCGATCCGCACCCCGATGATCGCCGGCCTCGACGCCTCGAGCCTCGCCGCCGCGCAACCGATAGCGCGGGTCGGGGAGCCGGCCGAGGTGACCGATCTGCTGCTCTACCTTCTCGCCGACGCGACCTACTCGACCGGCCACGAGTTCGTGGTCGACGGGGGCGCAATCATCGGGCAGGTCATCCCCACCGTGAGTGATCAGTAGCCGCGAGTGTCCGCAACGGTGAGCGGTGGTCCGGCATAACGCACAGGCGCCGGGCCGAATTCCACAAGTCGTCCACTTGTGGTCCACAGCGCACGGTTGCTCAAGTGCAACCGTGGCTCGGGGCGAAGCTCGGTGGGAGTGGTTCGAGGTCGATCGCGGCGTGCTCGGCGAATTCGCCGGGCGTCCCGTGCTGTCGGTGCGGCGCCGGGCCGCCGGCCTGCGGCTCTCCCTCGAGCTCGCTCCCGCCGGGCGAATCGACGTCTCGGCCCAACCGGGTGCCGTCGTCGCCGTGGTGGCCGACCGCGCCCGCGCGCTGGGGCTGCCCATCACGCAGGTCGGCTCGGCGCTCGCCAGCGAACTCGTCGCGGTCGCCGCCCGCCTCGGCAGCCCGGTGACGCCCACGGGTGGCCTGCTCGGCGTCGCCGGTTCCCTCACGCACCCGTTGCTCGGGCAGCTCTACGTCCTCGGTGCCGAACCGCTCGACGAATTGCCCCGATGGGCTTCCCCGATCCTGCGCGCCACCGACGTCGCCGCTTCCGCACGCGCCGCGTTCGGACCAAAGGCCACCCGTCGGGTGGTCCGGGCACTCGGTTCCTCCCTGCAGCCACCGCTGTCGCTCCACCCGCTCGCCGTCGCCCTCGCCGGCCGTGACGTCCTCGAGCCCGACGTGCTCGCCGGACTCCTCGAGATCGAGGCCTCGCACCGGGGCCCGCAGTGGTGGCCGACCGTCGACGACCTCGACTCCGCCACCGAGGCCGTGCGCGCCCTCGGCCCTCGGCGAGCCGCCAGCCTGCTGAGCGACGGGCTGCGCAGCGACGCACTGCTCGAACCGTTCCCCGTCCTCGGCAACGTCCGGCGCCTGCGCGACCGGGCCGAGCAGCTCGCCGGCACCACCGTGGCCGCCGTTGCGGCCGAGTGCGTCGCGCTGCTCGGGCGGCCCACCTCTCCGGCCGAGCCCGCAACGGCTCCCGTGGCCCGGCCACTGCCGGCGCCCCCGGCTCGGGCCCTGCCGCCGGCGCGGCACCGGGCCAGCGGTGCTCGCCACGCCCGACCGCCCGAGCTCGACGGCTGCCTCGCGGGCCCGTACCGGTTGCGTGTCGCCCGTCATGCCGGCCAGCTCACGACGTGGGCCGGCGCACTGCGCAACTGCCTCGGTTCCTACGCCGCGAACCTGGCTAATGGCACGTCGTGGATCATCGGCGTCGAAGCCGACGACGCGCTCATCGGGTGCCTGGAGATCGACCCGACGACCCGCCGGATCCGCCAGTTCGTCGGCCCGTACAACCGCCGGCTCCCGGCCAATGTCACCGAGCCGGTGATCCGCGCCCTGGTCGCCACGGGCGCTGCGGCCTACCCGCCCGTCGGAGCACGAGGCTGAGGCCTCTGCGCCGCAGCCAGGATCCGTGACACCCTCAGGTACTCATCGATCCTCGGTGCGTCCGAACTCGTCCCACGAGGTGAGGCGACGAAGGAGATGGTGCTTCTTCGTCTGGTGATCGGCCATCCGACCCAGGATCGAGGTGATCGACCGGATCACCTCGACGATGTGTGGACCCTTGTTCAGCATCACGCACTCGGCGCGGTGGGCTCGGGCTGCATCGGTGATCTCGGCGCGCGACGGACGTCCGGTGCGCGCCATGGTGTCGAGCACTTCGGTCGCCCAGATGACCGGCACGTGCGCCGCTTCGCACAGCCACATGATCTCCTCCTGCACCTCGGCCAGCCGCTCGAATCCGATCTCGACCGCAAGGTCGCCCCGGGCGATCATGACGCCGACGCGCTCGTGCCGCATCGCCTCGAGGAGCAACGCCGGAAGCTGTTCGAACGCTTGGCGGTTCTCCACCTTCAACACGATGCCGATGCCGTCACCCCCGAGCCGGGCCAGCTCCGCTCGGAGCACCTCGACGTCCCTCGGCGTGCGAACGAACGACACGTCGACGAGGTCGGCGATCTCTACCACCGTCGCGAGGTCCTCGATGTCTTTCGGTGTCAGGGCCGGTAGGTCGAGATCCGAGTCCGGGAGATTGATGCCCTTCGCCGCGCGCAGCTTCACCCCGCCCTCGGACGCATCCTCCACTGCGACCACGATCTCGCCTGCGAGGCGATCGACCGAAACGATCCGGCCACCGATCTTGCCGTCGTCGAACAGCACCCGCTCACCTGGGCGACAGTCCCGGAACGCCTCCCGCAAGGTGCACCCGATCCGATGCACGTGCGAGCCGTCCGGGGTGACCGGGGCCGGTCCGTCGTCGTCGACCAACACCACCGTGTCACCGACGCGCACCCGGTGCGCCTGTTCGGACTCGCCCAACGGTCCGATCGCCGTCACGTCCGAATCGTCGGCGTGCAACGCGAGCCCGGCCACGACGAACGCCGTCGAGATCGCCTCCACGATGCACCAACCGGTGCCCCTCTCCACCACGGTCCACCGACGGTTGGCATTCCTGGCATCGCGGAGATGCAGACGCTCGCCGACCCGCCGACGCGAGAGCCACCCGGCGGACACCACCGGCAGCACCACGGTCGTCGACCCAAGCTCCGCCACGGCAGCGCCGGCGCTGACGAGGCCGACGATCACAGGCTCGATCACCCGACCGCTGCGATCACGATCCGGCGAGATCTTCACGACGCGCGGTAGCGACTCGATCGGACCGGTCCGGAGCTTCGGGCCGGCAAGGTCCATCACCACCAGGGTCCCCTGGGCACTGGCCCGTACCTGTGCCGCCATCGATCGCCAGGCGACAAGGTCGTCATGGGCACAGTTAATTCGAGCGATGTCCATGCCGGCGTCGACGAGGGCCGGGACGAGGGCCCGGTGCTGCGCCGCCTCCGACGGCAGCGTCACCATGATCCGGTTGCGCGACGACGGGTTGGCGGGCCCGAGCAGACGATCCGCGTTGCGTTCGAGGATCTGCGTGCCGGAGTTGCTCACCATCGATGCCGCCACGTCCTCGCCGAGAAGACGGGCGAGCACCGAGCGCACCGTGCGCAGCGTGGACATCACCGACTGCTCGAGATGGCTGACGCTCGACACGCCCAGCGATGTGAGGTCCGCTTGCAGTCCCCGGATGTCCCGGCGACGCACGGCCACGTAGTGCACGAGGTTGACCGCACCCGGGCGATGGAGTTGGTGCACGCCGTCGATCGCCGGTTGGTGCTCGCGCTCGCCCTCCTCGGCGGCGGCGGTGAGCGCGTCCAACTCGCCGAGGCAACGCTCGACCACCGCTCGAAGCCCAGGTTCCAGGAGCTCCACCGTTGCGAACCTAGCCACCGATGGTGAATCGCAGCCGGTGCCCCGGTGAACGCCAGGGAACCTCAGGCCGTGGCGGCGCGCAATGCGGCCGACACCTCGCCGCTCAACGCTGCGAACGCCGGGTCGTAGCGAAGCTCGTGGGGCCTCGGAAACGCGAAGGGCACCGGGAACTCGGCGACGATCCGGCCGGGCCGAGCGCTCATCACGAGCACCCGCGTCGACAAGAAGCACGCTTCGGGGATCGAGTGGGTGATGAACAGCCCGGCGAACCCTTCGGTCACGAACAGCGAGAGCAGTTCGTCGTTGAGGCGCTCCCGGGTGATCTCGTCGAGCGCACCGAACGGCTCGTCGAACAGGAACACCTCGGGCCGGCGGGCGAGCGCCCGGGCGAGCGAGACCCGCATGCGCATCCCGCCCGACAGCCACCGCGGCAGGTGATCCTCGAACCCGGTGAGCCCGACGAGCTCGAGATTCCGTCGAGCGATCTCCCGCCGGTCGGCCTTGGGCACCCCGTCGAACTGCAGCAACAGCTCGACGTTGCGCCGAACGGTCCGCCACGGCAGAAGGGTCGGGTCCTGGAAGACGTAGCCGAGTCGGGCTCGGTCCACCTCGCAATGGCCGGCGCTCGCCTCGACGAGTCCCGACGCGACCTTGAGCAGCGTCGACTTCCCGCAACCCGAGGGCCCGACGACCGACACCAGCTCACCCCGACCGACGTCGAAGGACACCTCGTCGAGCGCATGGGTACCGTCGGGGTAGGCGACGCCGACCCCGACGAAGCGAAGCGCCGGGGATCGGGCCGTCGGGCCGGTGCCGAGAGCGTCGACGGTCGTGGTCATCGTGGCCTCACAGCAGGTGCAGGGTGCCGGGAACGGTGATGGCAGTGGTGGTCCAGGCCCACGTCGAGACCATCTCGCGTTCGGGGTCGTCGTAGGGGTCGCGCCCGTGGGCCACCCGGTAGTTGTCGACACACAGCAGCTCGCCGCGCGCCAAGCGAAAGCGTGGGACCGATGCAGCCGCCCGATCGCGCTCCCGGGACCAGGCGGTTGCGAACGCAACGACCTGCGGCGGCGCGTCCGGCCCGGCCCACTGGTACGGGTTCTGGCGGACCAGGCAGCGGCCCGTCGCGAGCCGGCGGGCCACCGGCCCGACGACGATCCCGTAGGCCGGGTCCGAGTGCTCGATCGATGTCGTCCAGGCCTGCTCGGCCACCCACGCCGTCGACGGGTCGCCCCGAAGTGCGTCAATGAGCGCGAGACCGTCGACGAGCCAGGACGCCCCGCCGGTGGCGCACGGCCGTACGCAGCACAGGAACAGGTGATCGGGCATCTCGTCGCCGAAGGCGAAGCCATCGTTGTGCGGCGGCAAGGGCGTGGTCCGGTCGTAGGTGTTCCGGCGCTTGGCCGGCGCGTCCTCGGGGAGGGCGGCGAGGTACGCCTGCAGGTCCTCGGCGCGCCGCTGCGTCGCCCTGAACTGGGCCCGGACGTCGAGCGCCTCGTTACCGAGGACGGCGCGCGCGCCGGCCTCGGCCCCGGCCTCGCTGGGCTCGACGCCGACGAGGACAGCTGCGCCGAACTGCGCGGCGAGCGCCCGCACCTCGGCGGGATCGCTCGACCGGGATGGCACCACGCCGACCGTGGCCGTCACGGTGTCGCCCCGGCATAGCGACTGTCGGAGTGGAGCATCCCCTCGGGGACCCCGACGCCATCGGTGGTCCACACCCACACCCGCCACATGAGCCGATCCGGATCGGCGTAGGCCTCGCGGGCGTGGAACATCCGGTAGTTGTCGACCACGACCGCTTCACCCGGGCCCAACTTGAACCGTGGCGAGAACAGACTGACGTCGTCGATGAGCTGATGCCACGCGGCGATCATCGATGCATCCGCGTCCGGGGTGTCGGTGTCGTCGGCGGGGCGCTGATCGGGGAATCGCCGGAACATCCGCCGGCCGCTCGGGCTCCGGCCCACCAGTGGGCTCGTCGAGCGACGCATCCCGGTCTCGGTCTGCTCGACAGGCACCGTCTCGAGTCGGTGTGCGAACGAGGCGGTGGCAGGATCGGTGAGCAGCCACTCGAACAGGGCGTCGCCGTCCACCAGGAAGCTCTCACCGCCGTCGGGCGACGAGGCCGCACACAGCAGCAGGAAGTGATCCGGGTAGGCGTCGCCGTAGGCGAATCCGTCGGTGTGGGACCGCAGACGGGTGTGACGGGTCAGCCCGACCGGCCGGCGGTCGTGCACTCCACCGTCGCGCACCTCGGCCGCCGACGGTACCGCGATCACCGCCGAACCGAACACCGACACCGGCACGGCTTCGGCGGCGGACTCGTCGCGGCCGAGCCCGGTCAGGATCGCTGCGCCGTCACGCCGGACGAGTTCCCGGGCGACGATCGGATCCGCGGTGCGTTCCGGCTCCACGCCGAAGGCGGGAAACGGCGGTCGCAGCAGGACCGTTCCGACCCGGGTCACAGCAGACTCGTCTTCGAGCCGTAGACCTCGTCGAGCACGGTGAGGTCGAGGACCTTGGCCACGTCCGGGAGACCGGTAACGCCGGCCGCTTCGAGCGCTTTGTACATCTCGCCGCCGAACAACGCCGGGTCGATGCGGAACAGGCCCTTGGCCTTGGTCAGGCCTGATTGCATCAGCGGGATCTGCAGTTCGTTCTGCCGGGTCTGCTGCTTGAGGTCCAAGCTGAGATCGACGCCGTACTTCGACACCGCGAGCTGGGCTCCCTTGGCCGGATCCTTCACGTTGGCTTCCCAACCCTTGATCGTGGCCCGCAGGAACCGCACCACCACGTCCCGGTTCTGCTGCAGGTACGAACGCTTGCAGAAGAACAGGTTCGAATACGACGGCAGCCCGAGCTCGGCCCAGGTCGTCACGAAGAAGTCCTTGTCCTTCACGAGCCCCTTGCCCTCGAGCGTGATCGGTTGGTTCACCGCGAAACACGAGTACGCCTCGCCGGCGCCTTCGAGCAACGGATCGGGCGTGAAGCCCGCCTTGACGAACGTGTAGTCCTTGGGGAGACCGGCCTTCACGAGCACGGCGTCGATCGTCTTGTCGACGGCTTCCTGGCCCAGGAACTTGATGCCGACGAGGTCCTTGGGCGTCTTCACCGGCTTCTTGGCGAGCGACAGCACGGCCCCGGGGGAGACCTGGGACTGCGTTGCGACGATCACGAAGTCGTTGTCCTTGCCGATGGCCTGCAGCAACGCCTGCATGCTCGCTGCGACGCCGATGTCGGCATCGCCGGCCGCCACCGCCACGGTCGAGGCCGGCGCGTTCGGGCCACCCTGGCGGTAGTCGACGGTGAGGCCCTCGTCTTTGTAGAAGCCGTTCTCGAGCGCCATCCACGAGCCGCCGTA
>JBEIFW010000086.1:0-14190 GCA_040382215.1 Acidimicrobiales bacterium
CGGCGTTCACCGGCGTGATCGACGCCGACCCGGTGGCCGGCACGGCCACGGTGTGGGCCGGGTCGGTGATCGCGTCGCTCGGGCGGCCCCTGGCCGAGCGGGGGGTTGCGCTCGCCAACCAGGGCGACATCGACCGCCAGTCGATCGGCGGGGCCGTCGCAACGGGCACGCACGGCACCGGCCGCACGTTGCGCAACCTGTCGGCGGCGGTGGTGGCCATGGACGTCGTCACCGCCGACGGTTCGCTCGAGCGCTGGAGCGCCGACGAGCATCCCGATCGGTTCGCCGCAGCCCGCCTGCACCTCGGCGCGTTCGGGGTGGTGGTGGCGCTCACGCTGGCGGTACGGCCGGCCTACCGCCTCGCCGACCGGGTCGTGCTGCAGGACTACGAGTCGTTGCGCCCCCCGATCGAGGCCTCGGTGGGCGCTCACCGCCACTTCGAGTTCTTCTGGTACCCGGGCCGGGACCGGGCCATGGTGAAGTCGATCGACGAGACCGACGCCGCGCCCGTGTATCCGATCGGCCCGGAAGGCGACCGCACCGGGTGGAGCTACGAGGTGCTGCCGAGCAACCGCCCCGACCGTCACACCGAGATCGAGTACGCGGTTCCGCTCGAGACCTCGCTCGCCTGCCTCGACGAGATCCGCGATCTGGTGCGGCGCGAGTTCCCCGAGCTGCGGTGGCCGGTCGAGTACCGAACGCTCGCCGCCGACGACGTATGGCTGTCGCCGGCCTACGACCGCGACGTGGCCACCATCTCGCTGCACCAGGGGATCGGCTTGGCCGACGAGCCGGTGTTCCGTGCCGCCGAGGCGGTGTTCGCCCGCTACGACGGCCGTCCCCACTGGGGCAAGGTCCACTACCGCTCGGGCGCCGAACTCGCGGCCATCCATTCCCGGTGGGCCGACTGGTGGGCGCTGCGCAACGCCGTCGACCCGTCCGGCACCTTCCTCAACGATCGGCTGGCGTCCTGGCGGTAGAGCCGGGCGCCTACAGTCGGCTCGTCTTTTCGACACCGGGGGGTGCGACATGGCCTACGCCGAGGGCCGGACGTTCTTCGACGCCGACAGCCACCTGATGGAGCTGCCGCGGTTCCTGTCCGACTTCGCCGACCCGGCCATGCGGGACCGCATCCCGGCGCTGTCGGTCAGCTCCGGAGGGCCGACGGCCGTCGAGCGCATGGCCCGCTACGCCGAGGCCGGCGGTCACGACGCCGCCTACCTGGACCGCATCGCCCACGACGTGATCGCCGGGCCGAAGAACTACGAGGCGATGGGCGCGTTCAACCCCATCGAACGCACCCGGGCCCTCGACCTGCTCGGGTTCCACGCGCAGTGGGTGTTCTCGACGTTCTCGCCCGGTCAGGTGTTGTTCGTACGCGAGCTCGCCGTGCGCTACGCAGCCTGCCGGGCCCACAACCGCGCCGTCGCCGCCTTCTGTGCCGACGACCCGCGCCTGCTGCCGGTGGCGTTGCTGTCGCTCGACGATCCAGTCCGGGCCGCGGTCGAGCTCGACGAGGCGCTCGCCCTGGGCGCCAAGGGCGTGTGGATCCCGGCGGCGCCGTGCGGTGGCCGTTCCCCGGGCCACGACGACCTCGACCCGATCTGGGCCCGACTGGCCGACGCCGGCGTCCCGTTCCTCCTCCACGTCGGGGGTCAGGCGATCCAGATCCGCTCCGAGTACATGAACACCGGACGACCGCAGCCCACCGACTGGCTCGGCGGCGCGGAGAACGTACGGTCGAAGGATCTCACCGTGCTGCACCAGGCCGCCGAGGAGTTCCTGTCGGTGCTGGTGCTCGACGGGGTGCTCGAACGGCATCGGGGCCTGCGGGGCGCGGCGGTCGAGCTCGGCGCCACCTGGGTGCCCGGGATGCTGCGCCGCCTGGACCATGCCGCCGGCATCTGGGCCCGCTCCGAGCCCGAACTGGCCACGTTCACCCGACCGCCCTCGCAGCAGGTGCGCGAGCAGCTCGCGTTCACGCCGTACCCGTTCGAGGACGTCGGTGCGCTCATCCGGGAGTCGGCGCCGGAGCTCTACCTGTTCTCCTCCGACTACCCGCACATCGAGGGCGGCCGAAACCCGATCGGACGGTTCGAGGCGAGCCTCGGCGAGCTGTCGGAGACCGTGCGTACGGCGTTCTACTCGGAGAACTTCGCGAAGCTCGTGCCCTCGGTGCGGGAGCTGGCGCCGGCCTGAAGGCACGTGTCGTCAGGGACGGCTGCGGCCAGGTGGCAGGCTCGGGGGCCATGACGCTCGAACTGCTCGCCTCCGGCTTCGGACTCGTCGAGGGGCCGCGTTGGTCCGCCGACGGCGGCCTGTACTTCTCCGACGTCCACCACGGCGGGGTGTTCCGCCTGGCGGCCGACGGCACCGTGTCGACCGTGGTGCCCAAGCGCCGCGGTGTGGGCGGGATCGTGTTCCACGCCGACGGCGGCATCGTGATGTCCGGGCGCGACATCTGCCACCACCGCGACGGGGTGAACCGCACCGTCTATGCCGACGCCGGTGTGCCGGGATTCAACGACCTCACCACCGATGCCGAGGGCCGGCTCTACATCGGGACCATGCGCTCCAACCCGTTCGCCACCGACGGCGAGCGCACCTTCGGCGAGTGCCTGCGCGTCGACGCCGAAGGGGCGGCCACCCTGCTCTACGGCGGCGTCTCGCTCACCAACGGCATGGGCGTGTCACCCGACGGGCGCTGGCTCTACCACGCCGATACCGCCAACCATCTCCTGCGCCGCTGGGCGCTCGACGGCTCGCAGGCCGAGCCCGAGGTGCACGCCCACTTCGGAGCCGGGCTGCCCGACGGCCTGGCGGTCGATGCCGCCGGCTCGGTGTGGGTCGCCATGGTCTCCGCCGGCACGGTGCAGGAGGTGCGCGCCGACGGCTCGATGGGCACCACGGTCGAGGTGCCCTCTCGGATGGTCACGTCGTGCGCCTTCGGCGGTGACGGCCTCGCAGACCTCTACATCGTCACGGGCTCCGGCTCGTCGTCGGGCCACGACGGCACGATCTACCGCACATCGGTGGGCGCCGTCGGCCTTCCTGTGGCCTTGTGCCGGGTCTGACCCCGACCCGACGCCACGGCGCCGGCCCGGCGACCGCCGTGGCGGGTCAGTCCTCGATCGAGATGGCGCCGGTGGGGCACAGGTCGGCGGCCTGGGACACCTTGTCGCGCAGGTCCTCGCCGGGCTCTTCCTGGAGGATGTAGAGGTAGCCGTCGCTGCGCACCTCGAACACCTCGGGGCACACCTGCATGCAGGCGCCCGTCGAAGCGCACACGTCGAAGTCGACCTTCACTCGCATCAGGCTGTCTCCCTGCTGTCTCGGCTGGCGGCGACGCTAACGCGTGCCGGTGCGAACAGGGGCACCCGCACGGTAGGAACAAGGCATGCGCCGGCACGATGGGCAGTCGCCCGACCCTGCGGACCGATCGGTGCGCCGGCTGGCCGGCGGGCTGCTGCTGGGGGCGACGGTCGTGTTCGTGGCCGCCCGCCTGGCCGGCGACGGTGCCCCGTCCTGGGTCGGGTTCGTTCGGGCGGGAGCCGAGGCGGCGCTCGTTGGCGGGATCGCGGACTGGTTCGCGGTCACCGCCCTGTTCCGCCGGCCGCTCGGGTTGCCGATCCCGCACACTGCGATCGTCCCCACCCGCAAGGACCGCCTCGGCGCCAGCCTGGGGGCGTTCGTCGAGGAGCACTTCCTCGACCCCGAACTGCTGCGGGAGCGGGTGCTCACGGCCCGGCCGGCCGACCGGCTCGTGGCCTGGGGCGAGGATCCGGCGCACCGCGCCGCTGCCGTCGGCCATCTCGCCGGCGCGCTCGACGCCACCTTGGAGTTGCTGCGCGACGACCGGGTCGGCGCCGCGGTGGGGCGGGCCGTGCTCGACCGGCTCGGCGCCATCGACGCTGCGCCGCTGGCGGGCCGGGCGCTGCGGGCCGCCATCGCCGAAGGCCGTCACACCGAGATCGTCACCGCGGCGCTCGGTGCCCTGCGTGAAACCCTGCTGTCGCAACGCGTCGCGTTCCGGGCCGTGTTCGACCGGGAGTCGCCCTGGTGGGTGCCGGGCCGCGTCGACGACCGGGTGTTCGAGCGGATCTTCGGCGGAGTGGTCCACGCCGTCGAGGACCTGCGGGCCGACGAGCAGCACCCGGTGCGGCGCCACCTCGACGACGAGCTACTGGCGCTGGCCGGACGGCTCACGACCGACCCCGAGCTCGGCGCCCGGGTGGCGGCGTGGCGCGACGAGGCGATCGGCCATCCGTCGGTGGAGACGTGGGCCGGCTCGCTGTGGGACGACCTCGTCACCTCCCTGCGACGCCAGGCCGGCGCGCCGGGCTCGCGCCTGCGCGACCAGCTCGACGCCCTGGTCGCCGCTGCGGTGACCCGCCTGGCCGGCGACGCGGCGTTGCGGGCGGAACTCGACCGCCGCCTCGGCGCCGGTGCCGCAGCGCTCGCCCAGCGCGAACGGCACCTCGTCGGGGAGTTCATCGCCGGCACGGTCCAGCGCTGGGACCCGGCCGAGACCTCGGCGCGCGTCGAGCTCGCCGTCGGCCGCGACCTGCAGTTCATCCGGATCAACGGCACGGTGGTCGGAGCGCTGGCCGGCCTGGCCATCCACGGCATCGGCACGCTGCTCTGACGCCGCGACGGGCCGCCGCAGCGACCGCCCTGATCCGACGCCCCAGCCGGGCCGTCCTTATGATCCGCGACGCCCGGCGGCGGTGCCGTGCGGGCTCGCATCCACTCACGCAGGGGGAGACATGGGCTTCTTGGACGGACGCACGGCGATGATCACCGGCGGTACCCGAGGCATCGGCCGGGCCATCGCCACGGCGCTGCACGCCGAGGGCGCCAACGTCGTCATCAACGGCCGCAGCGAGGACAAGGGCCGGCAGGCCATCGAGGACATGGGCGGTGGCGACCGGATCCACTTCCTCGCCGGCGACGTCCAGCAGCAGTCGGTGTGCGAGGGCCTCGTGGCCGGCACGATCGAGCGCTACGGCGCGATCGACATCCTCGTCAACAACGCCGGTGGGGTCGGGAACCCGGCCATCGTTGCCGAGCTCGGCGACGAGGAATGGCAGAGCATCCTCAACTGGAACCTGAACCACCCGTTCTGGTGCAGCCGCGCAGCGCTCAAGGCGATGATCCCCCGGCAGTGGGGCCGGATCATCAACATCTCGTCGATGTACGGCAAGACCGCCCTTCCGGGCGTTGCGCCGTACATCACCACCAAGCACGCCCTCAACGGCCTCACCAAGGTGATCGCGCAGGAGGTCGGCACGCTCGGCATCACCTGCAACGCCCTGTGCCCCGGCCTGATCATCACCGACATCGTCGAGTCGACCGCCCCCATGTCGGCTGCGGCGATCGGCATGAGTTACGACGACTACATCAACATGATCGTGGCGGGCTCCGCGATCAAGAAGCCGAACACCGTCGAGCAGGTCGCTGCGGTGGCCCTGCTGTTGTGCTCGGAGGCCGGCGCCGGCATCACCGGCTCGATGATCAACATCGACGGCGGCTCGTCGCCCTACTGAGACCCGCCCGGCGCAACGCCGGTCAGGTTGCGCAGACCGCGGCGAGGCTCCCGATCGCGGAGCCGCGCCGCGGCTGGCGCACCTCGTGCAGGTCGTAGCCGTTGGTGCAGTAGCCGAGCGACAGGCCGGTGGCCGGATCGGCCCAGGCCAGTTGACCGCCGGCGCCGTTGTGGCCGAAGGCCCGGGGCGACACCGTTCGCCCGAAGCCCCGTTCGGCAGACCGTCCGTCACCACCGGCGAGCACGAGGCCCAGGCTGCGGTTCGCCGGGAGCCCCGTGAGCCGCTCGGGCAGCGTGTTGCGCACCGTGCCGGTGGCATCGGCGAGCACATCGGGTCGCCAGACGGAGCCGTGGTTGTGCAGCAGGCCTTGGTAGAACAGGGCGAGGTCGGCGGCGCGCAGGAACGCTCCGCCGCCGGGCACCCCGACGGCTCTCGCCTCCGGGCGGTTGAATCCCAGGATCGCCTCCGGGGTCACCTCCGTCGTCGGGAGTTCGTCCACCCCGAACGCCGCGCGCAACTCGGCGGCCGTGGCTCGCTCGCCGACGGCGACCACGTCGAGGATCCCGTCCTGTGCCGGGCCGACAGGAATGCCGAGCACCTGGGGGAGCCCGATCGGGCCGGTGACACGCTCGGCGATCACGTCGCTGTGGTCGCAGCCGGTGACGCGACGGATGATTTCGGCCAGCACCCAGTGCGCCGAGGTGGCGTGGTATTCCCAGGTGCTTCCCGGCGCCCACGACAGCCGCCACTTGGCGAACGCCGCAAGGCGCCCCTCGACGCTCGCCCACGCCGGCGGGCCGAGCGGCGCGTGAGGGAACCCGGCCGTGTGCAGCATCACCTGCTCGATGGTGACGATCTCCTTGCCGTTGGTGCCGAACTCGGGCACGTAGTCGACCACCCGGCGGGACACGTCGACGGCGCCGTCCCCGATAAGGGACCACATCGCGGCAGCGACGAAGGCCTTCGTGCACGAGAACACGGCGTACCGGCTGTCGACCGTGGCGTCGCCGAATGCAGCGGAGGCGACCAGTTCACCGCGGTAGGCCAGGGCGATCTGCACCGACGGCAGCAGGCCGTCGTCCACTTCCCGCTTTGCCCGAGCGAGCAGCGCGTCCACCTTGGCCTGGTCGATCCCCATGCGGGCGGACCGTACACGGACCGGGTGGCACCGCCCGCGGGGCCGTGGGCACCATGGGGACGTGGAGCCGCCGTCGATCCGGGGCCGCATGGTCGACCGGGATTTCGTGGCCACCACGGCGGCGATGGCGATGTTCTTCGTCGCCGTCGGCATGGGGCTCACCCTCGTGCCGCGCTTCGTCGTCGACGACCTCGGCGAGACCAACCGGCTCGTCGGGTGGTCGGCCGCGGCCTACAGCGTGCTCGCGGTCGCCTGCCGCCCGCTGCTGACCGCAGGCGTGGCCCGGTGGGGCAACCGGGCGGTGCTGCGCATCGGCGCGATCGGCGGCGCGGCCGGGTTCGCGCTGCATGCCCTGGTCGGATCCTCGGCGGCGTTGCTCGTGGTGCGGGGGATCACCGGCGCCTTCGAGGCGTTGCTGTACGTGGCCGCCGCCAACCTGATCAGTGAACGGGCACCGGCCGAACGCCGGGCCGAGGCGATCAGTTACCACTCGGTCGGGTTGTTCCTCGCCCTGGGCGTCGGTCCGGTGATCGGGGAGGCGTTCGTCGCCGCCGACCGGATCCGGGTCGGCTTCGTCGTGTCCGGGGTCGTCGCGCTCGCCGCCGCAGCCTGGTCGTTGGCCGTTGCCGACGACACCCCTGCAGCGTCCACCGGGCCCCGGCCCAAAGGGCGGACCTTCCACGGCGGTGGCGCGCTGCTCGGGCTCGTGCTTGCGCTACCGATGTTCGGCTACCAGGGCTGGTCGTCGTTCCTGAAGCTCCGGGCCGACGAGGTGGGTGCGAGCGCCGGCGCGCTGTTCGCCACTTACTCGGTGCTCACCTTGCTCGTGCGCCTCCTCGGTGCCCGTCTGCCCGAACGCCTCGGGCTCACCCGGGCCGCCCCGATCGCAGCCGGAGCCATGGCGGTGGGTCTCACCATCGCCGGCACGGTCGACGGCGCAGTGGGGATGTGGCTGGCGGTCGTCGTGCTCTCCAGCGCGATCTCCCTGCTGTACCCGTCGTTGATCGCGCTGGCGGCCCGCATGGCGAACGACCCTCGGGAGCGGGCGGCGGCGATCTCCACGTTCACGGCGTTCTTCGAGATCGGTGCCGCGTCGGGCGGCGCGGTGCTCGGCCCGGTCGCCGACGCCGGCGGCTACCAGACGGCCTATCTCGTCGGCGCCGTGGCCGCGGCGGCCGGCATCGTGGTCTACCGCGGGCTGGTGCTCGGCCGGATCGACCGGTGAGCCAACGCGAGCACCACGGCCAGCACCCCGACCAGACCGCCGGCGGCGCCGAAGGTGACTGCGGAGCCGGTGGCGCCGTAGAGCGGGGCGGCGCTGACCGCAGTGGCCGCTGCGGTCATCTGCTGGAACGCCCCGGCGAGACCCTGGCCGGCGGCGAGGCGTTCCGGCGGGCAGGCCCGAGCCATCGCGGTCTGCGTCGCCGGGAAGCTGGCCGCCTGCACGGCCGCCTCCAGGATCGATGCCGTCGCGATCAGCCACGGGTTCGGCAGCACGCCGTACAGCCAGGTCATCGGGGCGGCGACCGCCAAGCCGGCCAGCGCGCACCGCACGGGTCCGACCCGGTCGGCGAGCCGCCCCCCGGTGGCGGCGAGGAGTGCGAACGGCACGCCGTAGATCGCCATGCTCACGCCGACGAAGGTGGTGCTCGCACCTCGGTCGGCGAGGTACTGCGACCACAGCGCGTCGTACATCCCGATCGGGACGAACAACGCGACGGCGAGCCCGACGGCCACGGTGACTGGCCGCAGCCGCAGCAGGTCGAACGCGAGGACGGGCTCCCGGCGCACCGTCGGATCGCGTCGCGCAGCCGGGTCCGGGTGAACGTCGAGGGACGCAGGGATCGGTACCCGGCGCAGCTGCGACAGCGACAGCGCCGCGATCGCAGCGGCGACGAGGAACGGGGCGCGCAGCCCGGCCGTCTCTGCGAGCAGCGTGCCGAACACCGGTCCGGCGGTGAACCCGATCAGGTTGGCGGCGGCCATCCGCCCGAGGTTCTGCCCGATCCGGGCGGGATCGGAGGTCGCGGCCACCGCCCGGGCCGCCGGGTAGAAGCAGCCCGTGCCGAACCCAGCCAGGAGCCGCCCGACGACGAACACCAGCGCGTTCGAGCCGGCGGCGAACAGCAGGTTGCCGACGATGGCGAGCGCAAGGCCGATCCGCAGCAAGGCCCGAGCCCGGCCCCGGTCGGCGAAGCCCGCGAGCGGCAGCTGCGCAGTGACGCTCCCGAGGAAGGCGCTGCCCGAGATCAGACCGAGGTGCCAGGTGGCCAGGCCGTACTCCTTGCGCAGGCTCGCCAGCAGTGCGAACACCATGCTCGACGCGGCGTCGAGGGCGACCACGGTCCCGAGCAGGCGGCCCAGACCGCCCAGGCGACCGGTCGGCGCCCCGGTGGGCGGCGCCGCCGGGGCGACGGGGTCGGTCACCGCTGGGCCGGTTCGGTGAGGAAGTCGAGCACCCGTTCCACTGCGCCGACGAACGACGGGTCGAGATCGGCGTAGGACCGCACCCGGCCCCGCAGCCGCTTCCACAGCGTCGCCGGGTCCCGATCGCCGATCGCCTGGGCGACCCCCTGCTTCCAGTCGAGGTGCCGGGGGACCGTCGGCCATGCGTCGAGACCGACCACGTGGGGGCGGATCGCCGCCCACACGTCGACGAACGGATGACCCTCGACCTGCACCCACGGCGAACGCACCTCGGCTGCGACCCGTGACTCTTTCGAGCCCGGCACGAGATGGTCGACGAGCACGCCGAGCCGGCGCGCCGGGCCCGGCCCGAACCGGGCGACGGCCCGGGCGAGATGGTCGATCCCCCCGAGCGGTTCGACCACCACGGCGAGCTCGCGCAACTCGTCGCCCCAGACCAGTTCGAGCAGTTCGGCGTCGTGCACACCCTCCACCCAGATCCGGTCGGCCCGAGCGGTGCGCGCCGGTGCGGGCGCGGCCGCGACGCTTCCCGAGGCGGTCGTGTGCAACCCGGCCGGAGTGACCGGTCGGGCCGGGGGCACGAGGGTCACCGGTCGGCCCTCGAGGAGGAACCCGCCGGCCTTCCAGCGGAAGTGCCGGACGTGGCCGTGGCGGTCCCGCAGCGTCACTGCGAGCGTCGAGGTCTCGACGATGTCGCCGCAGAAGCCCGAGGAGCGGTCCTCCACGACCAGCCCGGCCGTGGCCGCCACCTCCGGGTAGGTGACCGTCGGGCGCCGGGGCTCGTCGAGGATGTCCCGCTCGTACGCCATGACATCGGGCACGCTACAAGCTCGGTTCCCGCCACCCCGGCATGATTCCCCCGTGCTGCTCGTCGACGCCCGGGGCCTGCTCGCCACCCGACCTGATCGCGACCTGTTCCGCGACGTGTCGGTGACGGTCGGGACCGGCGACCGCCTCGGGGTGGTCGGGATCAACGGCTGCGGCAAGTCGACGCTGTTGCGGGTGCTCGCCGGCCACGCCCGACCCGAGGCCGGCGAGGTGCGCCACGGCCGCGGCGTGCGGATCGGTGTGCTCGACCAGGACCCGGTGCTGCCCGACGTCACGGTGCGAGAGGCTGCCGGTGGCACTTGGCAGGCCGAGGCGGTGCTGGACCGGCTCGGGATGGGCGGGCTGTTCGACGCCCGGTGCTCCACACTGTCGGGCGGGCAGGCCAAGCGCGTCGCGCTCGCTCGCCTCCTCGTCGACGAACACGACCTGCTGATCCTCGACGAGCCCACGAACCATCTCGACCTCGACGCAGTGTCCTTCCTCGAGGATCGTCTGTCGGCCCACCGGGGCGGCCTCGTGCTCGTCACCCACGACCGGCACGTCCTCGACCGGCTCACGACCGAGGTGCTCGAGCTCGACCGCGGGCATGGCTACCGGCACGTCCCCGCCGGGGAGCACGCCGGGTCGGGCTACGCCGCCTATCTCGCCGGCCGGGCCGAACGTGCCGAGCGAGCGGCCGAGGCCGAGCAGACCCGCCGAAACCTGGCGCGCGCCGAGTTGGCGTGGTTGCGCCGTGGTGCGCCAGCGCGCACCCGCAAGCCCAAGGCCCGGATCGAAGCGGCCGAGGCGCTCGTGCAGGGACGCCCCGCTGCCGCTGCCCGACCCGGCGACCTTGCGCTCGAGCTCGGCACGACCCGGCTCGGCTCCAAGGTGGTCGAGCTCCACGGGGTCACCTTCGCCTACGGCGGGGCGCGCCCGGTGCTCGACGCGGTCGAGCTCGTGATCGAGCCCGGCGACCGCCTCGGCGTCGTCGGGCCGAACGGGGTCGGCAAGTCGACCTTGCTCGGGCTGCTGGCCGGCCGGCTCGCACCCGGGGCCGGCCGGATCGAGGTCGGCACCACCGTGGTCGTCGGCGAGCTCGAACAGCGCGGCGCAACGCTCGACCCGGCGATGCGGGTGCGCAACGCGGTCGTGGGCCCCCACCGCGAGCCCGACTGGGCCGACGCACGCCTGATGGAGCGGTTCTGGTTCGACGCCGACGCGCAGTGGGCGCCGATCGGCACGCTGTCGGGTGGTGAGCGTCGCCGTCTGCAGCTGCTGATCGTGCTCGCCGCCAAGCCAAACCTGTTGCTGCTCGACGAGCCGACCAACGACCTCGACCTCGACACGTTGCGGGCGTTGGAGGATTTCCTCGAGGACTGGCCGGGGGCGCTGGTGACGGTGAGCCACGACCGGTCGTTCCTCGACCGGGTGACCACCGAGGTGTTGGCGCTCGACGGCGGCGGGGGCGCAACGTTGGTCCGGGGCGGGTATGCCGGCTGGATGGCCTGGCGCAGTGCCTCGGCGCCGTCCCGGGAGGCGGCGTCACCCGCCCGTCGGGGACCCGATCGGGTAGCCGAGCGGGCGGCCAAGGCGCCGAGCGCAACTCGGTCGCCGTCGACACTGCGGCGCCTCGTGGGGCAGGCCGAGCGCCACGTCGCGGCGGCGACGGCGAGACGCGATGCGCTCGCAGCGGAGTTGGCCGGCATCGCCGACCACCGGTCGATCGCTGCGCTCGGCCGCCAACTCGCCGAGGCGCAAGCGACCCTCGACGCCGCCGAGGAGGCGTGGTTGGCACTCGCGGCCGAGGCCGAGACCGCCGGCGTCGTGCTCTGACCGGCGGACCGACGCAGCGCTCAGACGTCCCAGCGGTTCGGGCGCTCGGCGGAGACCACGACGGCACCGCCGCCGGGCGGCACGGCGGCGGTGAGCACCCAGGTCTGGCCGTCGGCGACGACCGAGCCGAGCGACCATCGCTGCGCTTCGTCACGCTTCCCGTCGCCCCAGCACTCGACGGCTGCGAGGCACAGGCCGGCGGCACGGGCCTCGGCGTGCCACATGCCGGCGAGGCCGGCCCGCTCCACCGGGTCGCCGAGCTCGTCGAGTGCGGGAAGCGTGAGCCGCAGCGTGTCGACGCGCACCGCCTCGAGGCGCGACAGCGCCACGACGTCGCCGCCCAGTTCGCCGTCGAGCATCACCACGGCGAGACCCTCCTCACCGAGCACGCCGCCCACCCGGCCGTACGCCACGCAGGGCAGACCGACCTCGTCGTCGCGCACGAGCCGGATGCGGTCGCCTGCACGCAGCTTCATGGGACGCACTGTGGTCGGCCCGGACCGGCGGCGCCGAACCGTGCCGGGGTGGTTCGGTGAATGCTGTGTTGCCGGAGCGGTACAGTTATTGATCGACCGGTCAGATTCGTCCCGGTGCCGGTCGTCCCGGCGCCGGTCGTCCGACCGGTCGGTAGGGGTTCTGGTCGCCACAGGGGAGGATGAGTGCGACAACTTCGGCACCCGCTCAGCGGTGCGATCTACGAGGAGAACGGTGACGGTCTCGTGCGCGTCACCAAGGACGGTCAGTGGGGGACCTTCACGAGCGGCGGCGTCTGGGTGGACGGCACCCTGCGGCACGCCGATCCCCACGTGTGCTTGTGGGTCGGGGGTCGCCGGGTGGAGACCCGTCATCAGGAGGCGGCCAACGCAGCCGCCGCGAAGGGAGCGTCGTGACCACTGTCGAGCGTTCGTTCGAGGACCGCTTCGCCGAGGCCCGGTCGCCGGGGCCGTCGTTCCAGGACCTCCTGGATCGCGACACCCACCCGGTGCCGCCGCAGCTGCGCAGCACGGCCAAGGTGTACCAGGGCAGCCATGACGTGCCCGTCGAACGCTACATCGACCGGCGCTTCCACGAGCTCGAGAAGGAGCGTCTGTGGAAGCGCGTCTGGCAGATGGCGTGCCGGGTCGAGGAGCTGCCCGAGGTCGGTGACACCGTCGTGTACGACGTGGCCGACCTGAGCTTCCTGCTCGTGCGGTCGACGCCCGACACGATCAAGGGATACTGGAACGCTTGCCTGCATCGCGGCCGCCTGCTGCGCGACGGCGACGGCTGGGCCCACGAGCTGCGGTGCCCGTTCCACGGTTACGCCTGGAATCTCGACGGCTCGCTCAAGCAGATCCCCGCCGACTGGGACTTCCCGCACGTGGACAAGTCCCAGTTCAACCTGCCCGAGGTGCAGGTCGGAATCTGGCAGGGGTGGGTGTTCATCAACCCGGACCCGAACGCCGGGTCGCTCGAGGACTTCCTCGGGGTGCTCGACTGGCACTTCCAGGACTGGGACCTCGAGAACCGGTACATCTCGGCTCACGTCGCCAAGATCGTGCGGGCAAATTGGAAGCTCGTGCAGGAGGCGTTCTCCGAGGCGTACCACGTCGTGGCCACGCACCCGCAGATCCTCGCCTCGATCGGTGATGCCAACAGCCAGTACGACGTGTGGGGCAACGTGTCGCGAGCAATCACCCCGAACGGCACGCCGTCGCCGCACGTCAAGTGGCAGCCGACGGAGCAGGAGATGTTCGACGCCATGGCCGACGTCCGGCTCGACGAGGAACGGCTCGTGATCATCCCCGACGGTCACACCGCCCGGGAGATCGGCGCCGCGAACAGCCGGGAGATGTGGCGCCCGATGGCCGGGGATCGCGTCGACAAGATGAGCGACGCGGAGATGATGGACAGCTTCTATTACACGCTGTTCCCCAACTTCCATCCCTGGGGTGCGTTCAACCGGATCATGTACCGGTTCCGTCCCAACGGTGACGACCACGAGACGTCGATCATGGAGTGCTACTACCTCACCCCGTTCCAGGGTGAGCGCCCGCCGCCGGCTCGCACGCGCTGGCTCGGACCCGACGACGACTGGATCGACGCGCCCGAACTCGGCGGGTTGTCGCGGATCTTCAACCAGGACATGTTCAACCTGCCCAAGGTCCACCAGGGCCTCAAGACGCTGCGCAACGTCAAGCCCGGCGTCACCCTGGCGAACTATCAGGAGGGCAAGATTCGCATGGTGCACAACCTGATCGAGGACTACCTCGGTCTGGGTCGTGGCCAGACGATGGCCGACGCCGGCCTCGTCTGAGCGACGCTGCGACGGTGGCCCCGGCCGGGATGGCCGGGGCCCCCCTCGCGTCCGGGGTCCAACGACCGCAGTGGTGTAGACCAGCCGGGGGTTTCGCGTGGGCGCCTTGCCCCACCGGTTGCGCGGGATCACGTCGACGA
>JBEIFW010000087.1:0-14111 GCA_040382215.1 Acidimicrobiales bacterium
GGCCGACGCGCTCGGACGGATCCGACGCGGCCGGGTCGTCGTGTTCGACTATGCCTCGACGACCGCTGCGCTCGTCCGTCGGCCCTGGCGCGACTGGCTGCGCACCTACCGGGGTCACGAGCGGGGGGCCCACTACCTGCGCGAGATCGGCTCGCAGGACATCACCTGCGAGGTCGCGCTCGATCAGCTCGCTGCCGTGGCCGAACCCGATGCCGTGCGGACCCAGGCCCAGTGGCTCCGGTTCCACGGCATCGAGGATCTCGTGGTGGCAGGGCGTCAGGCGTGGGAGGCAGGGGCGGCTCGTGGCGATCTCGCCGCGCTGCGGGGCCGGTCGGCGGTGCGGGAGGCCGAGGCGCTGTTGGACCCGACCGGCCTGGGTGCGTTCAGCGTCGTCGAATGGATCGTCGGCTGACGATCAACCGTCGAGCCCGCCCACACGGGCGTTGAGAAGGCCGCCGTCGCACGGGATCGCCGCTCCCGTGATGTAGCCGGCCGCCGGCGAGGCGAGGAACGCCGCCAAATGGCCGATGTCGGTGGGCTCACCGACGCGCTTGATGGGCGTCGAGCGCACCGACGCCTCCCGGAGGCGCTCGGGCATCGAGCGCACGAGCGGCGTTGCGATCAGGCCCGGCAGGATCGCGTTCGCCGTGACGCCGCCCGGACCGAACTCCTGCGCGACGGCCTTGGTGAACCCGACAACGCCTGCCTTCGACGCCGTATACGCCGGCTGACCCAGCCCGGGCTGCACGGCGGCAACCGAGGCGAGGTTGACGACACGGCCCCAACCCCGCTCGACCATCGGCGGCACCAGCGCCTGCACGGTGTGGAACATGCCGGTGAGGTTCACCCGCACCTCATGGTCCCAAGCCTGCGGGCTCATCTCCGTGATGCGGGCGATGTTGTTCACGATTCCGGCGTTGTTCACCAGGATGTCGGGCGCGCCGAGACCCTCCCGGCAGGCCTGCGCTGCCGCAGCCACCGCCGCAGGGTCGGCGACGTCGACCGCCACCGCCAGGCTGCGTCGCCCCAGCGCCGCGACGGCCTGCGCCGTCGGTACGTCCTCCGTCGCATCCGACACCCGCTCCCGCAGCCGGTAGTAGCGCTCGCCCCGGAACGGCTCGAGGCGGACGTCGGCGACGCACACGTCGGCCCCGGCCGCAGCGAGGGCGAGGGCGATGGCCCGCCCGATCCCCCGGGCGGCACCCGTGACGAACGCGATCCGGCCGGCGAGGGCGTCTGCGGCGAGCATGGCGGCACCGTACCCAACGAGCCCGGGCCATCCCGGCGCTGCTCGCGTACGATCTCGCCAGCACCACCCCGGGGGGACGAGCCATGGCCGACAAGGCGATCGACGACCTGCTGTTGGAGAACCGCACCTTCCCGCCGCCGGAGTCGTTCAAGGCCAACGCGCTCGCCGTCGGAACGCACCTCTACGACGAAGCGAGCGCCGACTACCAGGGCTTCTGGGCCCGCCAGGCCCTCGCGCTCGACTGGTCCCAGGAGTGGCACACCATCTGCGAATGGGATCTTCCCTTCTCGAAGTGGTTCATCGGCGGCACGCTCAACGTGGCGCACAACTGCCTCGACCGTCACGTCGCCGCCGGCAAGGGCGACAAGGTGGCGATCCACTGGGAGGGCGAACCCGGCGACACCCGCACGATCAGCTATGCGGCCCTGCTCGAGGAGGTCTCCCGCTTCGCCAACGTGCTCAAGGGGCTCGGGGTGCAGCGAGGCGACCGGATCAACATCTATCTGCCGATGATCCCCGAGGCGGTCGTGGCGATGCTTGCATGCGCCCGCATCGGCGCAGCACATTCCGTGGTGTTCGGCGGGTTCTCGGCCACCGCGCTCGCCGACCGCATCAACGACGCCGAGGCCAAGGTGCTCATCACCGCCGACGGCGGCTGGCGGCGGGGCAGCGTGTTCCCGCTGAAGCCGCAGGCCGACGTCGCCGTCGCCGACACCCCGTCGATCGAGCACGTGGTCGTGGTGCGTCGAGGCGGCAACGACGTCCACATGGTCGACGGGCGTGATCACTGGTACCACGAGCTGATGGCGACCGCGTCGGCCGACTGTCCGGCCGAGCCGATGGACGCCGAGCAGCTGCTGTTCCTGCTCTACACCTCGGGTACGACCGGCAAGCCCAAGGGGATCATGCACACGACGGGTGGCTACCTCACCCAGGTCGCGTTCACCCACAAGTACGTGTTCGACCTCCACCCCGACACCGACGTGTACTGGTGCACCGCCGATGTCGGCTGGGTGACCGGGCACAGCTACATCGTCTACGGCCCGTTGGCGAACGGTGCCACGCAGGTGATGTACGAGGGCGTGCCCAACTTCCCCGCCGAGGACCGGTGGTGGTCGCTCGTCGAGAAGTACAAGGTGACGATCCTGTACACCGCGCCAACGGCGATCCGCACGATGATGAAGTGGGGCACCCATCACCCGGCCGGCCACGACCTTTCCTCGTTGCGGCTGTTGGGTTCCGTCGGTGAGCCGATCAACCCCGAGGCCTGGATGTGGTACCACGAGCACATCGGCGGCAACCGGTGCCCGATCGTCGACACCTGGTGGCAGACCGAGACCGGCGGCATCATGATCAGCCCGCTGCCCGGCGCGACCACGCTCAAGCCGGGCTCGGCCACGTTCCCGTTGCCGGGTATCGGCGCCGAGGTGGTCGACGACGCCGGCACCCGCGTCGAACGCGGTGGCGGCTACCTCACCCTCACCCGCCCCTGGCCCGCGATGCTGCGCGGCATCTGGGGTGATCCGCAGCGGTACCGCGACACCTACTGGAGCCGGTTCGAGGGTCGGTACTTCGCCGGCGACGGCAGCAAGCTCGACGACGACGGTTACCTGTGGCTCCTCGGCCGGGTCGACGACGTGATGAACGTCTCGGGCCATCGCATCTCGACCACCGAAGTGGAGTCCGCGCTCGTATCGCACCCCTCGGTCGCCGAGGCGGCCGTCGTCGGGGCGAACGATGCCACCACCGGCCAGGCGATCATGGCCTACGTGACCCTGCGCGCCGGGTTCGAGGGCTCCGATGGCCACGTCAGCGTGCTGCGGGATCACGTAGCGGCCGAGATCGGCGCCATCGCCAAGCCCAAGGCCATCTTCTTCACGCCCGATCTGCCCAAGACCCGGTCCGGCAAGATCATGCGGCGGTTGCTGCGGGACGTCGCCGAGGGACGCAACCTCGGCGACACCACCACGCTGGCCGACGCGTCGGTGGTCGAGGAGCTGCAGCGCAAGGCCGTGGAATCAACCGAGGACTGAGCGGAGTACGACGCTGACCACCCGGGCGACGCCGGCCAACCCGGTCTGGAACGGCGAGCCCCGCCTGCCGGGGCCGACCGTCGTGTTCGACCTCGACGGGGTGTTGTCCGACGCTGCCGGACGCCAGCACTTCCTCGACGACACGAGGGGCCGCAAGGACTGGCGGGCGTTCTTCGACGCCTGCGGGGAGGACCCCCTCATCGCCGAGACGGCCCGCCTACTCGACCTGCTCGAGCGCGACCTCGTGGTGGTGCTGCTCACCGCCCGGCCGCTGCGGGTGCAGGCCGAGACCCTTGCGTGGCTCGAGCGGTACCGGGTGCGGTGGGACGTGCTGGTGATGCGGCCCGGGAACGAGCAGCGGCCGACGGCGGTGTTCAAGACCGAGGTGGTGACGGGACTTCGCCAGCAGGGCTTCGACGTGCAACTGGTGTTCGAGGACGATCGACGGAACATCGCAGCGCTGCGCGCCACGGGGGTTCCGTGCGTGTACCTCCACTCCGGGTACTACGACTGAGTGCCCGGCCCTCGGGGGCCGTCAGTCGCGAAAGTTCTCGAATTGCAGGGGTAGTCCGAGATCGGCACCCTTGAGCAGCGCGATGGCGGCCTGGAGGTCGTCACGCTTCTTTCCGGTCACCCGGATCTGCTCGCCCTGGGTCTGTGAGGAAACGCCCTTGGGTCCCTTGTCCTTCAGCAGGCGATTGATCTCCTTGGCCTTGTCGGCCCCGATCCCCACCTTGATGGTGACCACCTGGCGGTAGGTGCCACCGGCCGCCTCCTCCACCTTGCCCCAATCGATCCCCTTGAGCGACACACCCCGCTTGACCAGGCGCTCTTCGAGCACCTGGCGCACGGCCCGGATGCGATCGTCGCTGACCGATCGAAGGGTGAGGACCAGGTCGGCCTGCTCGATCGAGGAGTTGGTGCCCTTGAAGTCGAAGCGGGTGGTGAGCTCACGCTGGGCCTGGTCGACGGCGTTGCGGACCTCTTGGCGGTCCACGTCGGACACGATGTCGAAGGTGGGCATCGCCTCGGACGCTACCAACGGGCGTCGCGGTGGAGCGGGACGTCTCGGGTCGCTATCGTTCGGCTCCCTGGGTCGGTGCCCGAGTGGCCAAAGGGAGCTGACTGTAAATCAGCCGGCACAGCCTACGGAGGTTCGAATCCTTCCCGGCCCACAGATCGGGGCGGCACGCCGAGCGTGCCGCCCCGATGCGCGTCAGGCCGTCATCCCGCCGTCGACCACGAACTCGCTGCCGGTGCAGTAGACGCTGTCGTCGGAGGCGAGGAACAGGACCAGCTTCGCCACCTCCTCGGGGCCGGCCTCGTGGCCGACCGGGATCCGTGACTGCACCAGCTCCCGAAGGCCGGCACGGTCGAACTCGTCGGCCATCGGCGTGGCGATGATCCCCGGGTGGACCGAGTTGCAGCGCACGCCGTGGGGCGCGAGCTCCTGGGCGACGGCCTTGGTCATCCCGCGCACCGCCCACTTCGAGGTCGAGTAGGCGAACGCCATGCCGGATCCCCGCAGCCCGGCGATCGAGGAGATGTTGATGATCGAACCGCTGCGCTGCGCCACCATGCCCAGGGCGACCGCCTGCATCCCCAGGAACACGCCGGTGGCGTTGACCTCCATGATCCGCCGGTAGTCCTCGAGCGAGGTGTCCGTCATTCGCTGGATCCGGAAGATGCCGGCGTTGTTGACCAACACGTCGATCCGGCCGAACCGCTCGGCGGTGAACGCCACGATCGCCGTCCACTGGGCCGGGTCGGTGACGTCGAGATGGTGGTAGGCGGCCGCAGGCCCGAGGGTCGCCGCCGTGCGCGCACCGTCGTCGTCGAGCACGTCGCCGATCACCACCGAGGCCCCCTCGGCCACCATCAGCTCGGCCTCGGCTGCGCCCTGTCCACGCGCGCCGCCCGAGATCAACGCCACCTTGCCGTCGAGTCGTCCCATGGGCCGTTGCTAGCACGGCGACCGCCCGGGTCGGGACGGCTCACCGCAGGTGGGGGAGGATCTCCTGGGCCACGAGATGGAGATGGTCGAGGTCGCCCAGGTCGAGCACCTGGAGATACATGCGCTTCGCGCCGGCGTCCTTCCAGGCGGCGAGGCGGTGGAGCACCTCGCCGACCGTGCCGGCGGCGCCGTTGGTGCGCAGCTCACCTGGATCGCGCCCGACCGCCGCGGCGCGTCGACGGATCTCGGCCTCGTCCCGGCCGACGCACAGCACCAACGCTGCCGACATCACCATCGAGGCAGGGTCGCGAGCGATGCGCTCGCAGGCGACGCGCACCCGGTCGGTCTGGGTGGTGAAGGCGGTGAGCGGCGCAAACGGCAGGTTGAACTCGGAGGCGAACTGCGCGGCGAGGCGTGGCGTGCGCCGCTTGCCGGCCCCACCGATGATCACCGGAACATTGGCCTGCAACGGTTTCGGGAGGGCGGGGGAGTCGGCCACCCGGTAATGGCGGCCCTCGTAGTCGAATCGGTGGCCGGGTGGGGTGGCCCACATCCCCGTCACGATCGCGAGTTGCTCGTGGAGCCGCTCGAAGCGCTCGCCGAGCGGGGGGACCGGGATGCCGTAGGCGGCGTGCTCGGCCTCGTACCAGCCGGCGCCGAGGCCGAGCTCCACCCGGCCGGCGCTCATCCGGTCCACCTGGGCGACGGTGACCGCCAGCGGCCCCGGTAGGCGGAACGTGGCCGAGCACACGAGTGTGCCGAGCCGGATGGTGCGGGTGTCACGGGCCAGACCGGCCAGCGTCACCCAGGCGTCGGTCGGGCCCGGCTCACCGGAGACGTCGCCCATCTTCAGGTAGTGGTCGGAGCGGAAGAATCCGCCGAACCCGAACGCCTCGGCGGCGCGGGCGACTGCCAGCAAGGTTTCGTAGTCGGCGCCCTGCTGGGGTTCGACGAAGATGCGCAACTCCACGGAGTTCGACGGTACCGTCCCGGGGATGGACCGCCGGCCGCTGATCGAGCACCTGCTGACGCATTCGGTTCGCCGTGGCGACTTCGTCCTCAAGTCGGGTAAGCGGTCGTCGTGGTTCCTCGACACCAAGCAGACGGCATGCCGGCCCGACGGGATCCTGCTCGTGGCCGACGCCGCGCTCGAGGTCATCCCCGCAGATGCCAGCGCCATCGGCGGCCTGACCATGGGGGCCGACCCGGTGGCCTACGGGGTGGCCGCTGTGGCCGCCACCCGGGGCCGGGCGCTGCGCAGCTTCTCGATCCGCAAGCAAGCCAAGGACCACGGGGTGGCCGGGCGCATCGCCGGAGCCCTCGAACCCGGGGACAAGGTCGTCGTCACCGAGGACACCGCCACCCGAGGAGTCTCGGCCCTGGAGGCGGCGACGGTGGTGCGCGAGTTCGGGGCCGAGGTGCTGCTGATCCTGGCGCTCGTCGACCGGGGCGGCACCGCTGCAGCCGTCGCCGCCGATCACGGCTTCGCGTTCGCAGCGCTGGCGACGGCTCCCGAACTCGGCTTCCCCTTCGACAGCTGAGCCGCCGCCGGCGACCGGGTCCTGCTAGGGGGCCTTGGCGGTCGTGGTCGTCGCCTTCGCCGTGGTCGACGTGCCGACCGTGCCCGGCGACTTGGTCGTCGTCGGGGCGGTGGTCGGCGGGATCTTCAGCTTCTGGCCGACCACGACGCGGTTCGGGTTGGCGATCTCGTTCAGCGCAATCAGGGCCTGCAGGTCGACGCCCAGCTTGCGGGCGATACCGCTGAGCGTGTCGCCTGCCACCACGACGTACTCCGTGGGTGCGGGCGTAGTGGTGGTCGTTGCGATCGTGGTGGACGTCGTCGGCGCGAGCGTCGTGGTCGTCGCGAGGGTCGACACGATCGTGGTCACCGGCGTCTTGGTCGTCGCTGCGGGCGATGCGCTGTCGTCGTCGCCGCATGCAGCGGCACCGGTGGTGACGAAAACCGCCAGCAGCGTCAGGTGCCTTGCCCGCACTCCCCTACCCCAACCCATCGTGGCCCCCTCTTGGCCGGCGAGGAACCGAGGGTACCCCGTTGGGATGCTTCGTTGGTCGCATGTCAGGCTTGGTGAGCCATGAGCGAGGCCCCGGAGATCCGCTTTCCCGGCGCAGCGAGGCCGGAGCGACGCCGGATCGTCGACGCGTACGGCGTTGGCATCGCCACCTACGAGTGGGGGCCCGCCGACGGCCCGCCGCTGTTCTGCGTGCACGGCGGTCTCGACTTCGCCGCCACCTATGACCTGCTCGCCCCCCGCTTGGCGGCCGCCGGGTGGCGGGTCGTGAGTTGGGACCAGCGCGGCCACGGCGACAGTGACAAGGTGGGGCTCTACTCGTGGGAGGCCGACCTGCGCGACATGCACGAGGTGATCGCGTCGGTCGAGCCGGTCGCCCCCGTGCCGATCGTGGGGCACTCCAAGGGAGGCGGGCTGCTGATGTCGTTCGCCGACGCCCTGCCGCACCGGGTGAGCCACGCCGTGAACCTCGACGGGATGCCGTCGAAGCGGCCCGTGCCCGACATGCCGGACCGTCAGCGCACCCGCATGCAGGCGGCCGACCTCGAGGCCTGGCTCGATCATCGTCGTCAGACAGCGAGCTTCCACCGCAAGCCGGGCACCCTCGAGGAGCTCGCCGAGCGCCGGGGCAAGCTCAACCCCCGCCTCCCTGCCGGGTGGTTGCGGTACATCGCGTCCATCGGCGCGCAGCACGACGCCGACGGCTGGCGCTGGAAGCTCGATCCGTCGTTTCGTTTCGGCGGCTTCGGACCGTTCCGGCCCGAATGGCACCAGCTGCGCATGGCCGGCCTCGCGATGCCGTTCCTGGGGATCCTCGGCCTGCAGACCGAGCCGATGGGCTGGGGCACCACCCCGCAGGACGTGGTGCCGTACCTGCCCCCCGTGCACCGGTTCGTGCAGCTCGCCGACGCCGGGCACTTCGTCCACATCGAGCTGCCCGACGTCGTCGCGACCGAGATCCTGTCGTTCCTCGAGGATCACCGATGACGGCGAAGAGCCCGACCGGCATCCCGACCCGCACGGTGGTCCACAACCGCAGCACGCTTGCGCTGCATCACCTGCGCGCCGCGGCGGCCGATTCGGACGTACCGGGCCTGCTGCTCCTGCACGCCCTAGGCCTGAGCACCCCTGCCGAGGCGCCGGCCTGGGCCTCGGGATGGCCCGGCCCGGTGTGGGGCCTGGACTTCACAGGTCACGGTTCGTCCACCGTGCCCGTCGGCGGCGGGTACTCGTGCGAGGCCCTGATGGGCGACGTCGACGCCGCGCTGTCGGTGCTCGGACCGTGTGCCGTGGTCGGTCAGGGGCTGGGTGCCTACGTGGCGTTGCTGATCGCCGGAGCCCGCCCCACGCTCGTGCGCGGCGTGCTGCTGGCCGATGGTGCCGGTCTCGCCGGAGAGGCCGAGGGTCCCGGCGTGCCGATGCCGAACGTCGCGCCGGCGGGGGCGGTGCGCCACTCGGCACCGTCGGCGCCCGACCCGTGGGCGCTGCTCGAGTTGTCGCGCGACCTGCGCCCGCCGGACTACGCCGCGAGCTTCGCCCGCCTTGCGGTGCATCGTTCCGGCCTCGACGAACCGATCCTCGTCGCGTGCCGGTTCCGGCCCCGCTGGCTGCAGGCCGTCATCGAGGAGTACGGCGTCACCGAGGTCGAGTCGCTGGCCGCCGGCGTGGAGCGCCTACGCCCGACCGCCCCCTAGGCTTGCAGCCGTGGGATTCCTGATTGCGTTCGTGGCCTTCGTGGCGATGGAGCCGATCACCTACGCCGTGCACCGGTGGGTGATGCACGGACCAGGCTGGGGGTGGCACCGCAGCCATCACCGGCGTCGCACCGGACGGTTGGAGCGCAACGACTGGTATCCGGTGGTGTTCGCGATCGCCGTCGGCGCGCTGCTGGTCGTGGGCTTCAACGTCTCGGGCTGGGGATGGCTGGTCCCGGTCGGGATCGGGGTGACGGCGTACGGCGCGGTGTACGCCGCCGTGCACGACGGGTTCATCCACCGCCGGGTGCCGCTGGGTCGGCGTCGGCCCCGGCCACTGGTGGCCCTGGAGGAAGCGCACCGGATGCATCATCGGTTCAACGGGGAGCCCTACGGGATGCTCGTGCCGTTGGTGCCGACCACGTTGCGGGCCCGGGCGGAGCGCGCCGGGGATCAGCCCGTGAGCGGGTCCGTGCCGTCCCAGGTGCCGACGGAGGCGTAGGGGCGGAACCGGGCGAACAGCTCCTCGCCGTACCAGCCCTCGATGCGCGTGCGGCGAACGGCGTCGAGGTGGTGCGGCTGCCGGTACGCAAAGGTCTCGAGGCAGGCGGCGTCGCGCCACAGGCTGAACGTCGCCTGGCGGCCGATTGGTGCCTCGCCGATGCCGACGACCCGGAGCAGGCCCTCGGCGGCGCGCACCTCGGATGCGACGGTCCGGCTCGCCGCGGCGAAGCGGCGCAGGTGCCGGGCCCGCACGACGGCGCGCGTCACGACGGCGACGGGGCCGGCATGGTCGGTGGGTTCCGGCAGGGCACCACCGGCGACGTCGACCCCGCGCCAGCGGCCGTGCCCGGTGACGGGGGCCAGGCGGACCGACCAGGCTTCGGCGGCGCCGGTCCACCGCCGGGCGATCGGGGAGTCGGCGAGGAACCGCTCGAGCGCCGCCTCGTCGGACCACAGGGCGAACAATGCCGTGCGGCCCCATTGCACCCCCGGGCCGGTATCCGCGCCGGCGCCGGTGCCGAGCAGGCGCCAGAACGTCAGGCCCTCGGTCCGGGTGAGACGCCGTCGATCGGTGCCCAGGCGGGCGGTGGCCTGCAGCGCCCGCCCGGGTCGCTCGGTGACGAGGTGGAACGAAGCGACGGCCACCGGTGCATGCTGGCATCCTGCGGTCATGCCAGTCGTGGCCTGGGCAGCCTGTGTCGTCGCCTACCTGGTCGGGTCGATCCCGAGCGCCGTCGTGGTCGCCCGCCGCCACGGTGTCGACATCCGTGCCGTCGGCGACCGCAACCCGGGGTGGTGGAACACCCAGGCCACGCTCGGGAAGCGCTCGGCGGTGCCGGTGTTCGTCATCGACGCCGCCAAGGGGCTCGTCGCCGGTGGGCTCGGCCACCTCGTCGGCGGTGGCCGGTGGTGGGTGCCCTACGTGGTCGTCGGCGCCGCGATGGTGGGCCACGCCTGGCCGGTGTTCGCATCGTTCCGGGGCGGGCGGTGCGTGCTCACGCTGGTCGGGGGGTTCGTGGCGATCGCCCCGATCGCTGCGCTCGTCACGCTGCTCGTGTGCGTGGCGCTGTGGGGGGTCACCCGGCGCTTCGCGTGGTTCGCGCGGTCGGGGGTGTTCGGGTTCCCGCTGGTGCAGGCCGTGTTCGACCCCCTCGTCCACGTCGCTGCCACCGGCGCGCTCATGAGCCTCGTCGGACTCCGGTTCGCGCAGGCGGCTCTGAGCGAGCGCCGCGGCGCCGGGCGTGCTGGACTACGGCCGGAGAAACCGTCGTAGGAGGGTTCAGGAATGCCGGGTCCGCTCGAGGGTGTGAAGGTGATCGACATCTCGGCCATCATCTCGGGGCCGTGGTGTTGCCAGGTGTTGGCGGACCAGGGTGCCGAGGTGATCAAGGTCGAGCCGCGCCAGATCGGCGACCTGACCCGGATCGGAGGGTTCCGGGTCGGGACCATCTCGGCGTTGTACGCCAACGCGAACCGGGGCAAGCCGTCGGTCGCCATAGATCTTTCCGGTGAGGAGGGCGTCGCTGTCCTCAAACACCTGGTTTCGTCGGCGGACGTGGTCGTGCAGAACTTCCGGCCCGGTGCGGCCGACCGGATGGGCATCGGGTACGAGGCGTTGCGGGCCGTGAACCCCGACTTGATCTACGCGTCGATCAGCGGGTTCGGTCCGGACGGCCCGTACGCCAACTGGCGGGTCTACGACCCGGTCATCCAGGCCGTCTCTGGCGTCGTGTCGATCCAGAAGAGCCTCGACATCCCGATCCCCGACCTGGTCCGGACCCTGGTGTGCGACAAGGCGACGGCGCACACGGCCGCCCAGGCCATCAGCGCTGCCCTCTACGCCCGGGCGATGGGCAAGGCTCGCGGGCAGCACCTGGTGATCCCGATGCTCGACTCTGCGCTCTACTGGCTGTGGCCCGACGCCTTCATGGCCCACACGATGTTCGGGCCCGAGGTGGTGCCGGGCGCAACGCTCTACCAGATCTATCGCCTGCAGCAGACGGCCGACGGATTCCTCATCTACTTCAGCGCGTCGGACTCGGAGTTCCAGGGGCTGTGCCGGGCGGTCGGCCATCCGGAGTGGATCGACGACGAGCGGTTCGCGACGCCGCAAAAGCGCCAGGTCGTCGCCCACTTCGAGGCCCTCGGCGCCATGCTGCACGAGGCGTTCTTGACGTACCCGACCGAGGAGATCATCGACCGGCTCCATGCGGAGCAGGTTCCGGCGGCCAAGGTCAACTCGATCGAGGACGTGTTCGAGGACCCGCAGGTGCGTAACAACGGGATCGTGCACACCTGGGAACATCCGCAGGCCGGCACGGTGAAGCAGGCCAAGCCGCCGGTGCGGTGGAGCGAGACCCAACACGAGCCGGTTTGGGCGATCGACGCACTGGGCGAATCGACCGAGCAGGTGCTGCGGGCGCACGGCTACGACGACGACGGCCTCGCTGCGCTTCGGGCCGCCGGCGTCATCGGCTGATCGCCGTCGGCGACCCACCGGGCGGCGATCCCGTACGGTGCGGCCATGGGCGAACTCGACGACCTCCGCAGCCTTGTGGCTGATCTCCAGCGTCGACTGGCCGTGCTCGAGATCCGCGAGGCGTGCCAGTCGACGTTCCATCAGTACCTGTACCTGATGGACGTGGGTTATGCCGACGAACTCGTTCGGGAGGTGTTCACCACCGATGCCGTGCTCGACGTGGTCAACTTCCCGCCCGGGTCGGGCCAGGACCTCCACCTGTTCGGCCACGAGGGCATCTCCCCGCTCTACGTCGACCACACCCGCTGGGAGCCGTCGGTCCGCGGTGGCCACCACACCTCGAACGTCTCGATCAGCGTCGACGACGACCTCGCCCACGCCGAACTGTCGGCCTACATGATGACCTCCGGTGCGGGCCGGGCTTCGTTGCAGGGCGGTCAGTACCAGGGGCGGTTCCGCCGGGACGGCGACGGGAAGTGGCGGCTCGAACGGTTCCGGATCATTTCCGGCTGGGGGTGGACCGTGACGTCGGAATCCTCCGGTCGGATCACCGAGCCGGTCGACGCCACGAAGGCCGAACGGGGCGCACGGCCTCCCGTGTTCCGGCCCTGACCGACCGGGTGGTCAGTCGAGCGGTCTTGCCCGGCTGACCACCACCGCAGCCAGAAGGTTCACGCCGGCCAGCACGAGGAACGGCATCGTGTAGCCGCCCGATGCGTCACGGGCCCAGCCGATGAAGAACATGCCGGCGGCGCTGCCGAGCTGTCCGGCTAGCGCGATCACGCTGTAGACGGTGGCGAAGCTCGTGATCCCGAACAGTTCGCCGACCAGCAGCGACTGCATCATGTAGACGTTGCCGATCGTGAACCCGAACACGGTGGCCACGACGTAGATCGACCAGGTCGACCCGGCGATCGTGTAGAGCGCGATCGCCAAGCCCTGCAACGCGAACAGCCCGACGGTGACCCACCGCTTGTCGAGACCGTCGGCGATCTGGCCCATTGCGAGGCGGGCGACGATCGAGCCGACCGTCGTCGTGGTCACCGCAAGTGCCGCGGCCGACAGCGAGCCGAGTCTGTCGGGATCCGACAGGAAGGTCTGCTGGTTGATGAGCACCGCGGTCTGGGCGGCGAGGGCCAGGGTGAATCCGATCAGCAACGCCCAGAACGATCCGGTCGACATGGCGTCGTTGCGGGTCCAGACCCGGTACTGGTCACCCATCCGACGGGGGGGCGCGGCGCTCGCCGGGCCGGGCCCGCCGTCGGGCTCCTGGCCGACGAGCGCCGGGTCGGGAACGACGACGATCAGCAGCACCGGCAGCGCCACGACGACCACGAGTGCCCCGAGGATCGGCGCCGCCGTCGCTAGACCGTGGGCCTCGATCAGCGAGGTGCCGACCGGGACGAGGATGGCGCCGCCGAGCGACACCCCGGTCGAGGAGATCGACGTCGCCTTGGCCCGGGACCGGATGAACCAGCGCGACAGCATCGAGGAGATCGGCAGCGCGGCTCCGACTCCGTAGGCGATCGCCATGGCCGCGTAGACGGCGAACAGTTGCCACTCCTGTTCGACGAGACCGAGGCCGGCAACGGCGAAGCCGGTGGCGACGATCCCGAAGGCCAGGAACGGGACGGCACCCCGTCGGTCGATGTGGCGGCCGACGACGAACCCAGCGATCCCCGACAGCCCGAAGTACAACCCGCTCGCCCCGTTGACCACCGATGACGACCAGCCGTGCTCGAGCTTGAGGGGCTTGAGGAACACTGACTGGCCGTAGTAGCCGACGCCGACGGTCACGAACATCATGGCCAGGCAGCTCACGGCCACGACCCAGCCGTAGAAGTGGCGGGCCGCGATCCGCCGGGCCAGCGCCGGCGCCCGACCCGGGACCCCGACGGCGGTCACCTCAACGCGTCCGGGGGACGACGTCGGTTATGAACGAACCCATCTTGTCGAGCAGTTCCTCGGGGCTGCGGGCCGGGAGCGACAGCATCAGCTCGTCGAGGCCCGCTTGGGCGTAGGTTCGGATGTCGTCGGCCTGCCGCTCGGCCGAGCCCGACAGCGGCGACCCCTCCGGCACGGTGCGTCCGCCGGGCATGTGGCGCAGGTTGACCGTGCCGGGCGGGCGACCCGAACCGGCGCACCCCCCCCCGTAACCCGCCAAACCC
>JBEIFW010000088.1:0-13924 GCA_040382215.1 Acidimicrobiales bacterium
CCCCCGGGTGGCGCCGTCCGATGGGTGTCTTCCCCGGGCGCGCCGAGGCCCGGGCCCGGGGCCGGGGGCATCGTCGACGACGTCAGGCGTCAGATCACTTGGGGACGACGACCACCACGGACTTCACGATCTTGTCGGCGATGGTCTGCTTCTTCGAGTCCCACAGCGGGAACAGGAACCCGACGTAGCAGATGATGACGTCGACGATGTGGGCGATCCAGCGGGCGATCCCCATCCCAGCGCCGATCGGCTGGCCGGTCTGCTCGCCGACCACCTTCAGCCCGACGACCTTCTTGCCGATGCTCTGACCCGTCGTGCCGTTCAGGTAGGCGTTGTAGATGGCCCAGCCGAGGCTTGCGAGCGACAGCAATGCGCCCAAGGCGGCGCTGCCGGCGGCGTTGAGGATGCCCACGACGATCCCTGGGCCGACGAAGTCGATCAATCCACCGAGCGCCCGCTGCGGCCACTCGGCCAACGGACCGGGAAGGTTCCCGGCTCCGCCGGCCTGCGAAGGCGGCGGGGGCGGGGGCGGCGGCATGCTGGACATCGGATCTCCCCTCTCGAACCAGGCCGGCGGCCGGTCGTGCGTCACCGTAGCAATGGCTCGTCACCGACCCGGGCATCCACCGGCACGCTGCACACCGATGTCGTCGGACCTCACCGATAGGCTCCCGTCGCCCTCCCTCCCCCCGGAGTCACCCGTGCTTGCTCGCCTCGCGCGCCTGTCGTTCCGGCGCCGCCGAATCGTACTCGTCGTCTGGGCCGTCCTGTTCCTCGGCCTCGGCGCCGCACAGGGTGCGCTCGGCGCCGCCTACCGGACGGACTTCAGCCTCCCCGACACCGAGTCCAAGCGGGGCCTCGATCTGCTGTCCGAGGCATTCCCGGGCGCAGGAGGTGGTGGCTTCGAGGGACAGATCGTGGTGCGCGTCGACCGCTCGGTGACCGACCCGACTGTCGCCTCGGCCCTCGAGCCACTGTTCGCAGCGGTGACGGCGGCACACCAGGGCATCCGCGTGGTGTCGCCGTTCGAGCCGGAGGGGCGGGCCCAGGTGGCCGCCCAAGGGCCCCAGGCGGGCAAGATCGCCTACGCCCGGGTCGAGTTCCCGACCGCCATCGCCCGCAACGAGTTCACTGCGATCACCGAAGCGATCAAGCCGGCCGTGGAGGCGGCGCGCACCGCCCTGGGCGCGCAGGGCCAGATCGAGCTCGGGGGTGAGGTGTTCGCCGAGTTCGCGCCGCCGGAGTCGGAGATCTTCGGGATCGTGTTCGCCATGGTGATCCTGCTCGTGGCCTTCGGCTCCGTGCTGGCGATGGGGCTCCCGATCGGCGTGGCGCTGTTCGGGATCGGCACCGGCGCCGGAATCATCACCCTGCTGAGCCACGTCATGTCGATGCCCGATTTCACCCTCACGCTCGCCGCGATGATCGGACTCGGCGTGGGGATCGACTACGCGCTCTTCATCGTCACGCGGTACCGGGAGGGCCTCCACGACGGCCTCGAACCCGAAGACGCCGCCGTCGTGGCGATCGACACCGCCGGACGCGCCGTGATCTTCGCCGGCATCACCGTCGTCATCTCCCTGCTCGGCATGATGCTCATGCAGCTCAGCTTCGTGCGCGGCCTCGCCATCGGCGCGTCCACCGCCGTACTCATGACGATGCTCGCCTCGGTCACCCTGCTGCCGGCGCTGCTCGGCTTTGCGGGCCGCAAGGTGGAGCTCACCCGCTACCGCGGGCTCGTCGCCGTCGGATTCGTCGCGCTCGCCCTGCTCTCGGTCGGCCTCAAGGTGCCAGCCGCCGCTGCGGTGTTCGCTGCACTCGCAGTGGTCGTGCTTGCCGTCGGCCGCTGGGTGCCGGGCCTGCGCACCCTCCGGCCCTACAAGCAGCCCAAGGCCATGCGCGACACGGTCTGGTATCGCTGGAGCCGCTTCGTCGAACACCGACCCTGGCCGGTGCTCGCCGTCGGTGTGATAGTGCTCGGGGCCCTGGCCTTCCCGGTGCTGTCGCTACGCCTCGGCAACTCCGACACGGGGAATTACCCGACGGACTCGACGACGAGGCGCGCGTACGACCTGCTGTCGGACGGGTTCGGGCCCGGCAGCAACGGCCCGCTGCTGCTGATCGCGCGCACCCCGGCCGGCACCGCACCCGAGGCCCTGCGCACCGTCACCGAGACCGTCGCCGGGGACCCCGGCGTCGCGTTCGCCTCGCCGGCGCGCCCGAACCCCGATGGCACCGCCGCCCAATGGTTCGTCGTACCCCGCACCGCACCCCAGGACGAGGCCACGACCGAGTTGGTGAACCGGCTCCGAGGCGACACGCTGCGCTCGGTCGAATCGAGCACCGGGCTCGACGTGATCGTCACGGGTTCCTCGGCGGTCGGCGTCGACTTCGCCGAGTTCCTCGGTGCCCGGCTGCCATTGTTCATCGGGGTCGTGCTGGCGCTCAGCTTCCTGCTCCTCATGGCGGTCTTCCGCTCGATCCTCGTGCCCCTCAAGGCCGTGTTGATGAACCTGCTGTCGATCGGCGCCGCCTACGGCGTCGTGGTGATGGTGTTCCAGTGGGGCTGGCTCGGGCCGCTCGTCGGCGTGGGCCGGGCCGGCCCGATCGACCCGTGGGCACCGATGATGCTGTTCGCCATCGTGTTCGGTCTATCGATGGATTACGAGGTGTTCCTGCTGTCCCGGATGCGCGAGGAGTTCGACCGCCACCGCGACAACGCCGCCGCCGTCGCCGACGGCCTGGCGTCGACCGCCCGGGTGATCACCGCCGCCGCAGCGATCATGGTGTTCGTGTTCGGGTCGTTCCTGCTCGAACCGAACCGGCAGATCAAGCTGTTCGGCGTCGGTCTCGGCGTGGCCGTGCTGCTCGATGCCACCGTGGTCCGGATGCTGCTCGTGCCCGCCACGATGCGGCTGCTCGGCGCCCGCAACTGGTGGATGCCGGCCTGGCTCGACCGGATCCTGCCCAAGCTCAACGTCGAGGGCCACGCCGTCGCGGCGCCGGTCGCACCGCACCCCGACCGAGAGGTGGTCGGCACCCGCTGATCACCCGGGTAGGGGCGGCGGTCGTCAGGTCGACGGACGGGCCCAGATCGGACCGAACACCGTGCCCTGTGCGAACGCCGCCTCCACCTGTGCGGCGGCGAGCGGCCGTCCGAACAGGTAGCCCTGGCCGAACTCGCAACCGAGCGAGTGGAGCGTGGCGTGCTGGAGGTCGGTTTCGACACCCTCGGCGACCACCTCCATGCCCAGCGAATGACCGAGGCGCAGGACCGCCTCGACGATCGCCGTGTCGCCGTCGACGACGCCGAGGCCGCGCACGAACGCCCGGTCGATCTTCAGGATGTTCACCGGGAACTGCTGCAGGTAGCTGAGCGAGGAGTACCCGGTGCCGAAGTCGTCGACGGCGAGCCGGGGACCCCGCTCTCGCAGGGCGACCATCGTCGCTTTGGCCGCAGCCGGGTCCGCCATGATGGCGCTCTCGGTCAGCTCGAGGATCACCGCGGTCGGATCGACGCCGCTGCGGTCGATCTCCTCGACCACGGTGGCCACGAGTCCCGGCGCCGTCAGCTGGCGGGCCGACAGGTTCACCGCCATCGTGAGCCGGCCCCGTTCGTCGTGGGGTCCGGCCGCACGCCATGCCGCCAGCCGTCCGAGGGCATCGTGCAGCACCGCCCTCCCGATCGGCACGATCAGCCCGGTCTCCTCGGCGAGTTCGATGAAGTCGCCCGGCGGCACGAGCCCACGTTCGGGGTGGAGCCAACGTGCCAATGCCTCGAACCCCTTCAGGCGCCCGCTGCGCAGATCGACGATCGGCTGGAAATAGGCGCGGAACTCACTGCGCTCGATGGCACGGTGCAGTTCGCCACCGATCCGCACCCGCTTCGAGGCACCGGCATGTCCTTCGCCGTCATCGTCGGCACCGGCGATCTCGATCTGGCCCCGCCCTCGGTGTTTGGCGCGGTGCAGCGCAGCGTCCACGCTGCGCAGGATGGCCTCGGTCGACCGGCCGGGGACGACGCTCGCTGCGCCGATGGTCGCGCCGACGAAGACTTCCCCACCCGGAACGGCAAGGGGCTGGGCCACCTGCTGCGCGAGCCGGTGGGCGAGCGCGCGCAGGTCGACGTCGCTCGCGCCGGCGACGACCGCGACGAACTCGTCGGCCCCGAATCGAGCGAGCAGATCGTTGCCGCGCAGCGCGTCCCGGAGTCGGGTGGCGACCGACCGCAACACCAGGTCGCCGGTGTCGTGACCGAGGCCCTCGTTCAGTTCCGTGAAACCGTCCAGATCCAAGGCGAGCACCCACAGCGCCGGCGCTCCGGGCCCCCGACGCGTCAGCACGGCGCCGAATCGCTCGACGAAGCCGGCCCGCCGCAACAAGCCGGTGACCTCGTCGAAGTGCTCGGCGAACCGGAGTCGCTCGCTCAACTCGCGCTGCTCCGTGCGGTCCTCCAGCAGGGCGAGCACGAACGAGTTCCCGCTGTCGTGCACCAACCCGACCGTCATCGACACCCGACGGCCCGCGCCGGCCCCGGGCCGTAACGTCACCTCGAGATGCCCGGGTTCGAGTTCGTCCCGGCGCGCCCATACGAGCAGTTGCGCTGCGGCGCTGCGTTCTTCGGGATCGATCATGTCGAGCAGGGAACGTCCGGTCAGCGTCCCCTCGGACGCAGCGAGCATCCGCTCCAGCGCTGCGTTCGCCTCGACCAGGGTCCCATCCGGACGAGCGACGAGCATGCCCACCGGCGCCTGGCCGAACCCCACCCGGAACCGCTCCTCACTGGTGCGCACCCGCGCCTCGAGCGCAGCGATTCGGCCGTCGGTCGCGTCCGATGCTTGCGTCGCTCGACGCAGGGCCAGCGCGATCGCAGCCACGGCAACCCCGGCGAGCACCAAGCGATCGTCCGCTCCCTGCAGAACGGCCAGCCCGGCGACGACTGCCGAGCCGCTCGCCACGACGACGCCGGAGGCCAGCGATCGATCCCGGGCGGGACGGGGCCATGCCGACGACAGCATCACGGCCGCCAATCCGGCCGCGAGCAAGGGGCCAGGACGGTCCGTTGCTGCGCCCGTCGCCGCGCCCGTCACATCGGTGACGAACGTCAGGGCCGCAGCGGCGAGGAACACCGCACCGACCAGGTCGAGCACTCGCGCCGTGCTCGCCGGGACCCCACCGGCGAACGCGACCGCCAGCACGGCGATGGCGGCACCGGCAACGACGATCGGCAAGGCACCGCCCTCGAGCACGGCGTCGCCCTGCCAGAGCCCGAGGGCTGCGATCGCGGCGCCGGCGAGCGCACCCCCATCCATCAACAGGCTACGACGATCGAGCGCCTGCAGCCGCAACGTCCGCACGAGGGCGGCGACGGTCGCCACGGCGACGAGCCCGATGGGACTCGCGCCCGAGGCCTCATCGAGCACGCCGAGCTGCGCGAGCAGGGCGAGGAGCGAGGCGAACAACCACGCCGCGCCGAGCACCGCCTGCGCAGCGGCGCCACGGCCGTCGACCCGCCGATCGCGCCAGCCCGTCCAGAGGACGGCTGCCGCCATCAGCACAGGCCACACCGTTCCGGCGAGCCGGCCGTCACCCGGGCGCGCCACCGTGGCGACTGCGCCCGAGGCGAGCGCGACGGCGACCAGTGCGGCACGGCGCCGCCAGGTGGCAGGGAGGGGGCGGGACATCAGGTCCTCCTCAGATCGGCCGTTCGACGGCCGACCTGAGGAGGCCCGGTAGTGTCCGTCCGCCGGCGTTCACCGTCGGCCGGGGGAGGAGCCATGCGTGAGGTCCACGGTGACCGGGCCGCTTCGCCGGCCGGTACCGTCCCCACCCTCCCGCAGGCGCAACTCCGGGTGGTGCTCTTTGCACTGATCCTGGCCGTACTGCTCGCAACGCTCGACACCACGATCGTGACGACGGCCCTGCCCACGATCGCCGGCGAGTTCAACGCGTTCGAGCACTACGCCTGGGTGGGCACGGCGTACATCGTGGCGTCCACGATCGCCACCCCGATCCTCGGCAAGCTCTCCGACCTGCTCGGACGCCGCGTCGTGTTCCAGGCGACGATGGCCACCTTCCTGCTCGGCTCGCTCGCCTGCGGGATTGCCCAGTCGATGAACCAACTGATCGCCGCCCGAGCCCTGCAAGGACTCGGAGGCGGCGCCATCCAGGCGCTCGCGTTCTCGATCCTCGGCGACATCCTCACGCCACGCGAGCGTGGCCGCTACATCGGGTACTTCACGATGGCGTTCGCAGGCGCAGCGCTCGCCGGGCCACTCGTGGGCGGGTTCATCATCGATCACTGGAGCTGGCACTGGATCTTTCTGATCAACCTGCCGCTGTGCGTGCTGGTCGGCGCGCTCACCCATCGAGCGCTGCGCCTGCCGTTCCCGCGTCGAGCCGCCCGAGTCGACTGGGCGGGCGCGGCGCTGCTGTCGATCGGCCTCGGCTGCGGGATGATCGGGCTCGAGGAGGGCCGAACCGGGTGGACCGAGCCGTTGATCCTCCTGCTGTTCGCCGGTGCCGGGGTCTCGCTGGTGGTCTTCGTCCTTCGCCAGCGGGTGGCGCCCGAGCCGATGATCCCGTTACGCCTGTTCGCCAACCCCGTCGTGCTCACGTGCTGCCTGTTGGGCATGCTCGCTGGCAGCGTCTCCTACGGCTGGACGCAGTTCCTCCCGATCTACTTCCAGGACGCGATGTTCGTGTCACCCACCGGGTCGGGGCTGCGGATGCTTCCGATCATGGTCGCCGTCGTCATCGCCAGCTTCTCGGCCGGCCGGCTCGTGGCGCGCACCGGTCGCTACAAGGTCTTCCCGCTCGTCGGATCGGCACTCTCGGCGGTTGGCCTCGCCCTCTCGGGTGCACTGATCGGCGCAAGCGCCTACTGGCACCTCGTGGCGCCGCTCGCCCTGATCGGGTTCGGATCCGGATTCGTGTTCACCACGACCTCGATCGCGCTGCAGAACGGCGTCGAGTTCCGGGACCTCGGGATCGGGACCGCGACGATGATGTTCTTCCGGAGCCTCGGCGGATCGATCGGCTTGGCCGTCGCCGGCACCCTGCTCAACAGCTCCATACGGGCCGACCTGCCCGAGCGCACCGGCCTGGCCCCGGATGCTGCGGTTGCCCTCATCCGGGCACCCAAGGAAATCGCGGCGCTGGCCGAGCCGACGCGGCAGGCGGTGATCGACAGCATCGCCGACGGGGTCGGCACCTTGATGTGGGTGGCCGCAGGCTGCATGGCCGTCGGCGTGCTCGTCGCGGCGCACCTGCCAGAACTGCCGCTGCGGACCAAGGCGGGGATCACCGACGCGCTCGAGAGCGCAGGCTGATCCGGTTCGCCCCGGCTGACGGCCGGTAGCCTGTCGCCGAGCAACCGCCAAGGGGTGGTGGTCGCCGAGCAAGGAGCAGGTGTGCCGAAGCCGAAGGACGACGCGATCATCCTCGAGGGGGTTACCGAGGAGGCCCTCAAGGGCGGCCACTTCCGCATCAAGCTCGACAACGGGCACTCGGTGCTCGGGCACCTCAGCGGCAAGATGCGCAAGAACCGGATCCGGGTGCTCCCCGGCGATCGCGTCCAGGTCGAGTTGTCTCCGTACGACCTGTCGAAGGCTCGGATCACCTTCCGCTTCAAGTAGGCCCGAGGGGTTCCGACCGTCCCGGGCCGGTCGGGACGTTCACCCCTGGGCAACGGCCGGGGCGGCGTCGCACGATCAGGGCTCCTGACGCGGAGGCACCGATGACCGGCTCCATCCGACCGATCCTTCTCGCCGGACTGCTCGTCGTCGCGTGCGGCGACGACGGCGCCGTGACGACGGCCACGACGACCGCAAGCTCGAGCACCGTGGCGTCGACGGCGACGTCCACGACGGCGTCGACGGCGACGTCCACGACGGCGTCGACGGCGACGTCCACGACGGCGTCGACCGCCTCGACCCTCGCGACCACGACGACCGTGGCGACGACCCTTGCCACGACCGTGGCCCCGCCGACGACCGCCGAGGAGCCGACGACGGAGGCCCCGACGACGACCGCCGACCGCACCTCGACGGTGTCGGTGTACCTCGTGCGGGGCGAACGCCTCGGCGTCAGCCGGCGATCGGTCCCGGTCCCCGCGGTCCTGCGCGGTGCGCTGGTCGCGCTGCTCGAGGGCCCGAACGCGGCCGAGCGCGCCGAGGGCCTCACCACCGCGATCCCCGCCGGCACCCGCCTGCGCAGCGTCGCGCTGGCCGACGGGCTGGCGACGATCGACCTGTCGACGGAGTTCCAGTCCGGCGGCGGCACGCTGTCGATGTCGCTCCGCCTCGCCGAGGTGGTGTTCACCGCCACCCAGTTCGGCAACGTGGCCCGGGTCGCGCTCCGCCTCGAGGGCACACCGATCACCGTCCTCGGCGGCGAAGGACTCGTGCTGCCCGATCCGCTCGTACGGTCCTCGATCACCCACGCTGTCTCCGGCGGGATCCTCGTCAACTCGCCGCGCCCCGGCGCCACGGTGCGCAGCCCGCTGGTCGTCACCGGGGAGGGCGACGTCTACGAGGGCGAGTTCCCGCTCTCCGTCTACCGGGGCTCCACGGAGGTGGCCTTCGTCTGGGGGATCCGCACCGGCGCCTGGGGAACGTGGGCGCCGTTCAGCGTGACGATCCCACTCGATCTCGCCCCCGGACCGATCCGGATCGTGATCACCGACCCCAACCCCTGCGGCGACGATCCGGGATGCCCGCCGAAGATCGTCACCGAGATCCCCCTCACCCTCGCCGCCTCCGGGGCTCCTCTCGCCCTCACCACCTGAGGGGGACGTTCGTGACGTCCGGCACCGCCTGTCTAGGGTGCCGGATGTGCTCCATTCGTCCGGACTGCTCGCCCCACCGATCCGATCCCGACTCGATCCCCGGTCCGAACAGTTCCGCCAGAACCGGGCGGAGATGACGGAGGCCCTCGACGAGATCGACCGGCTCCTCGACGAAGCCGCTGCCGGCGGTGGCCCCCGGTCCCACGCCCGCTTGGCCGAACGGGGCAAGCTGCCCGTGCGCGAGCGGCTTGCGCTGTTCCTCGATCCCGACTCGCCGTGGATCGAACTGAGTGCGCTCGCCGGGTACGACAGCGATTACACGATCGGCGGCGGCGCCGTCATCGGCATCGGCGTCGTCGCCGGGGTCGAGTGCGTGGTGTTCGCGAACGACCCGAGCGTGCTCGCCGGCGCCCTCACCCCCTACGTCGGCAAGAAATGGCAGCGGGCCATGCAGATCGCCCGCGAGAACCGGATCCCGTACGTGTCGTTCGTCGAGTCCGCCGGCGCCGACCTGCGCCGGGGCGGCGATGAGGCCGACGGACCCAAGGGCGCCAAGGTCGAGCACTTCGCCGAGTCCGGGCGGTTCTTCTACGACCTGATCGAGCTGTCCAAGCTCGGCATCCCCACGGTGTGCGTCACCTTCGGGTCGTCCACCGCCGGCGGCGCCTACCAGCCGGGGCTCTCCGACTACAACGTGTTCATCGACGGTGGATCGAAAGTGTTCCTCGCCGGGCCGCCGCTGGTGAAGATGGCCACCGGGGAGGATTCCGACGACGAGACCCTCGGTGGCGCCCGGATGCACTCGGAGGTGTCCGGTCTCGCCGAGTACCTCGCCGTCGACGAACGCGATGCGCTGCGCCTGGCCCGTGAGGTGATGTCGCATCTCAACTGGCGCAAGCCGTCATTCGCACCGTGCGGCACCGGGGACGCTCCGATCCACGATCCCGAGGAGCTGCTCGGCGTGATCGGGCGCGACCTGCGCCAGCCGATCGACGTGCGCGACGTGATCGCCCGCGTGGTCGACGGCTCCCGGTTCGAGGAGTTCAAGGCGCTCTACGGCCCCACGCTCGTGTGCGGGTGGGCGTCGATCCACGGCCACCCGGTCGGGATCCTGGGCAACAACGGTGCGCTCTTCCCCGAGTCGTCCGAGAAGGGCGCCCACTTCATCCAGCTGTGCAACCAGCAGGACATCCCGCTCGTGTTCCTGCAGAACATCACCGGGTTCATGGTGGGCAAGGACTACGAACGGGCCGGCATGGTGAAGCGGGGCAGCATGCTCATCAACGCCGTGTCGAACTCGACGGTCCCGCACCTCACGGTGATCCTCGGCTCGAGCTACGGCGCCGGCACCTACGGCATGTCGGGCCGAGCCTTCGGGAACCGGTTCACGTTCATCTGGCCCACCTCGAAGATCGCCGTCATGGGCGGCGCCCAGATCGCAGGGGTCATGTCCATCGTCCGGCGGGGCCAGGCCGCCCGCGCCGGTCAACCCTTCGACGAGGAGGCCGACCGCGTGATCCGGGAACGAGTCGAGGCCGGCCACGACGCCGAATCGCTGGCGTTGCAGGCCACCGGGGCCATCAGCGACGACGGGATCATCGATCCCCGCGACACCCGCACGGTGCTCGGGTTCTGTCTGTCGGTCGTACGCAACCGCCCGGTCGAGGGCGCCGAAGGCTACGGGGTGTTCCGGCTGTGAGCACGTTGCGCACCCTGCTCGTCGCCAACCGGGGCGAGATCGCCCGCCGCATCACCCGTACCGCCCGGGCCATGGGGATGCGGGTGGTCGCCGTGTACGTCGACGCCGATGCCGACGCCCCGTTCGTGTCCGAGGCCGACGACGCCGTGCGGCTCGCCTCGGGCACCTACCTCGACCCGGCCGGCATCGTCGCCGCGGCGACGGCCACCGGCGCCGACGCCGTGCACCCCGGCTACGGCTTCCTGTCCGAGAACGCCGGGTTCGCCCGGGCCGTGCTCGATGCCGGGCTCGTGTGGGTGGGCCCCGGGCCCGAGGCGATCTCGGCGATGGGGGACAAGCTCGCGGCCAAGCGCCTCGCCGTCGAGGCCGGCGTGCCGACGCTCCCGTCGGCCGAAGGGGTCGACGGCGCGGCCGAGGTCGGCTACCCGTTGCTCGTCAAGGCTGCTGCCGGCGGCGGCGGCAAGGGCATGCGGATCGTGCACACGCCCGACGACCTGCTCGAGTCGGTCGAGGCCGCGCAGCGTGAGGCCCTCGGCGGCTTCGGCGATGCGACCGTGTTCCTCGAGCGCTATGTGCCCCGTGCCCGCCACATCGAGATCCAGATCCTCGGCGACACCCACGGCAACCTCGTGCACCTCGGCGAGCGCGAATGCTCGATCCAACGGCGCCACCAGAAAGTCGTCGAGGAGGCGCCTTCACCCGTGGTCGACCCCGCGATGCGGGCCGCAATGGGTGAGGCCGCGCTCGCGCTGGCGCGTCGCCTCGGCTACGTCTCGGCCGGCACGGTCGAGTTCCTCGTCGACGACGCGCCCGGACCCGACGGCCGGCGTCCCTTCTACTTCCTCGAGGTCAACACCCGCCTGCAGGTGGAGCACCCCGTCACCGAGGCCGTTACCGGGCTCGACCTCGTGCGCGAGCAGTTGCGGATCGCGGCGGGCGCCCCGCTCGGCTACGGCCAGCACGACGTGACCCTCACCGGCCACGCCGTCGAGGTGCGCCTGTACGCGGAGGACCCGGCCAACGGCTTCCTCCCCGCCACCGGCACGCTGACGGCATTCGCTCCTGCGGCCGAGCCGGCGGTGCGGTGGGACGCCGGTGTGCGCCAGGGCTCGGTGGTCGGCACCTCGTTCGACCCGATGCTGGCCAAGGTGATCGCCCACGCCCCCACCCGCGCCGAGGCGGCGTTGCGCCTGGCGCTCGCGCTCGAGCGCACCCACCTCGGCGGCGTGATCACCAACCGGGACTTCCTCGTGGCGACGTTGCGTCACGACGCCTACCTCGCCGGTGACACCACGACGGCGTTCATCAACGAGCACGCACCGGCGCGCGCGGTCGAGCCGGCGCCGGAACGCCTCGCCCGGGTCGCCGCCGGCGTGGCGCTGTGGGTACAGGGCACGAACCGGGCCTCGGCCCGGGTGCTCGAGTACCTGCCGTCGGGCTGGCGCAACGCCCGGATGCCCGACGAACGCGTCGCGCTCGACCTCGGTGGCGAACGGATCGAGGTGCGGTACCGGATCCGGCGCGACGGCCGGTTCCGCCTCGGGGACGGCACGACCGCCACGATCCACCAGTGGTCCCCGGCCGGCATCGACGCCACCGTCGGCGACCGCCGGGTCCGGCTGCAGGTCACCCGGGGCGGCAGCGCCGGGCCGGCCGCCGGCGATCGGCTCTACGTCCACGACGGCGCGGTCGACCTCGACGTCGTCGTGCTCCCCCGGTTCACGGTGCCCGGCAGCGACGCCCCGACCGGTGGCCTGACCGCACCGATGCCGGGCAAGGTGCTCGACGTGCGTGTCGCCGTCGGCGACACGGTCAGCGCCGGTCAGGTGCTGCTGATCCTGGAAGCGATGAAGATGGAGCACCGCATCACCGCCCCGACCGACGGGACGGTGACCGCGGTGTCGGTCGCCGCAGGCGACCAGCTCGAGCGGGGCGCCGCCCTGCTGCACGTGGAGGAGGCCGGCTGATGACCGCGAACACCCCGATCCGGATCGCGAACTGCTCCGGGTTCTACGGCGACCGGGTGGCCGCCGCCCGTGAAATGGTCGAGGGCGGCCCGATCGACGCCCTCACCGGCGACTGGCTGGCCGAGCTGACCATGCTGATCCTGGCCAAGAACCGGGCCAAGGACGTCAACACGGGCTACGCCCGCACCTTCGTCACCCAGATGGAGCAGGTGATGGGGACCTGCCTCGACAAAGGGATCAAGGTCGTCACCAACGCCGGCGGGCTCAACCCGGCCGGCTGCGCCGAAGCGGTCCACACCGTGGCGGGCAAGCTCGGCCTGAACCCGACGATCGCCTACGTGGCCGGTGACGACCTGCTCGACCGCCTCGGCGACCTGCAGGCCGCCGGCCACGACCTCGCCAACCTCGACACCGGCGCGCCCTACGGCGCCCGCAAGGCCATGACGGCCAACGCCTACCTCGGCTGCTGGGGCGCCGTCGAGGCCCTCAACCGGGGCGCCGACATCGTCATCACCGGGCGTACCACCGACGCCGCCGTCGTGATGGCGCCGGCTGCGTGGAAGTTCGGCTGGACCCGCACCGACTGGGACGCGCTCGCCGGCGCCTGCGTGGCCGGTCACGTCATCGAGTGCGGATGCCAGTGCACCGGTGGCAACTACAGCTTCTTCACCGAGATCCCCCGGATGATCCACCCCGGGTTCCCGATCGCGGAGATCTATCCCGACGGCTCGTCGGTGATCACCAAACACGAGGGCACCGACGGTGCCGTCACCGTCGGCACCGTCACTGCGCAGCTCCTCTACGAGATCGGCGGCCCGCGGTACTTCAACCCCGACGTCGTCGCCCGGTTCGACACGATCCGCCTCGCCCAGGAGGGCCCGGACCGGGTCCGGATCTCCGACGTGCGGGGCGAGCCAGCGCCCGAAACCCTCAAGGTCTGCATCAACTACGAGGGCGGCTACCGCAATTCGATGAACTTCCTGTTGACCGGTCTCGACATCGAGGCCAAGGCCGCCTTGGTCGAAGCGCAGCTGTGGGCCCACCTGCCGGGTGGCAAGGATGCATTCCGGGAGGTCACCCGGCAGTTCTGGCGGCTCGACAAGACCGACCCCGGCACCAACGAGGAAGCCGTTGCAAGCCTCACCATCACGGTGAAGGACGACGACGCGCGCAAGGTCGGCCGGGCGTTCGCCTCGCCGGCGGTGGAACTGGGCCTGGCGTCGTACCCGGGGTACTTCGGCTCGGGCGGCCCGCGCGAGGCCGAGGCCTACGGGGTGTACTGGCCGACGCTCGTGCCCGGCGATCTCGTCCACCACGAGGTGGTCGTCGGTGGGGACCGAACCGTGGTCGACTCGACACCGGGCGGCCTGCCCGGCGCGCCGGTCGAGCCCACGGCGGTCGACCTGCCGGCCGTGCCGGACGGCCCGACGGTGCGGGCCCCGCTCGGGCGGATCATCGGCGCGCGCAGCG